>JBFJOD010000154.1:0-6790 GCA_041617795.1 Gemmatimonadota bacterium | reverse complement strand
CGACGGTTGAGCCGGAGATTTGTCTGCAGGTAACCGCCATCGCCCGTCAGTTTGCTGAGGCCGAAGTCTTGCCTGGCGAAATACCACTCGCCTTTGACGCTGAAGTCCCGGTACAGCGCACGGCCCGGGGGGCGCCAGCGATAAGAGATGTCCAGCTGCAAAAGTCGCGAGACCAGGGATTCCTCGTCGTTTTCGCCGTAGATGCCGGAAACGCCGAATTGCAGGTAGCTGCTGGGACTCAGGTCCCAAAAGCTACGAAGATTGCCGAGAAAGCTGATTTCGTTGCTTCCCGCGAATAGCGCTTCGTTCTCCGCCCGGGTCAGCTCGAGCGTTCCCGTGTGAGTACCCGCCCCCGTGCTGAGGGTCGGCAGCGTGAGCGCGGCACCAGCCTGAATCAGACCATCGTCTCCCAGGAACGCCACGCTGGGCAAAGGCCGATCAACTTCGAGGAGGGCGTGGGTGTGCCAGCGGTTGTACAGTCCGATCTCCTGGCGAAACACGCCGGCCTTGAGCCCCAGCCGGGCCGGCAATCCCACCCAGTACAGGTAACCTTCCTCGATCGCGACGGAGCCCGCGCCGTGGCCGAGCTCGATGCCCCCGGCATCGTCCTCCGCAATCGGCGACCCGGCGATCTCCAGCTCTTGTTCGTACGTGACGAAGATCTTGGTCCGCGTGTACGGGTCGAGCGCTGACTGAAACGAGAACTCGAACTCCCGCGGCAGCGCGCTGACCTCGTTGTCCTCTCCGGCCGGAGCGCGAAAAGTACCGACCACATCGCCGGTCGCACTGATCTCTGGGTTCAACACGTTGAGGTTGCGCGTGCGACCGGCCTGGCCGGCGGTGTCCTGCGGCTGCTCGCCGCCCGCCGCGGCCCGCGCTAAGGCGCGAAGCGCCTCGAGGTCGGTGGCCGCTCTGCGCGCGGCGCTGTCGGTCGCCTGCCCTCGCGCCAGCGCCGCTAACAGACTGTCGAGACGAGCTTCCAACTCGAGAATGCGGGCTTCGAGGCTGTCGGTCTTGGCTCGCAAGCTGTCAGCCTCGGTCTGTTGGGCTGCAAGTCCGACGGGTGCGACGGTCATGGCGGCGAGCACGAGTGTCAGCAAAGGAAGTCGTCTTGTCCGCATGATTCACTACCGGTTTTGGTGATAGATACTGGCCCTGCCGTTCCAGGCAGGGAGCCAAAGCCACAACTTGGTTTTTTGCGGCTAACGCCTAACGAGATTCGTGGTCAGGCTGGTGAGGCGGGCTGCGGGCTACCTGGAGGTTGAGCGGTCCCGCGTCCTGGCGGTGACTCTCGCCATTGGGGAGGGATCGGGCCGGTGGCGCCGTAAAGGCAGGACGCGCGCTGAAGGCGTCGGCGGACCAGGGGCTGTGAAACAGAAGGGCGCAGAGCGTGTGGTCATGGGCCTTGGCACAGCAGTCGCTACAGTGCTCGGCCTCGATGTGGTCGTCGGGGTTGAGTTTCCAGGGTGCATCCAGACCGATGCGAGCCCCAAAAACCGCAGGGATGACAACCAGAAGTTGCAGCGCGAATAAGCGGCGCATTAAGAACACGTTCAACATGACTCCGCAAGCTGCCCGTGCCTGGATGACCTGTCAAGCACACGGTTGCTGCTGCTCCTCCAGCTCGCGTATCTTTGGCCGGCCGTCGGCCAGGGGCCAACTCGAACCGGCACGGAGCCTGACAACTTGAACACTCCCGCGTTTGCCTCTTTCGCGACGTTCATCCAGCTGGCCGATCTACCGTCGGGGCCGGCGTCACCCTTGGTCGCCGTCGCGTTCGCAGCGATCACGGGGTTGGGGATGCTGGCAGGTGTGTGGACGATTCGCCGCTTTGAGAGTTGGGCGGTTCGCCATACCGCTGAACTGATCGCCTTCGCTGCCGGACTCCTCGTTTCCGGCGCACTTCTGCACTTGATTGGCCGTGCCAGCGAACTGGTCGGCGCCGATCGCGCGCTGGCCTGGACGCTAGCTAGCTTTTTTGCGTTTTACCTGCTCGAAGCTCACTTCGTTCCCCACGTACACCCCCGCGGTGATGCCCCGATAGACGACCCTCACGCGGGTGGTCACGAACACGGCGGGGCAGTCGGCTTCCTTGTGGTGCTGGGCCTCGGGGTCCATTCGGTGGTCGACGGCATATCCGTTGGCGCCGGTTTGTCCGCCGGCGCGCTACTGGGGACAATCACCGCCATGCTGGTCGTCGTTCACAAGCTGCCCGTGGGCATCGCCGCGATGTCGGCGCTTTATCACTCCGGGGTGCCGGGTCCCCGCGCCGCGCTGGTCACCACAGCCCTGGCGATGGTAACGCCCATCGCGGTCATTGCGAGCTACGTGACGCTGCGAAACGTGTCCAACGAAATGTTGGGGATTCTCCTGGCACTGGCCGGCGGGTCCTTCCTTTATGTCGGCGCCGCTGACCTGTTACCTGAAGGTCAGGCGAAGGGCCGGGTAGCCAACACGCTGATGTTCTTGTTCGGTACACTGCTGATGGTGGGAATTGAAGTGATCGTGTAGTGCAATTCTTCGGTATTTGTTCAATTGACGTTTGTTGAGAGTGTCATTAGAATGAAGGCAAGCGATTGGGCCGCAGCGACCCATTCTTGAGCCAACACGAGAATGAACGGGCCCGACTTCTTCGACCGACGTCATGCCCTTTCGGGAAGACGGAACGTTGAGGGGAGGGTACTCAAGGTTGCAGTAGGGCTTCATTGAATGCCCTGTGGCTCCCGTCGCCAAATCGGCCTCTGTGAACCAGGGGCCGATTTTTTGTATTGAAACATACCAAGGGCGGGGGCGGCGGCCCCCAACTGGAAATATCGGCCGCATTGGTCTAAGTTACGTCGATTCTTTTCGCTCCTAGCTGCATTCCATCGGGACGCCGTGAGGTAGTGGCCTCCTTTTCTGTGAGTTAGTTAACAAATGCCTATTGTGCGTGTAACACGGCGACTGCACTTCAGCGCCGGCCATCGTCTCCACAACCCGCGCCTGTCGGATCAGGAGAACCGGGAGATCTATGGCCTCTGCAACAACCCCAACGGGCACGGTCACAACTACGGAGTGGAAGTCACGCTCAAAGGTGAAATCGACCCGCGGACGGGATACGTATTCGATTTGAAGCGACTGAAACATTTGGTTCACGAGACGGTGCTGAAGGACGTCGACCACGCCAACCTGAACGTGGATGTTGCGTGGCTGGAGGGCGTGATTCCGACCGCCGAGAACATCGCGGTTCATATCTGGCGGCGTCTGGCGGAGGCGTTGCCGTCCGGGATGCTCGAGCGGGTGGTGTTATGGGAATCGGAGCGCAACCTGGTCGAGTACAGCGGTGAGTGAAGAAGGGGGTCGCTTGCCAGAGTCTTCGAGCTTGCAGGAACTGATTCGGGCGCAGCTGCAGCTGCTGGGCGAGGAACCGGACCGGCCTGGTTTGCGGCGGACGCCGCAGCGAGTTGCGGAGTCGCTTCGCTGGCTGACGCGCGGCTATGAAATGAGCGTGGAAGAAGTGGTCGGTGACGGGGTGTTCGACGCCGAACATGACGAGATGGTGATCGTCAAAGACGTCGAGTTGTACTCGATGTGCGAGCATCACCTGCTGCCGTTTTACGGGAAGGCGCACATCGCCTACATCCCGAACGGCAAGATCTTGGGTTTCAGCAAGTTGCCGCGGATCGTGGAGGTGTTTGCGCGGCGCCTGCAGGTACAGGAGCGGCTAACGGACCAAATCGCCCGTGCGATTCAGACCGTTCTACAACCGAAAGGTGTGGGGGTCGTCATCGAGGCGGCACACTTGTGCATGATGATGCGAGGTGTTGAGAAGCAGAACTCGAAGACGATAACAAGTGCCGTGCAGGGTGTGTTTCGCACCGATCAGCGGACCCGGGACGAGTTTCTGCGTCTTGTGGCCTCTCACAGTTTCCAATCGTGAGCGGCGGATCGGGCGAACTGGCGGGGCGACGTGTCGTTCTCACAGGTGCCACCGGGGGCGTCGGTCAAGCGACGGCGCGCCGGCTAGCTCAAGCGGGTGCCGAGCTGGTGCTGACCGGACGTCGTGCCGGGGCCGTGACCGAACTTGCCGCTGAGTTGGGGGCTTGGCCGGTGGTTGGGGATGTGACGGCCGCGGGTTTTGCCCAGAGGTTAGTGACTGAGACTGCTGATCGTTGGGAGCATGGCCCCGACGTACTGATAAACAACGCCGGTGCCTTTCAGATCGCGCCCGCGAGAGAGACAGAGCCGTCGGAGTTCGAGCGAATCGTCAGCGTGAATCTGGTTGCGCCTTTCACGCTGATACGCGCCTGGCTGCCAACAATGCTCGGGCGTGGCTCCGGACACGTGGTCAACGTCGGCTCTGTGGCGGGTCGGCAAGCGTTTCCGGGTAATGCTGCCTACTCGGCGTCGAAGTACGGACTGCGCGGGTTGCACGAGGTGCTCGTCGCGGAGTTGCGTGGTTCGGGACTGCGCGTGAGCTGGATCGAGCCTTCGGCGATCGATACTCCGCTTTGGGATCCGTACGATCCTGAGGGGCGCTCCGATCTGCCATCACGCGCACAGATGCTGAAGCCGGCTGCTGTGGCTGAAGCCATCTGCTTTGCCATCTCGCAGCCTGCGGAGGTGGTTGTGGAGGAAATCGTGATCAGGGCAAACCCCGTCGGGGGCGGGGGACGAGTCGGCTGATTGCCGCCCTGGTTTGACCGCTGCGAATATATGAAGAGATGATCCAAAAACATCTAGCGAAGTTCAAGAAGATCAGCGCGACGAAAGAAGGTGTGACGCGCCTCGGCCTGACGGACTTGGAACAGCAAGCACATGCTGCGGCCGCGGCGGTCTTTTCGCGCAGCCGGCGGATCCGCACCGTGGCGGATCAGGCGGGCAACACCTTCCTGATCAACGGTGATGGGCCGGGCCCCTACGTAGTCATGGGCTCGCATCTCGACACGGTTCCCAATGGGGGCTGGCTGGACGGTGCGCTGGGGGTCGCGGCGGCCCTGTTTGCCATGCAGGGTGTGCTGAAGAAGAAACGTAACGCGCCGGTGGCGGTGGCTATCTGGGCCGACGAAGAGGGTTATCGATTCGGAAACGGCCTCTGGGGCTCGCGCGTATTCGCCGGAAAGGTCAAGCCGGAAGAGCTACTGCTGACGGACCGCGACGGAGTGATGCTGGCGGATGTGCTGGCGGAACGTGGTCTGCAGAGCAAGCTGCGGCGTAGCAGCGAGACTGGGGAGCTCGAGCCGAAGCTGAAGTACAAGCCACCGTTACAGGTCGCCGCCTACGCCGAGGCTCATATCGAACAGGGGCGACGGCTGATCGAGTCGGCCAAGCGCATCGGCATCGTGACGCATGTCTCGGGCATGCGGCGCTGGCGAATCGAGAGCAAGGGCGAGGCGAATCACGCCGGCACCACGCCGATGCGCGAACGCCGGGACGCCCTCGTGCCGATCGCCGGACTGGTAGGGCGCCTGCCACAACTTGTCCGCGGGGTCGGTAACGGCGTGATCACCTGCGGAGTGATGGGTGCCGAGCCGGGCGTCGCCAATGTCATCCCGAGCCGAGCCTGGGCGATCATCGAGCACCGGGCACCTTCGGACCGTGAGCAGGACGAGATTGCGCGCCGACTGAAGGAGTTGGTGGCGACGACGGGACCGCGCGCCCCGGGAGTGGGGCTAGACCTGGTGCCGCTCTCACACGTGCGCCCGACGGCGCTTTCACCCGAGGTGACGGGGCGTTTGGAGGAGGAGAGCCGTAAAGCCGGGGCGGAGACCATGCGCATGACTTCGATGGCCGCCCACGATGCAATGAGCATCGCCCATGTCGCGCCGGCTGGCCTGTTCTTCATTCAGAGTTTGAAAGGGATCAGCCATCGCCACGACGAGGACTCGCGCAAGGAGGATATCAAGCTGGCGGGCGATATCCTCTACAACTGGGCGTTGGCCGAGCTCGAACGTGTTCTTTGAGCTGACCGACCTTCTTAGCTGTCCTCGCTGCGGTACTGCGCACGGTCTAGTGCTGCTCGTTCAGGATGTGAACGAGCGCCGAGTCCGAAACGGCTGGCTGGGCTGTCCGAACTGCCGCCACGACTATCCGGTTTCGGACGGTGTGGCCGATCTGCGACTGGATACGAACGCCACGCGCCCGCGCCGAGAGCCGCTACGTGACGGGGAGTTGCCGCTCAAGATTCTCGCCCTCTCCGGGCTGGCCGGGCAAAAGGCTGTCCTGCTCGTTGATGAGCGCTTGGCCCACGCCGCGAACGGAATCGTTTCAATCGCGCCAGATCTTGAAGTCATCGTTTTGCTGACGTCACCGGAAGAACCGAGACTGGAAAATCGAATCAGCCGCCTGGTGACCGGCGGCACCATCCCGCTCGTCGAGTACCGGCTGCCCGGTGTGGCCATCGCCCCGGGCGGCGACAGCGAGCTGGTTGCCGCCGCGGCCCGACGCGTCGCGGCCGGCGGGCGACTGGTGCTATTCGATGCCCGAGAGACGGATGTGGGGGCTGCGAAGGAAGCGGGTCTGACGCTGGTGGCGGTGGAGGGTGGAACGGCCGTCGCAGAGCGGAAGGTCGAGCGCGCCTTTCAAAGCCGCTGAGCGGGCGCTCGATTTGATTGCATCGCTTCATCATTCCAGCTAGCATCTTGAGCTAATCCGCCGTCGCAAAGGAGGGCTCCAATGAGGATCGATGCGAAGGCATTCGGGCTGGCTTGTGGCACGGTGCTCGGCTTTGCCAGCATCGTGGCAACGCTCTTTTCCCTCTGGCGCTTGATTTCTGACAGGATCACGCCGCAGGCCACCGAGACGTTGAGGG
>JBFJOD010000153.1:0-6811 GCA_041617795.1 Gemmatimonadota bacterium | reverse complement strand
GAGATCGATCTCGGAGAGCGCATCGAAGTCCGCCGCCGAGAGCATGGCCACGGGTACGGTGCGACGCGTGAGCATCACGACGTTGTGGTTGCCGCCCGGCTTGATGTCGATGGCGATTTGCTGCTCGGAGACCGCGCGCCATGGCGCCTCGATCCACTGTGGCCCCATCTTGAGCTGGCCGTTGTTGCCGCCGACCATGTCCGCCGCGTTGACCCCGCTCCCTTCATTCTTCTGCCAGTAGCCGACGAAACCCGACTCCGTGCCGCTCAGCTCGACCTTCATACTGGCAAGGATGTCATTGGCGGCGCGAGCTACATTCCAGATGCGGACCTCATCGAGAGCGCCCTTCAGGAAGCGACCGGCACGCTCGTACGCCTTGTTCTGTGATCCGAGCTTGAGATCACGCGCGGTCAGGTAGCGGATGCCGTCAGCGTACGGAACGACCGTTTCCTCCAGACCGTCCACGTACACTTTGACCTGGCCGTTTTGCGCGTCGTACACACCGGCCACGTGATGCCACTGACCCACCTGGAGCAACGTGGCGCTGAGCGCGATCCCTTTCACGTACAGACCGGACGCTGCCACGAAGTTGACTCGACCCGACTGATCGACGATCAGGCTGAAGCCATCGTTGAAGTCGTTGTCGGCATTCGTGACCAGGTAATGCACCTTGTTCAGCGCGTCGATCCGAACCCACGCCTCCACCGTCACGCTAGCGGGCCCACCCAGCATGACACCGTTGAGGTCGACGTAATCGTTCAGACCGTCGTAGAGCACGGCGTAGTTCGCTCCGCCCTCCTGCTGTGCCGCCATCGCCGTACCCCCCAGCGCCGCCAGAAAACCGAGGACGAAGCAGAGTACGAGCCCCGCGTACCGCAGAACTTTCTCCAGTCGCACCTTTTCCACTCCAACTTTCCCGGGCATGCCACAAGCCTCCACAAACGGTTAAAAGAACCGGTGGCGGGCCATTGGAAACGGCGGGGATGATGGGCAAGACGAGCGTCCCGTAAGGCCGCAAAGGGGGTGTCAAGCGGAAGGATTCACTGCATCACCCGTACCAACAGGCGCCGAACTCGTTAAGTCGAGAACTCGTAAATACTTGGCTCACTCACAGCCCGTCGCCGGCACCTCCGGGCGAACCGCCGTTAGGTCAAACTGATCGCCCCCTTCGGCAAAAAAGTACCAAAGCGGAGGGAACGTTTGTTTGAAACGATGTGGCCTGTGATACAAGTCTTGCCGGCCCGGCTCGCCGACGACTCCGCTACGTGCCCCGTTCCTGTTCGCGCTTGATCGTGGCCAACAGGTCGCGATGCTGGAACCAGAGGTAGAGTCCGAGCGAACCCACCCAGATCAGATTCGCGGTGAGCACCGACCACCAGGGCAGGACATGGGCGATCTCGGCGCTGACGATACCGATGGCCACCATGCTGTAGATAAAGCCGGCCAGGAAGATGAAGGCGACGAAGTACCAGAGGAAATGGTGGCGCTCGATCTCGAAGATGAGCCAGGCACCGATGGTGCCGATGACCAGAGAGAGGATCAAGTGGACGCCGTTGTAAGCGAGCACGGGCCCGGGCTCGATCGTCAGCAGCGATGGATCCTGAAGGCCGTAGAACAGCGAGGAGCCGAGCGCCGCTGCCGTATGAAAGGGCGAGCGGCCGCCGATCAGATTCGCCAGGGCGAAAAAGACGACGACCGACGCGTACCCGACGAATCCGGCGATGAGCCCCTGGGTCAGCACCTGCGCTCGTTCCGGCTTCATGTCTGCCTCCCGGTTTCGCCGGGCCTGTTCTTCACTTCACCGCGACCCGACCGGCATCCGTACCAAGAACGGGCCGGCCCTCTTTACCGCAAAGCTATGTCAATGGGTCACCCACCGGGAGTGGGGCTGCCGTGCCGCCGGCTCAGACCCGCACGCTGCGCGGCCCGGCCATCAGCCAGATGACGAATCCCAAGAGCGGCAGGAGGAAGATCAGGAGCGTCCAGGCGACTTTCGCGCCCGTGGACGAACGACTTTGGAAGATGTTGACGACCGCCCAGATGTCGGCCATCAGCATAAGCAGTCCAAACAATCCGCTGAAGCCACCCATAGTTTTTTCCTTACCGTGTTGCGGTGTGCCGATCCGGCGCGCTCCCCCGCGCTCGAAATATGAGCATGCGCACGACATCAAAGCCAGCGTATTCCGGGCTGAACGGGACGGCGTCGAATCGGCGCCACTACGCCGCTCAAGGTACCTTACGAGCGGAGTCTTGCCGGTGATTCACGCGCCGCGGCGACCCGGGGGGTAAAGGATGTTTCGACGCTTCCCGAGAGTCCCGACGGGCCAGCTCCGCGAATTCAGCCGCCACGATGGCCTGTATCACCCTATGATCCACAACGGCCACGACCGCTCACTTGACGGCAGCTAAGTGCCCGATGTATCGTATTTTAGCCCTGACGAATCCCCCGTCGTTTCTCCACCACATTTCGAACGATGATCTCGAACCGATCTTTAGGCCGGCTGGCGTCGATCGCCGCCCTGGCTGCGCTCGCCAACGCGGGTTACGGCTGCGGTGGTGGTGACGCCGCCACCGAGGTGGTGCGGCTGGGGGTCGCCGCCCCGCTGGAACAGTTTATCGGAGCCCGGACTCTCCGGGGTGCCCAACTGGCCCGGGATATACTGAATGAGGGGGGGGGTATTCGCGGGCGACCGGTGGAGTTGGTCGCGGTCAGCGACAGCGCCGACCCACGCCGCGCGGTCGCCGTCGCGGACGGCTTCTTCGCCGATCCTGCGCTGGTGGCGGTGATCGGCCATGCGACGTCGGGCGCGACGCTCGCGGCCGCCACGATCTACAATCAAGGCCTGCCGGCCGTCTCGCCGACCGCCACCAGCCCCGAGGTGAGCAAAGCGGGCCGCTGGATCTTCCGTATGTCGTCCAGCGACGAGGTGAATTCAGGTGCGCTCGCCCGGTTCGCCCTGCGCGAACTCGGCACACGCGCCGCGATCCTCTACGCCAACGAGCCTTACGGCCGCGGCCTGCGCGAGGGATTTGGCCGAGCGTTCGTCGCGGGCGGCGGTACGCTCCTCGAGGAGTACCCCTACATCGAGGGCCAGACGCAAAACTTCGAGGCCTACCTTCTGGGAATCCAGGCGGCTCGACCGAACCTGATCTTCATTGCCGGCCTCGACGTCAGCGCGGGGCTGATCATCCGGCAAGCGCGGAGGCTCGGGATCGCCGTGCCGTTTCTGGGAGGTGATGGCCTGTTGGGGCTAACCGGCCAGGATTCGGTGTTCGAGGGGACGTACGTGGGCCTGCTGTATCACCCCGACACTCCAGGTTCAGCCGGGAGTGAGTTTCTGGAAGCGTACCGCCAGGCGTACGGCGAACCGCCGGATCACTTTGCCGCGCTCGCCTACGACGCCGCGATGCTCGTGGCTCAGGCAGCGCGGGAGGCCGGTGCCACACGAGAGGGCATCCGCGGCTATCTCGAGCAGGTGGGGCGCGACAGGGATGCTTTCAGCGGCGTTGGCGGGGAGATCGCCTTCGATTCGAACGGCGACCCCGTCCAGAAGAGCTACGCGGTGGGAAGGATCGCGGGCCAGCGGATCGAGTTGATCAGCGTGGAGGGTGGCCCGTGATAGACACGATACGAGGGCGTCAGGCGGTCGCGTTCAGCGTCTTGCTGTTGGGTCTTCTGGCGGCAGGGTTTCTGGGAATCAGCTCGCTGAATGGGCTGTCGCGGGATTTCGACGCCGGGATGAGCCGAGTTCGGCGTCTATCCGAAATCGGCACCGAACTCCAGCGTAGTGTGCTGGAACTGATCTTCGCCGGCGAAGGTTACCTGGCCAGCGGCAGCCAGGACGCCAAGCGTCGCTTCGCCGAGCTGGCGGGGCGTACCCAGGAGGTGACGCGGCGTTATCGCGAGCTGCCGGGCCTCGGCGCCAGCGAAGCCCAGCAGATCGAACAGCTCACGGCGACGCTCACACAGCTCGAGGTGGATTTCGCCCGGGCACACGCGCTGTACGACATCGGCCGCCGCTCCGAGGCTCGGACGCTGGCCGACGCAGCGCACCCGCTGGCCGAACAGGTGGCAAGCCTGATTTCGGCGCTGGCCGAGCGCCAGACCCGACTGCTGGAAGGCTCCACGGGATCGCTTCAGGCTCGGGCCGAGGAGCGTTCCAACTACCTGCTCACGATCCTGGTGGTGGCGTTTCTGCTCGCTGCCTGGCTGGCACTGGTAACCACGCGCTCGATCGATCGACCTCTGGCTCAGCTCGTCTCGGCGGCTCACGAACTGGGGACGGGCCAGTTAAGAGTGCAGATCGGCAACAACTCCATGCCCAGAGAGTTCGCCGCAGTGGCGACGGCCTTCGACACGATGGCCGGCAGCCTGCGAAACGTTGCGGATCAGGTTTCCAGCACGGCCGCTCAGGTGGCGTCATCCGCCGCCGACTTTTCCGCGATCTCTGAACAGGTGGCGGGTTCCACGCACGAGGTGGCGCTGGCGATGTCGGAGATTTCCGAGGGCGCCGATCGTCAGGCGCGGGCGTTGAGCGAGACGGCGGCCGCCGTGGTTGAACTTCGCGAGGGTACCACTTCGATCGAGACCGAGGCCGGCAAGAACCGCGACCTCAGTCATTCGATTCGGCAGGAGGCCGGGGAGAGCCGTGTCGCCGTGCGTCAGGCGCTCGATCTGCTGCTCACGCTGCGTGAGGTCGTCCACCGGTCGGCCGAAGAGATCGCAGGACTCGAGGACACCTCCGATCGAATCGCCGGATTCGTCAGGCGCATCACGTCGATCGCCGAGCAGACTCACTTGTTGTCGCTCAACGCGGCGATTGAGGCGGCCCACGCCGGTCACGAGGGGCGCGGCTTCAGCGTCGTGGCCGAGGAGGTGCGTAAGCTGGCCGCGGACGCCGACGGCGCGGCGAAGGAAGTGGAAGAGACGGTGTCCCGGTTTCGAGCTTGGGTCGCCAAGGCCGTGGCTAAGATGCGGGACGGCGAGGCGCGGGTCGTGCAGGTCGAAGGGGTGGCTCGCGCCGCGGAAGGCGCCCTCGACACGATCGGATCGGGTTTGGAGCGCATCTCACACGCCACCGATCAGGCATTGGCCACGGTGCAGCGCAGCCGCCACCTACTCGATGAAGTGGCCAACCATGTCGAGAGTGTGACGGCCACGGCAACGGCGCACGCAGCCCGCAGCCAGGACGTCAGCGCAGCGGTTCAGGAGCAATCGGCGACGACGGAACAGATCAGCGCCTCGGTGGCGCAGTTGGTCGCCGCCGCCGACGACCTGCGCCGGCTGATCGGGGAGTGGAAGGTCTAGCCGTTCTGGGGCACACGGCAGCGCGCACCCTCTTGCGCGACCGTATCGCGGTCGGTTATTAGGAGCCGCGAACGCCACGGAAGAAAGAGCTTCCGCGGTTCCTTCTGCTGACGTGCTGCGCGACTGATCGGTGAACCTCTCGTCACGCCTAGGCCTGTTGCCGCTTCTGGCCGCTTGCCTCATCGCGTCTGAATCCAACGCCCAGCAGCTGGCCATCGGCACCCGAGCGGGATTCAACCTCGCGAACGCCGACGCCAAGGGATCGCTGTTTGATCCAGACGTCGGGGTTCGGGCCGGTTTCCATGCCGGCATCCTCTTATCGGTCGATATCGCGTCCAACCTGGCGCTGCAGACGGAAATCCTCTTCACTCGCAAGGGCTTCGGCGAGGGCGACGGCAACGTCGCGCTGAAGGTCGACTACGTCGAGCTTCCGGTGCTCGCCGTGATCAAGATTCCAGGGACGGTTTCGCCACACCTCACCGTCGGTGCGTTTCTCGGCCTCGAGGCCAGCTGCACAGCCTCGACCGCGATCGTAGGCAATACCGCTTGCAGCGAAATCGCTACGGGTCCGGCGACCCGGGGCGCCGATTCGGGACTCGTGTTCGGCGGTGGCGTCGAGCTGGACATCGGCTTCGCGTCTCTACTGCTCGACGCGCTCTACTCCTACGGATTGACCGACGTCAGTGAGACCAGCAGCGGCGTCGAATCCATCAAGACCCGAACGCTCTACCTTTCGGTCGGCCTCGCCCGCGTCCTGGGCCCTGGCAGCTAAGACAAATGGGATACGCAGTCACGCTCGACGCCGGCCGGTGGCTGGAGCGCAGCCGGGCCTGAGCGAGTGAACGAAGGGGGTAAGCCGAGCGGCCCGTCCCTCCTGCCGCGCGAGCACGGCGCCTACGCGCAGATCACCTTTCCGCAGATCACGGCGCTGGCCCTCGGGCGCCCGGGCTGGTCGTCTCTCCTGATCCTCGCCGCCATCGTCTGCGTCTTCCTCCTTCACGAGCCGCTGATGATACTCACGGGCGGCCGCGGAGGGCGGGCCCGGCGCGAACAGGCAGCCCCTGCGTGGCGTCGCACCGTGTTGCTCCTCGCGATCGCACTCCCGACGGGCGCGTTAGGTCTGTTTCTGGCCGGCACGTCCACTCGGCTGGCGGCGCTGATCGTCCTGGGGCTGGCGGCTCTCCTGCTTCCGCTAATCCTCAGTCGACGGGAGAAGACCCTGGTGGGCGAGCTGCTCGTCGCCGTCACGCTGGCGAGTACGATGGTCCCCGTGGCGCTGGGGTCCGGCGTGCCGCCCCGCGTGGCCGGCATCGCCGCCGGGGTATGGATGGTCGCCTTCGCTCTGAGCACGATCACGGTTCGCTCGATCATCGCCCGGGCCAAGCGGGGCGCTGCGCCCGGCTGGGCCCACTTCGTCGCCCCGATTTGGTGCGCCGCCGCGATCACCGGTGCCTTCGTTCTCGCCGTCGCCGGCCATCTGCCGACGCTGGCCGCCGTCGCCGT
>JBFJOD010000152.1:0-6970 GCA_041617795.1 Gemmatimonadota bacterium | reverse complement strand
GCTGCGGCCCGGACGAGCCGTGGCTCTGGCGCCCCGACTGGGCCGCCGCCCGCATCGAATGCGCCACGCGCGGCGGCCTGATCGCCGCTTGGAGCGTCGCGCTTTTCTGGAATTCCATCGCCTTCACGGTTCCGCTGTTCATCATCCCTCAAGCGCTGCGCGAGGGTGAGAAGTTCGTCTTGCTGGCGCTCATCTTCCCGATCATCGGGCTGGGTCTGCTGGCGTGGGCGGTACGCGCCACGCTGCGCTACCGTAAGTACGGCGTCTCGGTGTTGCGGCTGGCGGCGGTGCCGGGCGTGGTGGGACGGCTGCTGCAGGGCGTGGTCATCGCCCGTACGCTGATCCACTCGCACGACGGCTTCCAGCTGACGTTGAGCTGCGTGCACCGCACCGTCACCGGCTCCGGCGACGATCGAAAGACGCGGGAAGAGGTGCTCTGGCAGGAGAAGCGCGCGATCACGCGGCCGCATGTGGTGGAGGGCGCCACGGCGGTCCCCGTCGCCTTCCGCATCCCGGCCGACGCTCAGCAAAGCGACGCCACCGATCCTTCTGACGCGATCATCTGGAAGCTCGAGATCTCCGCGGCGGTGCCTGGCGTCGACTACGCGGCGAACTTCGAAGTCCCGGTCTATCGGACGGAGGAGAGCGGGACGCCACCCACCGACGCCGAGCTGGCGGCGGCGGGCCTGACGGCGGAAGACGCCAAACCGCCGCTCCGCCAACCGCGCCACTCGCGGATCCGCGTCAACGAGGGGATCCGCCGCACCGAGATCTACTTCCCCGCCGCCCGCAACCTCGGCTTCGCCTTCGGGATCACGCTGTTCTTCAGCATCTGGACGGCGACGATCTTCGCGCTGCTGAAGTTCGGCGCGCCGCCCCTCTTCCCCATCCTCTTCGGCCTCTTCGGCCTGCTGCTCGGCTACGCCGCCGTCAGCGCCTGGCTGGGCACCACGCACGTCGTCTGCGAACCAACGGGCGTTTGGGTGAAGTCAGGCGTACTGATGTTCGGGCGCATCCGGCACATCCCGGTGGACGACATTAACGACATCCGCCACAAGATCGGCATGCACGTGGGGAAGCGGCCCTACTACGACATCCAGATCGAGCGTGTCGATGGCAAGACGGTACACGCCGGCCGCGCGATCCGCGACAAGCGTGAGGTCGAGTGGCTGATCGAGCGGATGGTCAGGGCGCTGGAGCTCGAATAGGCAAAGCGCCGGGGATGAAGGAGATGCGTCGCGCGAAGCGCGAGACGACTTCCTCTAGTATTATGATGAAAACGACCTTGCCTTGACCCCTCGTGCGTGGCGGCCCTTGAGAGAACGTCAGCGCATGCTAATGCAGCCCGGTCACCGACTGATCCTCGCCGCTGGCATCTGCCTGACGCTCCTGATGTCGAGCGTCTCCGCGGTCGGGCAAACGCCGAAGCCGCGCCCAACGATCGCCGGCGCAACCGCCAGCCACTTTCGGCTGTTCACGGAGCCCGCCCTAGTCCTCACCGGCAACGAGTTCGACTGCGGCCTCACGTACCAGGGGCTCATCTGCGTCAACGTCTTCACCAGCCCCTTCGGCGAGGGCGGCTTCTGGCCCGGCGGCTCGCCCAACGGCTACATCTGGGCGGCTGGCCTGCAAATCGCGGGGCGCATCACACAGGATGCCGGCTTCCGCTGGGCCGGCGACACGGTGGGAGCCTACTTCTGGGATGAGCGGGGGGTCCAACGACACGGTGACGGCATCACCGGCATCTTCAACTCGCTCGACCGGTCAGACCTGAAGACTTGGCCCAGCCCAGGTAAAATCAGCGATTTCCCAAAGCTGAGCGCCCTGGTTCGCGATGCCGAGCTGTTCGAGCCGACGTTGCTCGGACGCAAAGCCATCTCTCAACAAGATAGCTGGGCTCTCTATTGGGATGGGGATCCCGCGTTCAGTGCCCAGCGCGAGCACCCCATGGGAATTCTCGTCGAGCAGCGAACGCTGGCTTGGAACTATCCGGCGGGCAATGAGGCCACGATCTATTTCATCTTCAGGCTGCACAACATCACGAACAGCCGCGTCTTTCAGCAATTGAATGAGGAAGCGCTCTTCGATGGCCGCGACGAGCTGCCCGACGCAGGCTGGCGTATCGATTCCATCTACGTTGCGTTCACGACGGACCCCGACGTCGGCAACTTCAGTGAGAACCACGGCACGGCCATCTTGCCGCTGGACCTCGCGCTGGCCTACGATGCCGACTTCTTTGAGACGGCGCGCTTCGAGTACTCGCCACGATATTTCTACCCGCCGTTCTTCATCCAGTCCCCGGGGCTCGTCGGCCTCATGCTGGCCAAAACCCCGCGGCACCCGCAAACCGGGGAACGGAATCGAATGACGATGTTCTCCATATGGGACAACCCATCAGCGCCCGGTGCGGGGACAGGGCTACTCAGTGCGTTGGGGATCCCGCAGCTCTGGCGCTACCTGTCGGGCAACATCGCTCCCGCTGCGGGCGACGGGCCGTGCGGCTTCCCCGACCCACAGGAACGGCGCCTCTGCTACTTACGCCAGACTCCCAGAGACATCTATTTCTTCCAGTCGACCGGCCCATTTTCGCTGGCCCCGGGAGAGAGCGAGACGTTGGTCGTTGCCATGTTCGCCGCCGCAACCGTAGCGACCGACGCGATCGTCCAGGGCGACGCCTTCGCCAACCCGCCCGGCATCCCGGCGCCGCGTCCGGGGTGCGAGGAGCCGCGGCGGCCCATCGAGATCGCCGCCGGCTGGGTCGCCACACCGCCGACAGCATGTGCGACGCCCGGAGATGTCGATCCTTACGCGATCGACTACGTACCTCGCAGCTTGGTTGGCAAAGCGCTGGTCGCCCAGGCGCTGGTCGACAACAATTTCATGCTGCCGCAGCCTCCGGAACCGCCACCATTCGATGTCGCCCCTGGTGACTCCAAGGTCACCATCACCTGGCAGCCGAGCCCCACGGAGGAGGTGGGAGACCCCTACCACGCGCTGGCGAGTGACTCGGGAAGCCCGCTTCACAACCCCAACTACCGAAGCAACGATGTGGAAGGTTACCGAGTCTATCGTGGTACGACGCCTAGGGATCTGGACTTGATCGCCCAGTTCGACCGCGACGATTCGAAGTTCGTAGATCATCTCTGCGAAACGGATCCCAGTCTGATCGCCGGCGCCGTCTGCCGCGACACCGTCGAGATAGGAATCACGAGCCCATTCGTCCAGCACCGCATCGGTTGGATCGTACGGGGCGCCGACGGCTCGCCCACGGTTGTGTCAGCCGACACGGCGCTGGCCGGAGCGATTCGGAACGGGACGGCACGTCCCATGACCGACAACGGAGTGCCGTTCAGCTTCGTGGACTCGGGCTTGCGGAACGGGTCCACCTACTACTACAAAGTCACCGCCTTCGATCTCAACAGCTTGAACTCGGGTCCGTCATCCCTCGAATCCCCGGGCGATGCGAAGCGTGTCATGCCGCGGGTGGATGCCGCGGATGACCTCAGACTGGTGCACACCGTACCGGACCCGTTCTACGCGGCCAGTCGTTTCGATGCGGAGCCCGCACGGCGGCTGATCTTCGTCAACCTGCCGGAGCGGGCAACCATTCGTATCTATTCGGTGGCGGGTCGACTGGTCGATGTGGTCAACCATCATAACCCGGGCGGCGGTGGCCAAGCCGAATGGGACCTGTTAGATCGCCAGCAGAAGCTGGTGGGCAGCGGCGTTTACTTCTTTCACGTGACGACACCCGGCGGTCGTCAGCACATCGGCAAGTTCACGATCATCAACGCACCGCCGTTCTGAGCAGCGCCGCGACCGCGCCTTCCCGCTGGCTACGGAGCTTGGAGCTCGGGCCTACTCCGCTCGCCCCCCGACGCCGACGTCGCGCAGGACCTCACCCAGCTCTTCCATCGTGTAGGGCTTGGCCAGCACGGCGTCGAAGCCGTGACGCTTGTGATCCGCCATGACCGGGTCGTTGGAGTAACCGCTGGAAACGATGACCTTCGCCCCAGGATCGACTTCCCGGATTGCTTTCACCGCTTCCTTTCCGCCCACACCGCCCGGGACGGTCAGGTCGAGGATGACGGCGTCGAAACCCTGGCCCTTCGATCGGGACTGCTTGTACTTGGCAACAGCGTCCTCACCATCGGCTGCGAACTCCACATTGAATCCCATGTCGCCGAGCAGGGCGCCTCCAACCTTTCTCACGATGCCCTCATCGTCCATCAACAGAATCCGCCCCGTCCCACGCAGCGCCGCCCCCTGTCGCCCCTCGTCCTCCGCGACCATCCCTTCCGCCGCGGGCAGATAGAATCGGAAGACGCTCCCTTTGCCCAGTTCGGACTCCACTGCCAGATGGCCGCTGTGCTTAGCGATGATGGAATAGGCGACGGCCAACCCCAAGCCGCTTCCCTTCTGCTTTGTCGTGAAGTAGGGATCGAAGACTTTTGCGAGATGCTCTTCAGATATCCCCGTACCCTGATCCGACACGCTGATTCTCACATACCGGCCTTCTTCAATCGGCAAACCGCTGTCCGCCAGCATATCTAAGTTCTCGCCGCGGACCGTCATGTTGCCGCCCTGCGGCATCGATTGGTCGGCGTTCAAGACCAGATTGTGCACCACCTGGCTGATCTGCCCCTCATCCACTTCGACCGGCCAGAGATCGCCGGCGATGGAATACTCGCACTTAACGTTCGAGCCTCTAAGGGCGAGGTTGGCCGAGTCGCGGATCAGGTTTTTGATGAATCGCTTCTTGCGAACCGGAACTCCGCCCCTGGCAAATGTCAGTAGTTGCATGGTCAGGTCTTTTGCCCGCGAGATCGCTTTCTCCGCATCCTCGAGCGGCTCGCGTGACCGGCTCTCGTGACCCGTGTAGATCAGGGCGAGCCCGATGTTGCCGAGCATGGCCGTAAGCAGGTTGTTGAAATCGTGGGCGATACCGCCGGCCAGGACGCCCAGCGACTCGAGCTTCTGCACTTTGACCAGCTCCTCTTCCAACTTCTTGCGGGAGGTGATGTCCATGCCCACCGACTGGTATTCCACGACGGCATTCGCATCATCGAAAAGCGCCCGGTCCGTCCACTGCTGCCACGCAATCCCTCCCCCCGGAGCGATGACCTGATGTTCGTAAGTGACCATCGGCTTGCTCGCGTCGAGCGAGAGAAAGTGATCGCGCACCCGCTCCCTCTCGGCCTCCGGCAGGAATTGGAAGAAGTCCTGCCCCACGAGATCTTCCGGACTGCTCGAGAAGTACTCGCAGTAGGCTTTGTTGACGAAGGTCAGTGTGCCATCGGTCAGGAACCGGCACACCAGCGCTGGCATGTCATCGACCACTGCACGGTATCGCGCCTCACTATCTCTAAGGCTCTCCTCGGCCAGCTTGCGGTCGGTGATGTCCTCGGCCAGCCCCGTCACGCGCCGGATTTCTCCGTTCTCGTCCCGTATCGGAAATGCGCGGTCCAGAACCCAGCGCACCTCGCCGTCGGGACGGACGATGCGGTATTCCCGCGGCTCGCCGCCACCCGATTCAAGCACTCGGGCAAAAGACTCCTGGGCGTGCTCGAGGTCATCGGGGTGGATGCTGTCCGCCCACTCGTCGTACCTGGCGTACAGGTCCTCCACCTTGCGCCCCCAGACCGTCTCGTAGGCCGGGCTGACGTAGACGACCTGCTGGCTGTCCCAATCGAACAGCCAGATGACCTCGCGGATGTGGTCCGCCACATCCCGAAGGCTCTCCTCGCCAGCTCTCAGCGTCTCAAGGGTGTCGTCGCGGTCGCCGTCTGTACTGTCCATAACAGGCTCCGGCATGGTGTCGGATCGGAGGGCTGCCGACGGGGGGTGGCACAATATATAAGGATGTTGCTACTGGCTGGAAGGCCGGCCAGAAGGCCACGAGCAGCGCCGGTCTTGGGGGTCGCCCGACCGTCTTCGGCCAGTCACCCGCGGCGGGCTGTTCGGTCACGCTGGCCAGCGACCATGGTCGTTCTATCTTGTAAGTGACCGATTCATCGGCACAGCGAAAGCATGTACTTCGGAAGCGGGAGGCCAAGATTTCGAGCGGTGATCGCCGTTACTCCGAGACGGAATTTGCCCTGATCCTGCGCAAGGCGCTTGAGCTCCAGGAGCGCCAGCCCGGTGGGGCCGTCGCCGGGCCGGCGGACGGGCTGACTTTGCACGAGATTCAGGCCATTGCCAGAGAGATCGGGCTGGATGCGGCGCTGATCGAGCGCGCGGTTTCTGAAGTACCGGCTACGGCTGAGAGCGCGGCGGCCCGCTTTTTCGGTGGCCCACAGAAGTATCGGCTGGAGCACATCGCTCAGGGTGAGCTATCGCGCGAGGGCCTCAGCCGCGTCGTGGATGCGATCCGGCGGAGCACTGGCCAGCAGGGGAAGCTGGAGGAGGCGCTGGGCTCGCTGGAATGGCAGACGGTCGGCGAGCTGAGCCAGATCCACGTGACGGTGAGCCCGCGTGGCGATGAGACTTCCGTCCAGGTCATCGGCGACCGCGGCGCGGCCGGCGCCGTCCTCATCGTTCTCCCTATGATCGCGGGAGCCGTGGGAATCGGGATCACCGGCGCGATCATCGAGCCGACGAGCCTGGTGGGCACCGCCGCGGTCGTCGCCGCACCGCTCACTGCGGCGTTTCTGGCGGCGCGCACGATCTGGGCGACAACAACGAAGAGATTCGCGCAGAAGCTACGCGACCTGATGGACACGACGTCGCGATCCGTAGAGGAAAACGTGCAAGCGCCGCGGCTTCCGGACGAGCCATCAGAGCCCGACTAACTTGGAACAAGCGCAGCAAAGCAGAATCGCAGCGTCGCAGACCCTAGAAGGAATACGATGACCGAAGCCACTCGATATGCCATTACAGCGTTCCCGCTGGCCTGCTTGCTTCTCTTCGCCGCCAGCCCCCCGACGTCGGCACAGGATCCGGCGCTCGCCCAGCGGATCGAGCAGCATCT
>JBFJOD010000151.1:0-7010 GCA_041617795.1 Gemmatimonadota bacterium | reverse complement strand
CGGGCTCGCTGCCCGAAGACGATTTCCTGGGTCGCTGCATCCGCTGCGGCCAGTGCATGCGGGTCTGCCCGAACAATGCGCTGCACCCCACGCTGCTCGAGGCCGGAGTGGAGGGCCTCTGGACGCCGTACCTGATCGCGAAGATCGGCTACTGCGAACCGAGCTGCACGCTCTGTGGACAGGTCTGTCCCACCGGCGCCATCAACGAGCTGACGCTCGCTCAGAAAGTCGGCGACGAGAACACGCCGCCGAACCGGATCGGCACGGCTTTCATCGATCACGGCCGCTGCCTGCCCTGGGCGATGGCCACGCCCTGCATCGTCTGCGAGGAGTGGTGCCCGACGTCACCCAAGTCCGTCTACCTGAGGGAAGAGGTCGCCATCGACAGCCAGGGCAACGAAGTCGAGGTGAAGCGGCCTTACGTCGATCCGGAGCCCTGCACCGGCTGCGGAGCTTGCGAGTACGCCTGTCCCGTGTGGGACCGCAAGGCGATCTACATCACGTCGGTAGGTGAGTCGCGCTCGGAGACGAATCAGATCCTGCTGGAGCGACAACCAGCGTAACGCCGCGGGAGTGTGAAGATGTCTTCGGGCGACCGTCGCGATAGCCACCAGTCGATCTGCCGCCGAACGTTCCTGCGGCGGTCCGCGATGGGCGCGTTGGGCCTGGCTCTGGCCGACGGTTTGTTGACAAGAACGTCCTCCCATGCTGGGCCCGCCGCGACAACGGTCCGCGCTCGAAGCAGGGTCGTGCTTGTTCGAGATAACCGGGTGATCGAGGGCTCCGGCAAAGTCCATCAGCCCCTCCTCCAAGAGATGCTCGATCGAGCCCTGACGACCTTGACGGGTAAGAGGACGATCGGGGACGCCTGGGCGCAGTTCGTCAAGCCGGGGGACGTCGTCGGGCTGAAGCTGAACGCCAACAGCGTACGGCAGCTGCGGGGCTCCGAGCAGACCGCTCACTTTCCCGCTCTGACAAGGGCCATCCTTTCGGGGTTTGACAAAGCCGGGATCGCGGAAGAGAACGTCGTTGTGTGGGAGCGATCCGACGAAGAGCTGGCCGCCACGGGCCTCTCGATCCAGAAGGAGCCAGGAGCGCTCCGGGCCTTGGGGACGCGGGCGAGCCGGCGCGGATCAGGCGGCCCCGGGTTCAGCGCCGAGTCTTTTCCTGTCGGGAGTAAGTCCTCGCGGGTGAGCCGGATCGCATCCGAGATGTGCTCGGCGTTGATCAACGTGCCGGTGCTGAAGGATCACGGGATCACGGGGATCACCGGCGCCCTGAAGAACCACTACGGGAGCATCGACAATCCCAGCCGGTACCACGGAAACCACGGCACCCACCCGGGCGTGGCCGAGATCAACGCGATACCGGTGATCAGAGAAAAACAGCGCCTGGTTCTCTTCGATGCGCTGCTGGGCGTATACAACGGCGGCCCGCGCTGGCCGCGACAGTACGTCTGGCCGTACGGGGGCATCTTTGTCGGGACCGACCCCGTCGCCATGGATGCAATCGCGCTGCAGATACTGGACGAGAAACGCCGGTCGGAGGGCATGGGCTCCCTCATCCCCCGGGCAGGATCCGTGAAGGCGGCCGCGGCCCTCGGCCTCGGTACGGCGGACCGAGATCAGATCGACCTGATTGAGGTAACCATCCGCTAAGACCTGGGTGTGCAAGAGAAGTAGATAGTCCGGCTTGCGCCAGCGAGGCCCCGGGGGATCCTACGAGCGGACATTTGGAGCGCCCCGGCCGGACTCCGAATGGCGGCCCGGCGCGGCGCGACATGAAGCGAGAGGATCCCCCGGGGCCGAGCGCACACCCGAAGCCTAGATCAGACTGCCCTCCTGCCACCCCAACCTTACCAGCTCGATCCTGTCCATGCTGGCGTTGCCCAGACCGTACTCGGTATCGGCCAAGGCGATATGGTGGGCGGTCGGCTGTAACGGGCGATCTGCGCCGAAAACCTGCCGCCGCTTCTGCTGGATGATGCGGAGCCCGACGGCATCCGCGGCCACCGGGTCGGTGCTGACGATCAGGCCGCCGTAGGGCCAGGTGTACTCTTCGTCGAAGTGGTGGGGCCCGAGGTTATGGAACTGCGGCGTCAGCATCACCAACACGTTGAGCCGGGTCTTGCCCCGGGTGATGGGAAGGTCCCAGACCTTTGCCAGGCTGGCGCAGGCGTCGGGGTGGTACCTGACCGGGTTGTCGAACATGATGTAGTTCTTGATCAGGCTACCGACGCCCGACCAGGCGTGCGTGCGCATCGGCCGCGAGTTGACCAGTGCCGTGCTCCTTCTGAAGATGTTGCTGCGGCGGACCCCGCGGTCGCCCATCCCGATGTTGCGTTCCAACACGCCCGCCCCCAGCACACCGCGACGGATCGCCCGCTCCACCTCGGGCGGTGTGGGCAGGTAATGCCAGACGTTGGTCTTGATGCCGACGATGTCGTCGGGCCGGATGATCCGTGCCCAGCATTCCGACGGTGTGTCGAGGCCGAACAGCGACACCATCGCCTCGTCCAGCATGCGCTGAATCAGCTCGCCGTCGGTTCTGCGCAGGCCCAGTACGACATCCGGGTTGCGTATGAGCACGACCCTCGAAACCCCGGGCGGCGTGATCGTGCCGGAGGCGGTCGCCGGTAGCCCCACCGCCATCCCCACCAGCGCGCCGCCTACGCCTTTCATGAAATCCCGTCGGCTGAGACGTGCTTTGCCCGTAGCCATGAACCCCGTCCTCACCGTGATGGCTGAGTGAGTCTGTCCACCGTCGCCTGTCGGAGATCTTCTGCCGCCGTGTCCGATTCGGCATCCAGCACCACGACGATGTGCTGATCGCGCTGCTCATATGCTGAGAACTTGCCGTTCTCGGTCTGCATCGTTCCGGAGTCGCTGGAAGCCGGCAGGTAGCCCTGCTTGAAAGAGGAAGCGGCCGCGGCGGCGGCGCTCGCGCTTGGATATTCCACCACCAGCAGATACGTCGAGCCCGGCGCGTAACGGGCCAGTACGGCATCGGTTTCAGGGCCCAGTTTGAGGATGTTCTCGCGCGCCAGGTAGTAGTGATAGTTCAGCGACGGGTGGAGGTGGAAGAACCTCTCGCTCGAGGCTACGCGCCCGGCGCTGGGCAACGATGTCAACAGGTCGGGAGGATTCGACGCCGGTGGCATCCGCTCCGAGATCGCGCGGGCGACGTCCATCAGGATTCGATCCACGTTTTCGGTGCGTTCCTCGGCAGTGACACAGACGTAGTAGCGGTTCTGCCAGAAGCAAAGCACCCGGCCCCTACGCTCGTAGCCGCCGCCGAGGCCGCTTTCCTCTCGCTCCCGCGCGTAGCTGAAGACGCCGTACGCGTCCGCCGGGTTGCCCATGTCGAACAGCTCGACGGTGATGTCGGGCCCGTCGGGGCCGGCATAGACCGCCACCAGGACGTGGCTGAACGCGTAGGAGCGATAGACTTCGCCCGCGCCGTCGATGTAATCGAAGATCGTCTCGCGGTCGTAGGTGACGGAGGAATTGTCGCGTGTCCAGTCGGCGATGCTTTCGGGGAGGAAGTCAGCCATGGCGGTCATCAAGCTGTCTGACTCCTGGTTACCACATCCGAGCAGAGCGACCGTAGAAAGTGCCAACGCAATCTGCGTCGGAATCGTTCGCTTCATCAGGAAGGTCGGTTGAGCAGTGGACCGAACGGGGCCAACAGCACGCAGGTATGGACGAACGTAGCTTCGGGACAGATGGCCAGTCAAGCGACCGACGGGGCAACGGTGGCTCGTATGTTAAGTCCGCCGATTGCGATGCACCTCGGGGTCGAGGCCGCCGGCGTCAACTTCGCCGATCTGCTGATGCGGGCCGGGCTCTACCGCCCGCTGCCACCGCGGCTCGGCAGGTGTGCACGCGCTGACCGTTCGGGCAACACGGTGGGCGCCGTTGGCACGGCAGCTTCTCGATCGGCCGCGAAGACGTAGTTGTACAATATGTCTCCTATCCATGACCGCCCGTCGTATTGCTCCGCCGTCGAGACCACGACCATGTCTCTCTCGGGTATCACAATGATGTACTGGCCGCCCCAGCCGGCCGCGTAGGGTGCCAGCTCCGTCCCACTGTCAGATAGCCACCAATGAAGCCCATAGCCACCGCCTTCGGCGAAGCGAATGTGCGGCTGCGTGGACCGGTCGATCCAGTCGCGGCTCACGACTTGCCTGCTTCTCCAGACCCCGTCTCTCAGGTAGAGATACCCAAACTTCGCCATGTCGCGCGGCCGCAGGCTCAAGCCCGAACCGGTATTGGTGATGTCGTTCGGGCCCGTCTCCCAGCTATAGCGGCTGATGCCCAGACGGTTGAATAGAACTTGCCTGGCGTACGACCTGGCGCTCATCCCGGTTCTGCTTTTCAGCACGCCGGAAAGCAGGATGGTGCAGCCACTGTTGTAGGTGAACGTCGCGCCTGGGACGCCGGCCATCGGAAGATCCAGAACGAACTTGACCCAGTCGGAGCTCTGGACCAATCGCGTCGTGGGATTGCTCGGCGAGCCATAAGGGGTTGACAACTCATCCCAGACGAAACCCGCCGACATGGTTAGCACGTGATGCAGTGTTATCTGCCGCTTCGCCTCGCTCATGTTGGCGAGCGTTGGGTATTCCGGGAAGAAATCGAGGAGCCTGACGTCTGTGCCGGAGATCCTCCCCTGCTCGAGCGCGATCCCGATCAGCGCCGATGTCACGCTCTTCGTCACCGAATAGACGGGGTGAAGACGATCTATATCATATCCGCGGAAATACTCCTCGTAGACCAGGTAGCCGTGCCGCACGATCACCAGACTGCTGATGAGGCCGAAACGACCCTCCCGAAGCCGGATCGTGAGTGAGTCGAGGATATCGGGGTTGAGCCCCTGCGATTCCGCGGAGGCGACGCGCCACTCGTGGGTTGCGGGCGAATCGGTGGGGCTGTCACCACACGAGACCAGGGGGCAGAAGAGACAGGCGAGCAGGAGCCGAATTGCGACTTTCCACATAAGCGACCGATTATCTCTTGCGTTCTGGAGAGCGCGCTCGCTCTCACCACTTTAATCATCATTTTTGATGGTCGATATATCGGCAAGGTTGCGAAGGTTGGGACCCGAGAACGCTAAAACAGAAGAGGGTTGTTCAGCGTACGGCTGGATGTGCGACAGATGAAGAGAACCTCCACGCTGATCGTGACTTTACTGGGCGCCGTCCTGGCGCTGAGCGCGGTCGTCGGCGTTTGGCTGTCCACGTCCTACGCCGCGGTCTCGTGGCTCGTGCTCGTGGACGTCGTCATCATCGCCGCGGCCGTCGTCGCCGTTGTCCTGGCCGTGCGCGCCGGGCGGCTGACACCGGTCGCCTGGGCGCTCTGGATAGCAAGTGGCGCGACCCTTGGCGCGGCGGCGGCCGGACCGTTGAGACTGGCCATCGGGCTCGTCCCGGCGGCGCTGACCCTGGGCGCGGCAGGCGTGCTGACCGGCCTCGCGGGGTTCAGAGATGCGGTTCGGCGGCTGGGACTCGTCTTTGCCGCCCTCCTCCTCAACTTCGTCTTCCTCTGGTCCGCGACGATCGGGGACGGGCGGCGCCTCTCCCCGGCGGAGTTCCAGTCCAGGAACTTCCGTGTCAATTCGTTCCTCGCCGACGTGCCGCTGCACGACGTTTGGGTCTTCCATCTCCGTCGCGGCCGCGATGGACTGACGCTCCAGGATGCCCAGGAAATCCTCGCTGCCCAGGGCCCGCTCGAGGCCAACACGGCGGTCGCGACCCTGGTTGCGCTGCGGATGCTTGTGGGCAGCCTGCTCGGCTGGGACGACGAGAAGTACTTCGACACGTCGACATCGTACGTCAACCGGCTGACCGAAGCCGATCGCTCACGCACCCTGGAGGAGCCCGGCGCCGGCGGCGGCATGTTCAAGACGGTCTACACCTTCGAGAACGAACAGCTGGCCGAGATGATGAACCGCACGGCGCATGCCTTCTTCTGTATGGCGATCGAGCCGACCGAAGAAGGTTATACGATGTACTGGGCGATCTACGTCAGGGAGACCAGCGCCTTCACGTCAAGATATATGACGCTCATCGA
Organism: Gemmatimonadota bacterium; assembly: GCA_041617795.1. GTDB lineage: Bacteria > Gemmatimonadota > Gemmatimonadetes > Palauibacterales > KS3-K002 > JBFJOD01. The sequence continues at coordinate 936 of JBFJOD010000151.1, read as the reverse complement.
CCTCTTCCGGCGATACATCGTTTATCCTGCAATAGTAAGGAGCGTCGAGCATGCCTGGGCCGCGAGGTGGGAAGAGGGGACCGCCTGACCGCCGGGGCCAACGCAGCGGGCCGTTCGTTGCCACGCACCCGCCGGCGCCCTATTCTGCACCCAAGCCCCACCATAAAGCCTTCAAAGCAACCCTCGGCGGTTCTCAAGATCAGCTCCGCAAGAGGTTTAGACCGATGAAAAGCAAAAGAAACCGCACTCTCCGGGTTCTGGTTGCGCTGGTGCTCCTGCCGTTGGCGCTGGTCTCATCACCCGCGGCCGCCCAACAGGACATCACCGGCGACTGGTACGGCACTCTGGACGTCGGGGCGATGAAGCTGCGCCTGGCGTTGCACGTTCTGCCGGCCGACGAAGGCTACACGGCCACGCTGGACAGCCCGGACCAGGGCGCCACCGGCATCCCGCTGGACGAGATCGTTTTTGAAAACGGCCAGGTCGTCTTCCGGTTGCAGGCGGCGCGGCTCGAGTACCAGGGCGCGGTCGATCCGGGATTCACGTCGATCGCGGGCACTTTCACCCAGGGCGGCCAGAGCTTTCCGCTGAACTTCGGCCGCACCATGCCGGAGGCGCCGCGGGGGAGCCCCGAGTGGTCGATGGAGCGTGTGAGCAAGCGGGAGGTTTACGTCTCGATGCGCGACGGCGTGCGCCTGTTCACGTCGTACTACGTACCGAAAGACACGAGCCGGAGCTATCCGATCGTGCTGCGGCGCACGCCCTATAACATAGAGCCGAGCGGTGAGGAGCGTTACAGCGGCCGCCTCGCCCTCGACGCGCACCTCATCGAGGCCGGATACATACTCGCCTTCCAAGACGTGCGCGGGCGCTACATGAGCGAGGGCGAGTTCGTGGACGTGAGGCCGTTCAACCCGAACAAGAAGGGCGAGAAGG
>JBFJOD010000150.1:0-7176 GCA_041617795.1 Gemmatimonadota bacterium | reverse complement strand
GATGGTAGGCCGGTCGACTTGAGTCTGTTCGCAGCGCCGCTGTATGGAGCCGACCGACGGGTCAACGGTGTACTCGGCATGCTGGTGGATGTGACAGAACGGCGCGAACTGGAGCAACGGCTGTCTCAGTCCCAGAAGATGGAGAGCGTCGGCCAGCTGGCGGGTGGCATCGCGCACGATTTCAACAACCTGCTGACCGCGATACTCGGCAACTGCGAGATCACGCTGAGCGATCTGCCTGCGGATGACTCGATGCGGTCAGGGATCGAGGATATCCGGAGCGCAGCCGTGCACGCGGCAGCGTTGACGCGCCAACTTCTAGCGTTCAGTCGCCGTCAGATCCTCCAGCCCAAGGTGCTGAATCTGAATGCCGCGGTGCGGGAGACGCTGGATATGCTGGGACGTTTGATCGGTGAGGATATCGAACTGGTCACGGAACTCGAGCCCGATCTCGGCAACACGCGAGCCGATCCTGTGGAGGTCGGCCAGGTCATCATGAACTTGTCGGTCAACGCGCGCGATGCGATGCCGGACGGGGGGCGCCTGACGATACGCACAGCCAACCTCGACGTCGAGCGTGAGGCCGCCGGCCACGACGAGGCCATCGAGCCGGGCAGACACGTGGTGTTATCGATCAGCGATTCCGGCACCGGCATGGATGAGCACACGAAGGAGCGAATCTTCGAGCCATTCTTCACGACGAAGGACAAAGGGAAGGGGACGGGTCTCGGCCTGTCCACGGTGTACGGAATCGTGAAACAGAGTGGTGGTCATATCGCGGTCGAAAGTCGGCCCGGCATCGGTACGACGTTCAAGATCTACTTTCCACGTGTGGATGAGGCGGTTGACGTGGATGAGCCGAGCCAAGCAACCGTCTCCACGAGTGGCTCCGAGACGATTCTGCTGGTGGAGGATGAGGAATCGTTGCGCCGGCCGATCAGCAAACTGCTCGCTCGCCAGGGTTACACGGTCTTGGTGGCAAAAGATGGCCAGCAAGCGTTGGAGATTTGCGAGGGGCATGACAAAGCGATCGATCTGATGGTGACCGATCTCGTCATGCCGGGCATGAGTGGTTTGGAGCTGGGAGAGAGGGTCGCTGATCTGCGGCCCCACATGAAGGTCCTCTACACGTCCGGCTACTCGGATGCTGCCATTGGCAACAACCGCGTCCTGGCAGCCGGTCTGGAGTTCATCCAGAAGCCGTACGCACCGTCCGAGTTAGGTTCAAAGATCCGCGAATTGTTGGATCGATAGCGGGTCCACCGCGCCGCAGCGCTCCCACGGCGACCACCGTGATGCAGGTTCAGCGGGCGGCAAGCTCGGCAAACAAGTCGCGTGTCACCGCGGCGATGTCATCGACGGCTTTGTGAAAGGCGGTCTGGTTCGTCTTGGACGGCACCCGGTAGCCGCTGATCTTGCGCACGAATTGAAGCGCCGCATCCCGCAACTCCTCATCCGTCGGCGGCCCCTCGGGCCGGCGAAGCTTCTTGATGTTTCTACACATTTATCGACTCGATCCTAGTTGTCCTCGAAATCCTCTTCGACCATGGGAGGCGACTCGACAGTGCGGATCATCGGCCGCTCCTGCCGATTGACTCGCAGCTCGAAGATGTCCGGTCTGCCGTAGTGACCCGCTGCATCGAACTGAAAACGCGGGCCGCGCAGTTCCCGCGGATTGATCTCGCCGTACAGTATGGTCTCTTCGTTTCGCACGGGTCCCGCGATGAACTTTCCGTCCGGATCCAAAATGACGGTATCGCCGGGGTTCAACCACTCGACGTTCGGAGGCAAGAACTTCTCTTTGAACGAAAAGCGGTCGGGTATGTCATCGCGCTTGATCGCAGGGCAGCAGCCGAGCACGTAGACCCGTCCCTCCTTCGCGGTGTGCCTTAACGTCGAGATCCACGGCTCGCCCCGGTCCCAGGTGGGCGCCACGTGGATCTGCGCGCCCCAGGCCCACATGGCGTAACGTGCCAGCGGCATGTAGTTCTCCCAGCACATCAGGCAACTCAGCCGGCCAATCTCGAGATCAAACACGCCAAGCGTGCTTCCATCGCCCATCCCGTGAACCAGGCGTTCGCCGGCTGTGGGAATCAGCTTGCGACGCTTACCGACGATACGGCCGTCCGGACCGATGCACAGCGTCGTGTTGTACAGCGTGGTGCCGCTCGCTTCGGCGTTCACCTCGTTCATCCCCATCATGACCGTGACGCCGGCTTCCGCGGCCGCTTGGCCGAGACGCTCTGTGGCGGCGCTGGGAATAGTGACCGCATTCTCCAGAAGCTCGCTGTACAATTCGCGCAACGCGCGCGTGTCGGCGGGAGGGATGAACCAGACCCAGAGGGGATACGTGGGGATGAAGCATTCCGGAAAGACGACCAGCTTCGCTCCCGCGGCCGCCGCTTCTGCGATCAGCTTGCAAGCCTTTTCGATCGTGGCCTCGCGATCGAGGAATACGGGCGCGGCTTGGACGGCGGCTACGCGAAACGGCTCATTGCTCGCTTCAGACATGGGCACTCCCGGGGCGACCAGCGGTTTGCGTCAGCGTGATAGCTAACGCGCCAAGATATGCGTCGCCCTTGTGAGCGTCCAGATTGCGGTTGCGAATCCGTGGCGGAGCATCGTTGCCAGACGGGCGCAAAGGTCGGCGGTCGCGTTGTCTGGCGCTCCGCTATAGCTTGCAACGTTCGTTTAAGAAGCCATCGTAGTGATTCAACTGCTAAACCCCAGGAGTCCGAGGCGTGAAAGCGACCGGGATCGTTGCACTACTTGCCTCAGTCGTGCTGGCCTGCCAGCCCGGTGTCCCCGACCTCAGCGTCGGAAGCGTCGAGTTCTCCACCCGGCCAGGCAGCGGTGAACCTAACCTCCACGTGACGGCGGACGGTCGCGCGATCCTCTCCTGGCTGGAGCCGGCCGGCGACGTTCATCACGCGCTGCGTCTGGCGGTTCGCGACCAGGCCGGCTGGTCCGAGCCGCTCACCGTGCTCGAGAGCGACCGCTTCTTCGTGAACTGGGCCGACTTCCCATCGGCGATCGAGTTGGCCGACGGAACCTGGCTGGTCCACTGGTTGGAGAAGGTAGAGGGCGGTAGCTACGCCTACCACATCAAGTTCGCGTTGTCCCGCGATGGCGGCCAGACTTGGAGCGACGGGATCGTTCCGCATCGGGACGAATCGCCGACCGAGCATGGCTTTGTCTCGATGGTCCCGCTGGAGGACGGTGCGGCAATGATCTGGCTGGACGGCCGCGCCATGAAAGTCCCCGCTGCCGGCGAGGACCATGAGGGCGTCGATCTCGGCGAGATGAGCCTGCGCGCGACGAGGATCAGTTCGAGCGGTGCGTTGGCGTCGGAAGAGCTTTTGGACAGTCGCGTCTGCGAATGTTGCCAGACGGGTTTGGCGGTGACGAGCCGTGGCTTGATCGCTGCCTATCGCGACCGCAGCGAGGCCGAGATTCGTAACATCTCGACCGTCCGGCTCCTTGAGGGAGTTTGGACGCAGCCCGCCTATGTAGCGGATGACGGCTGGTACTACCCCGGCTGTCCGGTGAACGGGCCTCAGCTGTCGGCCTCGGGAGACACGGTGGCCGTCGCCTGGTTTACCGCACCGGACCGACAGCCGGCGGTCTACGTGGCTTTCTCGCTCGACGCCGGTGCTACGTTCGGTGCGCCGATTCGCGTCGATCAGGGTGAGGCGTTGGGCAGGGTGGATATCGAGTTGGTCACTGCAGACGCAGCGGTGGTTGTGTGGTTGGAGCGCACCGAGTCGGCGGCAGCGCTGCGGGCTCGCTGGGTGCGGCGCGATGGCGCGGCGTCGGCTGCGGTGACGCTGGCCGCGACCAGCGAAGCACGGCAGAGCGGCTTCCCACGCATCGCCCGAGTTGGAGATCATGTTCTGGTTGCCTGGACCTCCGTGCGCGACGATGGCGGGATCCGCGTCACGAAGCTCAGCTGGGGTGGCTAGGCACTTGTCGAAGAACGTGCACGGAGATTGGTCAATGAGCCTGCCTTCTAAAAACTGGCTACGATCGCTGCTTCGCGCGGCGCTTGCAACTGCCCTCGTCGGGATTACAGCGCTACCGGTTTCCGCGTTCAACGACAAGCTGCCGACGATCGAGAAGAAGACGAAGGAGATGAAGCGCCTGGAGGGTTTCTTCGACCTGTATTGGGACGAAGTTGAAGGCAAGCTGTTCTGGGAGATCGACCGCTGGGATGCGGAGTTCCTCTACCAGGTCTCCCTCGCCAGCGGCTTAGGGAGCAACCCGGTCGGGCTTGATCGCGGCCAACTGGGTGGTACTTACATCCTCAAGGCACAGCGCATCGGACCGACGGTATTCCTCATCGAGCCCAACTACGGCTACCGAGCGCGGTCCGCAAACGCGGATGAGGTTCGCGCCGTCGAGGAAGCGTTCGCGCCCTCCACCCACTGGGGGTTCAGCGTCGTGGCACAGACCGGCAACCGCGCCCTGGTCGACGCCACCGACTTCTTCCTGCGCGACGCCCATGGGGTGCTTCGTAGGCTCGAACAAACGGGGCAGGGCAATTTCAAGCTCGATCGCTCGCGCAGCACGATCCATCTGCCGCGCACACAGGCGTTTCCACTTAACAGCGAAGTCGAAGCATGGCTGACCTTCACCAGCGAACGACCCGGCCCGCTGGTGCAGAGTACGGCAGCGACGGGCAGCTCCTTCACGCTCAGGCAACACCATTCCCTCGTGCAGCTGCCGCCGGCGGGCTACCAACCAAGGGCAGTTGACCCACGCGTCGGCGCCTTCGGACTGAGCTTCCAAGACTACGCCGCGCCGCTCGATCAGCCGATCTCGGTGCGCTGGGCCGCACGCCACCGCCTGCAGAAGCAGAACCCCGGCGCCGCGCCGTCCGAGGCCATCAAGCCGATCGTCTACTACCTGGATCGCGGGGTCCCGGAGCCGGTACGCTCGGCGCTGTTGGAGGGGGCCAACTGGTGGAACGAGGCGTTCACAGCGGCGGGTTTCAGGGACGCCTTTCGGGTTGAGATGTTACCTGAAGGTGCAGATCCTATGGATTTGCGCTACAACATGATACACTGGACACACCGCTCGACCCGAGGCTGGTCCTACGGGTCCTCTGTGGTCGACCCACGAACCGGAGAGATCCTCAAGGGCAACGTGAATCTGGGCAGCTTGCGCCTGCGGCAGGATCATCTGTTGGGGCGCGGTCTGGCCGCGCCGGCTGACGCCGCTATCGGAGTCTGTGATTTGGCGGCGGGCCCGAGCTTCGACTATCTGGCCGCACTGGCGCAAGATGCGGATCCCGTGGCTGTGGCCCTGGCGCGAATCAAGCAGCTATCGGCGCACGAGGTCGGCCACACCCTGGGCCTCGCGCATAACTACATCGCCAGTACCTATGGCCGCGCCAGCGTGATGGATTATCCGGCGCCGCTCGTTGGCATTACCAGTGACTCGCGGCTCGACCTTTCGGATGCCTACGCGGAGGGGGTAGGCGCCTACGATCGTTTTGCCATCCGTTGGCTGTACAGCCAGTTCCCTGAGGGTGTGGATGAGGCGGAGGCGCTGGATGAGATCGTCCGCGACGGCCTAAGCCGGGGGATACGCTTCATCAGCGACCGCGACGCGCGGCCAGCCGGCGCGGCGCATCCGTTGGCCGCGCTGTGGGACAACGGTGCAGACCCGATCGCAATGTTGGAGCACGAGATCGAGGTCCGTCGTATCGGACTCGAAGCCTTTGACCCGCAGGTGCTCCGCCCCGGCGAGCCGCTATCCGCGTTAGAAGAAGTCCTGGTCCCGCTGTACCTGCATCATCGTTATCAGGTCGAGGCGGCCGCCCATTCGCTGGGCGGCGTCGATTACAGTTATGCGGTCCCGGGCGACGGACAGGCGCCGGTCTCGATCGTCAGCGCGCTCCAACAGCGCGCCGCCCTGGACATGCTGCTGCTGACGGTCGAGCCCGAGTTTCTTGCCATCCCGGAACGCATCCTCTTGCTGTTACCGCCCCGCGCCTTCGGTACAACAGAGGGCGAGGTCTTCGAGGCCAGTACCAGCCCGATGTTCGATCCACTCGGGGTCGCGGCCAGCGCAGCCGACATGACCTTCAGCCTTATCTTTCAGCCGCAACGCATGGCGCGATTGGTCGAGTACCATGCCCGGGCCGAGGCGTTGCCCGGACTGGCCGAGGTCACCGATCGCAGCTTTGAGGTCAGCTGGTACGCAGCCGCCGAGCCCACCCCGTATCTGCAAGAGATACGTCAGACGGTTGAAGGCGTCCTGTTAGAGCGTCTGCTTGCCGAAGCGGCGCGTGCTGAGAACACGAGCCAGGTCCGCGCGATTCTCTCGGCCCAGATCGACAACCTGGGCGACTGGCTGGCTGACCTCGAAGCGCCTAGCGCACACCAGCGGCAAGCGCTGGGCGACATCCAGCGCTGGCAGGCCCGCCAATTCGGCGCGACGCCCCCCAGCGAACCGGGCCAGCTTCCGCCGGGCAGCCCTATCGGAACTAAGGTGGGGCGCTGAGCCTGGCCATCGGCCAGGTGACCGGTAATTTAACCGCCCTCGCCAATAACAGTCTTCTATCGGTGAACGGGGCCTTACTGGCTGTCGGATCGAATTCGTCCTTTAGTTTGAGCGGCGGGTCTCTCGTGGCTTTCGGGTTCGGCACCAACAGCGTGAATATAACCGGAACGTCGGGAGCCTGTGCCGGTTGCATCCTTTCCACGTCAATCCCCAATCTTCCGGGGGTTCCGGTTCTGCTGCACCCGGGTGCGAACCTTTCGGTGGGTGGCGGGTTTGTCCCTTATGCCGGCGTGGGACAAGGCACCATCGGGGGTGCAGACTTTAACAACACGGTCAACGTGAGTCCGGGAGCGGCGGTCTTGCAGGTCGATCAAGGTGGCACGTTAGTGTTGAACCCGTAGTCTCTGTGTCAGCTTCAGACTTGAAAATACTCACCAAATGTTACCCGCACCCGGGGTATAGGCCGAAGACACGACCGTGTTGGTAATCATCGTATCGGCCTTGAGCACTCCATGAAAGCCTGACAGGCCAGCCTGAACCTTCACATTTGCTGCGGATATTTCTAAAGTGCTGGCAACCAGGTTCATATTCTGAGCCGTTTGGATTGTGACATGCCCCGATGAACTGATCGTAATCACCTGACCCAATTGCTGAACGGTATTCCGTAAT
>JBFJOD010000149.1:0-7252 GCA_041617795.1 Gemmatimonadota bacterium | reverse complement strand
TGGAGCACCTCGTCCGCCGCCTGGATGGCCTGGCTGTTGTACTGGAAGAGAGCGGACCCGAACAACCGAGTGTTCAGGGCCAGCTTGATCCGGCCACGGATCAGATCCGTGGTGAAGGCACCCGCCGGCACATCGATCTCGTTGTGGCTGTACTGGAGCTCCAGGCCGATGTGCGGGCTCCTGAATTGCAGCCCCCCACCCAGCTGCCAGCGTTCGCCGTCCCAGAAGCCGCCTGTGGCACCGAACAGCTCGGCGGCCAACGGGCGGCTGCGACTGCTGGTCAGTTCGGCGCTGAAACCCCAGTCAGCGTAGTCGCCTTCAGGAACCGAGACGCCCGTCGTCAGCTGGAAAGGCTCGTCCAGCCGCTGGAACGAACGAGACAGTTGGAGTCTGGCCTGGTCGCCGGAGTCGAGCTGCGGGGTCACCGATATCTCCCAGACTCGATCTTGCAGCTCACGCGATTCAACGTCTGCCACATACTGGAAGCTGTTGAAGATGTTAATCTTGCGCAGGCCTCTGATGGGCGGCCGTGGACTGAGCCTGAAACCGCCCGAGCTGCGGGCGATACCCAGCCGCCTGACGAAGCCAATCCCAGGTGAAACCTCATCGCCGATCTCCATGTGCTCGGCCACCCAGCCGAACCAGTCACCGGTATAATCGAGCTTCAGCTGCCAGGCAGCACCATCTCCACCCGGTTCAGAATCGGAGGTGCCGGCCACGAACCCTTCGAAGACCAGAGGCTTCGATAACCAGATATCCCAGTCGACGCCGCCGGCCAGGTTGGTCGCGCCACCTTCCTCGAGCCGGTGGGTACCGATGCCGCCGACATAGGAACGCTGACCGATATCCCGCTTCAGGCGCGCTACGGCGAAGTTGGCCAGGGGAGCGCCAACGGACTCCTCCTCTCCGGTTACGACGTTGAGGAATCCCACCGTCTGCTTGCCGGTCCTGCCTGTCAGTCGGGCACCGCTGATGATCGGCACGGTCTGAGCCTCGGCGAATCCGGTTTGCTGAAGTCCGATCCGCCGAGAAAAAAAGAGCAAGAAATGAGGTGGCCCGAAAAACTCGGGCGCACCGAATTGAAAGATGCCGGCGTTTTCCAGGAAGAACTCGCGCTTCTCCGGGAAGAACAGGTTGAAGCGAGTCAGATCGATCTGCTCGTCGTCGGCCTCGACCTGGGCGAAATCGGTGTTTACGGTAAGGTCGAGAACCAGACCGGAGGCCAGTCCCAATTTCGCATCGAAGCCGACGTCGGCAGCCAGATCGGTGCTGCCATCCGGGTCAGTTAGGTAATCGCGTCCGGCCTCGGCCAGAATGTATGGTTTGATGTACAGGTCGAGCGGCCGGGTCAGCGAATCGAGTCCGGTCAGTTCGCCAGCGCGACTCACCCGGTGCAGGCCTTCGTTATCGCGCGACCACGCGGTCCAGAGGGTCTGTTCGTTCTTTCGCACCACAACTCGCTGGACGTTGAATCCCCAGGCTTGCGTCTCGGATCGTGCCGGAAAACGCAGTGTGCGGAGCGGTATGGCAAACTCTGCGGTCCAGCCTTCCGACGTGACGCGTGTGCGCACGTCCCAGACACCGTCCCAGTTGGTGTCGGGGTTCTCCGATTCGTCGGTGATCAGACCATCGACCTGAATACCACGGGGGTTTGTGGCAAAATAGTAAGCGTTTCGCCGATCGTGGAAGGTGTCCAGCACTAATTCGATGGCGTCGTCGCCGCCTGCCGGTCCGAAACGCGACAGTCCGAGCGGGGCATCGCGTTCCAGCTGACGGCCGATGATCGCCTCAGGTTGCGAGTCGAACGCCCAAACGCCGATGTACAGAACCGCGCCGTCGTGCAGCACCCGGACTTCGGTCGCTTCCGTCGCTGAGGCTCCCTCGTCCGGCTCGCGCTGTCTGAAGCCGCCAGCGAACTCCGCGGTTTGCCAGACCGGCTCGTCCAGCGCGCCATCCAGTCGCACGAGCGTGCCATCCGCCAGCGGCACTGATCGCAGGCTGAGGGTGCGGGGCTGCGCAGAGGGTTGCTGAGCCGCTGCAGCGGGCAAAGTTGGATTGCAAAGCAACGAGACGGCTACGAGCGACGTAGCCGCGCCGTGCCGGGCGATAAGCATGGAAGTGGTCGCGTGTCTAATCACTCGTTAGCGGATTGCCGGAGATAGGTCTCAAAGAAGCCGGGTCCGCTCTGATCGACGGGGCGGCCGCCGACGACCCCTGAGAGACGAAGCGTTCCCGCCATCTGGGCGAAATAGACATCGGCGTCGCTCCCAAGCGTCAAGCTCGAGAGTGAGATCTCCTCCAGCGTGATTTCCGCTGTCAATGAATCCGCTGCCTTCGTTGCCGTCCAGCGGAGCAGCTCGGGTACGCGGACCGTTACCCCTTCGAATTGCTGAAGACGTTCACCCGAGTAGATCAACTCACGGGGCTCGAGAATCGCGGCCACACCGTCTGCGTCGACCAGGTAGGCCAGGAAGCGCGCGCCACGCGCACGAGCTCGCTCCGCCGCGCTGCCGTGCACGCCACCGTAGAGAACATCGAAATCGCCAACATGGGCTATACCCCAATCCCAAATCACGCCGCCCCAGGTGCCCCAGTTGTGGTCGTGGTAGGCGATGGCGCTGCGCACGTCCTCGCAGCGCTGCCCAACGCAGACTCGTCCCGCTGCCGATCCCCGCAAGGCGGGAACCACATAGCCGCTGACGAACGAGTCGGACGCTGCCAGCTGGGCCGGTGGAAAGTAGCGGTTACTGTCGGGTTCGATGGCTAGCTCGATTGACAGCGGTGGTCCACCTTCCAACCCCGGCAGCTCGGCCCGGACCAAGTACCGCACGGGATCGTCGGCGAGTCGAACGGACTGGGGCCCAAAGCTCACATCGGCGGATGCGGTCGAGAACTCGATCTGCGCAGCGCTGAGCGTGTCGGCGAATGACCGGTAACTGCCGCCTGGAGTCCGATAACGGACAAGCACGATCCCACCCCAATGGCCGCCCAGCACGTCACCGCCCAGGATGTACGACAGGTAAAGCCAGCGGCCTTCGCCGGGCCACAGCAGGTTGAAGTAGTGCCACTCAGCCCAGGTCGAATCGCTGCGGCTGGCCTCCGGCGGCAGGTGAAAGCGGTCGATTTCCTGGTAGAGCTCGAAGCGGGTCGGTTCAAGCCAGCGTCGGTCCGCTTCGCTGTCTTGCCAGAGCCCGGCGACCAATTCTGGTGGTGCCTCGAGCGCCTGCGCCGCCGAAGGGATTTCCGCGCTGGCTCGAACTGCGACGACAGTATCCGATCCTGAGCGCCGCAGGTAGATGGCGCGGTCATCGATCCAGGGAGCCACGGCTTCGATCTGAGCGGCAAGCCTCGGACCGCGCAGGATCGAACGCGCGATGAATCGGGATTGTTGAATGCCGAAAAACGCCGCGCCGCCTGTCCGCAGTGTCTCCAGATCGATTCCCGCCGGTATTACGATGACGTCACCACCGCCCACCCACTGCTCGTCACGCGACTGCTCCACCATCACCTCACCGATGGAGAGCAAGGAGAGCATCACCGCTACGCCAGCTGCATAGGCGCCGACGAACACCAGAGAGCGCACCGGATGAAGAGCCAGGTGCCGGATAACCAGGCGACCGATCATGTTTCTGCGAGCGGCTCGAGCCTGCCATCGCGCATGCGGCGCACGACGCTGGCGGCTTCCGCCAGGGCGGTATCGTGAGTGACCACCACGAGAGTCGTACCATCACGATTCAGTCTCGAGAATAACTCGGCGATTTCGGCGCCCGTCTCGCGGTCGAGCTCGCCGGTCGGCTCGTCGGCCAAGATGATCGCCGGATTGTTGGCCAGTGCTCGTGCTATGGCGACCCTCTGCATCTCGCCGCCCGAGAGCTCACCGGGCCGGTGATCGCTGCGATGGGCGAGCCCGACATAATCCAGCAGATCGGCAGCACGACCCCGGCGTTGTATCCGCGGCAAGCCGGCCTCAGCCATCGGCAGCTCGACGTTTTCCGTTGCCGTGAGGGCGGGAAGCAGATGAAATCTCTGGAAGACGAAGCCGATTCTCTCCAGGCGCAGTCGCGTCAGGCGGCGGTCACTCAGCTGGCGCGTATTGTGCCCGAGCAGTTCCACACTGCCCGCCGACGGAACGTCGATTCCGCCCAGCAGGTTGAGCAGTGTCGATTTCCCCGAGCCGCTGGGACCGAGGACGGCGACATATTCGGCCGCTTTGATGGTCAGGTCCACGCTGCGGACCGCGTGCACCTCTGTGCTGCCACGCAGGTAGGCTCGGCTAAGAGAGCGTGCCTGGGCGACGATATCGCTCATTGGATCTCCTCTCGGAGCACGGCGGCGATGTTGACACTGGCGGCGCGCCAAGCAGGATATAGACCTGCGAACAAACCTGTAGTCATCAACACACCGATCGCGAGCATGGCATCGGAGAAATCGAGTACAAAGAACGACACATCAACCGGCAGGCCAGGGAAGTCGGAAAGGATCTCGTCCAGATAGCGAGCGACCAGCAGGCCCGCGCCGAATCCGATCAGCGTACCAGCCGCTGCGATGATGAACCCCTGATAGGCGACTTGTGTCAGCATGCGCCCGCGCGTTACTCCCAAAGCGCGCAGTGCTGCGATCTCACCCCATCGCTCGTTGACCGAGAGAGTCAATAAAGTGGCAACCAGAAGGAAGGTAACTCCCAGGCTCACGGTACCGAGGACCAGCGACAATTGCTGAAAATACGTGAGGCGATCACCTGCCGCTTCGATGATTTCCGGGATGGCATAGACATCGACGTTCATCAGCCGGTCGCGAAAGTCGTGAGCGACGCCGTAGGCATCTTCCTCGCGGGCTACCCGGATGAGAATCAGAGCAGCCGGCTGACTGGCCGTCCCGGCCAGCGACCAGAGATCCTCTATCGGTAAGCCGATGGTGGCGGAGCCCTCCGCCGCAAACATGAAATTTGCCACGCCGACCACGCGGACAGTTCGCCGCCGCCGCAAGGCGCCGACCGCCGGGTCGGGTTCGAGTCCGGCCAACAGCGTGTCGCCGACTCCCACTCCGAACTCAGCAGCGATGATCGGGTCGATGATCAGGTCGCCGGAGGTTTGAATGGTGCGGCCGGAGCGGATGCGCAGCGCTGGTGTGGTGCCAACGGGTGCGCCATAGCCGAAACTCGCCGTCGGCCGCGGGTCGCCGCCTGGGCTCGAGAGGTAAACAGTCTGCCCCCATAAGGGCACCGCGTCGCTGACGCGGGGATCGGTGCCCAACTCGGCGGCCAGAGCGCGCGAGTCTCGGATCGAGGCGCCACCCTCAAACGGCAACAGCCCCTTCGGAACGACGCGGACCTGGTATCCCGTCGCCTCGAGTATTTCGCCGATGCTGCGCTGCAATCCTTCCGCCAGCATCACCATGTCGAAGAGCACGGCGGCGGCGACCGTCACGCCCGCGACGAAGAGGACCAGTCGGCGAGGCCGGCGCACGAGCGTGCGCCAGGCTAGCGAGAGGACGTTAATCACGGCTGGCGTAGCCGGGCCGACCCGGAGCGCACCATTCCCAGACCTGCCAGCAACCCGACGACGACGCCGGTGGCGAGTCCGATAAGAGCGACCAGTAGCGTAAGATCATCCGTCACCCGGGCGAACGCCATCGAGGTGTCGTAAACGCCGCGGAAGTAGGCGTTGATCAGTCCGGACCCCGCCCAACCAGCGGCGAGGCCGAGCGCTGTGCCGATGCTTGCCATAGCGACGGTCTCGCTGAACATCCAGAGAAACAGGCTGCGGCGCGAGATGCCGACGTCACGCATCGACGCGCCCTCCAACCGCCGCTCCTCGACCTTCAGAACCACCAGACAGAGCAAGAATACCGCGCTGCCGGTAATGGTTATTCCCGCCAGCGCTCGGTGGAAGCGCGAGATCACGCGAAACGTCTCTGAGGATGCTTCGGCCACCTGCTCAGCGGGCAGCGCATCGGCGCCGAAGGCGAGGCGGTCGATCTCGGCGATCACTTGATCGCGGTCGGCGCCCGGCCGCAGGCGCAAGCTGAAGCGGTCCACGCGGTCTTCGACACCGACCAATTGCTGCAGGTCGCTGAGATGGAGGATGGCGCGGTAGTCGCGCAGCGTGACCGTAGATGGATCACCGGGCCGGCGATACAAGCCAGCGACGACGAAACGCCGCTCGGCGGTATCGAGCCCCGAAACCCAAACCGTGTCACCCAGACCGATGTCGAGTTGGCGAGCCGTTCGGTTCTCGAGTAGCAGCTCGGGAAGCGTCTGGGATGGCAGCGCCTGTGCGGCGACGCTGAGCAGAAGTATCGTCAGCTTGTTGAGCACGCCGTACGCTATCCCCAGCCTCGCAGAGTGTAAAGGGAGCTGCCTTATGAAGGGGTAGGCGGTGGGTGGCGGGAGCCCTGCGAAGCTTCCGGCATTGCGGGAAGGTGTGGGTTACGCGTCAGCCTTTGATGCCGGCTGATTCGGCACTGAGGGCACGCGTGATCCGCGCATTTGTCTCGTCAAGATGGGCGCGGGCAAAGTTTCTCACAGTCGGGTGGGCGCCAGCCCGATCTCGTCCAGGAACAGGCTGCCGCCGGTGTCCTTGCCGCGGCGCCGGTCGGCGCGGGTCAGGACCAGCCGGTCTATTGTCCGGGTCATTCCAACATAGAGGAGCCGTCGCGCCTCATCGATCTCGTCCTTCAGGTTGTCCACCGCCGCGTAATAGCCGGGGATCTGATAATCCTCGACCCCTACAATGTAGACGCGGGAGAACTCCAGGCCCTTCGTCGAGTGAAGCGTCAGGAGATTGACCCTGTGGGGGTCCGCCTCCACGCCTTCGGAGGTCGAAAGGGCCACCCGTTCCAAGAATCGCGCCACGCTTTCGGCCAGCGTCCCGGCTTGACTGACCTCGATCAACGATTGCAGCCGCGCGACCGCGGACGGGTAGCGCTCCGCCGGGCGGCGTTCCGCCCGGATCCGTTCCATCAGTTGATGGCCGCCCAGTCGCTGGATGAGCTGCTCGAGATCTGGGGCGGCGGTCGCGAGGCGCTGGCGCTCACCATCGTAGAACTCGAGGCAATCGCTGAAGCGACCAAGTGCTTGGCGAGCACCCAGCTCGAACAGCAGCTGGTCCTCACTCGCCAGCCCTGCTTGGTCTTCCAGCGCCAGGCCCAGGGCCAGGTAATCGAGAAGGTTAACCAGAGCCGCTTTTCGCGCCCGCACGACCTTCAGTTGACCGAGGCCGCGGAAGACATGGGCGAGGGCGACGGCATCGTC
>JBFJOD010000148.1:0-7318 GCA_041617795.1 Gemmatimonadota bacterium | reverse complement strand
GGTCGCCGGCGTTTTGATGGTAGCTCCACGTAGCGAAAAGTAGCCGTACACCGGCCCGGATGTGACCCCTACCACATCAAGGCCATGCTGGCCGCAGTACTTGTCGAAAAGATCGCGGTCCTCGGCCTTGATCCGCGCCAGCAGCGCCGGCAGCTCGCCCTTGGCGCTGCCCTGCCCTGCCGTCCACTGGAACAGACCGAAGGACAGGAACGCGTTGTCCCAGGTGTTGATGGCGTCCAGGTTCCCTTCGTTCTCGGCCACCGCGATCATCACGTTGATCTCCGACTGGGTGACCTTGAGGGCGCGCAGTTTGTCCGCGTGAGACTCCACGAAGGCGGCGGGCGTTTGACTGCCGGTCGTAAACAGGCCGAGCCGGAACTTACTGAACTGCTTCTGGTGAACGCCGTCGCAGACCTTGAGGTACTGGCGGTTGTTGCTCCCTTTAACGGACTTGACGCTGAGGGACCCGGGCGCCGGGGTCGCCTTGTGCGCCGGGTCATGCCAGCTATCGCCGTAGCATGGACTGAACTTGGCGACGATGCGCTCGGCCAGCGGCATCGTCAGCACCCTGCCGTCCCCGCCGATGCCCTCCCGTTTTCCGAAGGCGGCCACTGCGGCGGCGGTTGAGGCCCCATAGTCCCCATCGGCGCCGAACTTCTTCCAGTTCAATTCCTTGTCGAAGCCCAGCTCGTGCAGCAGGGTCTGGAGGGTGGCGATCCGGATCCGATCGCTTCCTCCTTTTTTGTAGTGCCGGTCGATCCTGTTCTTCTCGACGTCCACGGCGAGCTGCTTCAGCTCTTCCAGCGAGTCGTAGCGGGCCAGAATCTTCTCTGCGAGCGCGCTCGATACCCGCTCGCCGTTGGCCGTGCTACCGTTGCGCTTGGCGAATTCGGCGACGGCTGCGACGGTCGCCTTCCCGTAGTCGCCGTCGGCGCCGAACTCTTCCCACTTCAGTTCGCGGTCGAACCCCAGCCAGTGGAGAAGGGTCTGAAGCGCGGTAATGCCGTGCCGAGCCGAGGAGCCTTTGCGCAGGGTCGTGGCAACCGTGCCGTCGTCGATCAGGTTCTTCAGCGTCTCTCGTTCTGTCATCGGGGGCATCCACCTGTTCTCTCCGGCTTCCGTGATCGGGCGCCGGGAGTCATTCGTTCAAGGCGACGTGGCCAGTGTCGACATAGCCATAGACGGTCGTGAGCTTTAGCGGCCCGCAGCCGCCGTCGGGCGCCGCAAGTCAAACCTTTACGTTCAATCATGGAAAGAAGGTTCCACGAAATCGAGCCTGGTCCACGGAGGCCGGCACCAGTCGCACTATTTGAGTTTCAGCAACCTTTCCAACTTTCCCCGCCTAAGGAACATGCGATCAAAGACTGAAAGATGAATGTTAGCAAGGACGAATCCAGCCACTGCGATAAGTGCCTTGCGCAAGTAGCCGCGGACGGCCTTCTGTGGATCGAGCCAATTGATAAGCGGTAAAACGATGCCGGCGGCGAGGAGCAGGAGGAACATGGTCACGTTGCCCACAGATAGTCGCAGCAGCTCCGTGCCCCAGTATGCATATATGAACCATACAAGCAGCACTGTCGCCGCTACGCCAGCCACCCAGCTCAGCGAACGCAGCAGCGGGCTGAGCTTCCAGATCTTGAAGGCCAGAGCCGACCCTACCTCGAGCTGCTGGCCGAGATCCGTCCGCCGCACGTCTGAGCTACTCTTTGGTTCCTTGATAAGGCCTTCCAGCTTGCGAAATGGCCAGTCGCCGCGCAGCGCCTCGATATTGAATCCGCCCCACGTACCTAGCTCGCCGTCCCGCTTATGTTGTTTATCAAGCTCCTTGAACTCGTACTCGGTCATGAGGTAGCCGCTCAGCATCAGCGAGTACGCCTCCACTTCCGTGAACGAGTCTAAATCGGTGCGGATCGCTGCGAGTTTGCGCTGCAGGTCCCTGTCGACACCGTAATCGGTGGTATCGGAAGCCGCTTCAGGCATCCCCGTCGGGTCCTGACAATCGATCCAGTCGATCGGCAACGACTCCAGGCCCTTCTTCGTGTGAATGAAAAATAGCCCCTGCAAGGCGCGACTGTCCACGCGCGCACGGAGATCCTGATATTCGGCTTCGCGCACTCGGTCCATCAGGATGCTGTTTGAGCGTAAGGGCACACCTATGATGCTGTTCGAGGGATGCTTCTGATCCCCCATGTGGCCCGATGCGTCGCTGCAGAGCACCAGGGTGCAATCCTCGTCCAGCAATGCTCCGACACCCTGATTATCATGTACCCCGCCATCCACCAGCCGTATCGTGCGCTCGGGGTAGAGCTCATCGAGCACCAGGGGCTCGAAGAGCCCGGGGACACAGGAGGAGGCCGCCACGGCGTAACCGAGGCGATAATTCTTGTGTTGGTCTTTGGGTGCCTGCTCATACCAAAGACGACGATAGCGCTCGTTGACATCGATTTCCGTGCCAATGGACCCCGGCGGCTCGCCCATCCATCTCCCAGTGAAATGCCAGCTATGGCCTGAGTTGAGCGACGTGGTATTCAACAGCAACACCGGCACCTTTGCCCGACGCCGCCAGTTGGAGAACTTCGGTTTGAAGGGGTGGCTATCCGGTTGGTCAGCGGGTTTGACAAGTAGCTCTGGCATTGTGCGCGGCTCGGTCCGGTGCTGCGCGTTTTTCCCAATGCATTGATATAAGTTTTCCTCATATAATTCGCCGAGTCGATGGCTGCGCGAGTACTCCTTGGAGAAAATCATGCGAAGATTTGTTGCTAGGCTTGCCAAGGCGCGCGTACGCAAGTTGCGTTGTACGCCCGCTAGAAAGCGCTCCTGCACACGGTGAACCACGTCAATATACTCATGCTGAGCAATGCTTGTATCCTTCCCTTTCTCGAGGATCTTTTGGACCTCAAGATAGTAGTGAGCACCGACGATGCTGCCTCCGGACACGGTAGACAGTGCCTCGACGGCTCGCAGCACGTCCATCTCGGCCAGCCGGGCCAGCACACCAAGATGAAACAAAGATGCGCGAAAGCCGCCGCCCGACAGGGCTAATCCCACTTTGCCGCGGTAGCACAAAAGCGCCGCTTCGGTGTCCTCTTGCAAGAATTTGTAAAGGCCCTGCCACGCGGGATGCCAGGTTTTCACGTCGGAGCCCTCGGCAGGAGGCGCGCAGCCATGCAATCGCGCCAATGAAACCAGTTGTTTGAAGGTCGTCTGCTGTTCCCATTCCTTAGGCCCCGCTTCCCGCGCGGCGGTCAGCCACTTGCCGGCCTCCTCGTATTGCCCGAGACCAAAGTAGATCTCTGCCAGCGTGACGATGTACCAGTATTGACTGGTAAGACTTGGGTCCTTCTCACCGAGTCTCGGAACGATCGCCGCCATCGCTTCACGCAGCGCACGCGCTTTCTGGCGTAGCTCGTTCGCCTCGGCCGCGTCTTCCGGCTGGGTGCCACCGCGCACAGCGATGGTCGTCGCTCTTGCGGCCAGCAGATCAAATATGTGTGCCGCGTTAACACCCCCGTATCCCTTGTCTATCTCCTTGTCTTGCGTCGTGTCACGCTCCCATGCGGCACGGTAGAAAAAGAGGCTCTGGTGCAAATGCTCGAGCTGCCCGCCGTGCTCCCACATGCGCTTGTACACCGCACCACCCAGCGCCAGCGTCTCCGGAAGCGTCTCGGGTTTCATTCCATTCTTCTTGATGGCCTCTTCCGGCTCGCGCAGGCCGATCTCTTCAAGTATAACCAGCGCATCCGCAAAGCGCGTGCTCGCCAGAAGCTCCTCGTCCTTATAAGTACAAAGCGCCAGCTGTTGAATCACCCACGTGTTGTCTGGCTCCTGTGCACGTGCCTTGTTCAGCACCTTGCGCGCAAGCCCAAACTCCAAATCCCCTTTGAGCTCGCTGATCAGATGCCTCAGCTCTCTATCCCGCGGGATAGGCAGTGCGTTTTTCAGGATTCTTTTCGCCTCATCCGTGCCCTGATTCATTTGCAGGTCTCCTCTCGCATTTAGAGTACGCGTTTGTGTAGGCTCTTACGCTCGGTCTCACATGGCCCGCGCGCTTATTGAAGTGAACAGACATCCGACAACCCTGCTCTTCGTGCCAGGCCTTGGTCGTTACCGTCTCGAAGTAGCGAACCAGGCGGCCGCCGCGTGTCCTCCTGCTTGAGCGACTCAGCGACTGCGCGATATTCGTTCCAGTTTTCCTGAAAGCGGTACAGGCTCACGATACCCGCCAGGACGGCGACCATCAAGCCGATAACTCCGATGACAACCCCGATGGTTATGCCGACATGCAACGTTTCTTGGCTGTACACGGCAGGCAACGGAATGGCGGCGGCGGCGATGATCTCGATCAGCCTGAGGCGCTTGTACGCCGTCTGGTTGGCAGCGCTTTTTTTGCCATACCAATTGATCTGATCGTCGAGTCGCTGATCGAGGTATTCGGCTTCTCCCATGGCCATAGCCAACTCCTTCCGCGTCCCGTTCACAGGTATTCAATCTTGCAATTGACCTCGATCGACTTGATCGGTTTTCCTCGCACAATGTCGGCATCGATCATGATGGGGTTGTGGCCTGACGAGACGGGAGGGCGGAATTGCTGCATCGTCGTGTCGTGCCCTCCGGACTCCACCTCGACGGGCTCGGTCATCGGCTGTGCGCCGCCGGCGACGGCTTGCGCGTTGAGCTCAGCGGGCCGCACCCGGCGCTCAAACTCTTCGATGGCCTCCTTGAATTTGGCTTTCTGTTCCAAATAGCTGATCTTGCCGAATGACGACGCCTCGCTTTCAATCTTCCGCTCGAGTCGTTCCTCGTCTGAAGTCTGGCCTAATCCCTGGTGGGCTTCGGCCAGGGTCACGTAGACCCACTCAGAAAGCCGAAGGCACTCGGGATCATCTCGTGCCGGTTGACTAAAAAGCCAAACCCGCGCCGGCTCGCGGCTCATAAACCCGACCCTTAACATTTATCCCGATAGACTTTTAGTCCTTTAGTGAGGAGGATTTGCAAGCAGCTTGTTGAGCTTTTCAAGTTGGTCTTGCAGCGATCCGGCCATCCACGTTTCGGGAGCTACCTTGATGGCTTCGTCCTTTAGCGACTCGGCACGGGCCGACTGTCCGGTACCGACAAAGGCCTCGATCAGAGTGGCCCGTAGCCAGAAGAGCTGCTCATGGTCGACCTTGCCCTCATCGTTCTTGACACCCGCCGCGAGCTGCTCTTCGCACAACTCGATGACGCGACGGCGTACCCGCTCGGCCCAGACGAAGTCCGCAATCGCGTCCGGCCCAGCCGCCGACACACTCGCACGGACGTTGAGCATATAGGCGTAGTTGATGCCGTTGTAGTGGTCATCTTTCAAGTAGAATCCCTTACCATAGGAGCGGATCGATTCGTCGAGATCTTCGGGCTTGCTGTCCAGTTCCCACAGCCGCTTGTGGATGGCGCCCCAGATGCCGAGGGTCTCGGGGTCGTTGGTCCTCCGAGGGTGCAGCTCCGAGAGGATGTTGCGCGCCTCCTCGACCGCGCTTTTCTGATCCGGCAGCTTGCCTTTGTAGGTGGCCAGAGCAAGCTGTTGCAGGATGAATGGGTCGCCAGACATCTTGTTCTTGAGTTGCTCCAGGGCCATCTTCGCTCCCGCCCAGTTCTCAGCGCCACGAGCCTGGCGAAACATATCCATGAGCAGGCTGACCGTTTGATCTGCGACGGTCGTGGCCGGTGCCGCCGCGAGCGAGGGAACCTCTTTGGTTTCGCCCATGGTCGGCTCGCGAAGCGTTGACAAAAACGTGTAGACCGGACTGTCCGTCTCTTTTTTTTCAATGAGCTCCTGGATAGCTTTTTTCAGCCCTTCCCTGGCGGCTTCTGCGTCCTCGGCGTCGATCCCGTCACCAAGATGGGTGTAGGGCCGCACCAGCAAGTGTCCGATGTCGAAAGGAAACTTGAAGTTCTTTTCGGCAATCACGATGGTGGTGTGCGGCCGCAGGGCATGGCGCACCCCGAGCTCGTAGATGGCGTTGGCATTGGATGTTGAGAGGTCGGCCACCACGACGTCGGCGCCCAACAGCAGTTCATACATGGGCTTGTCGATAATCCCTGCATGAACGACGTCGTCGGCGCGGATACATTCAAGGCCGGCATCCTCCACAGCCTTCTTGATAATAATGCGATAGGACTTGTCAAGATCGTAGGCCTTCTGCTGCTGGAAATCAGTCTTTTTGCCAAATCCCATTACGACAAAGCATTTCTTCTTGCCTGATGTTTCATCCATGATTCTTCCTTCCCTCTAGCGCGGGGCCAGCGGTTTCCACGGGCTGCTTGGGCGCTGTCGACGTTCTTGAGATTTTGGTCATCATGATCTCCTGATGAGGCGACCTCGGGCTATGCGATGTCGAAGCCCCTGCCAAAGTGTGTGTCCTCGATCCGATCCGCGGCGGCCTTGCCGATTTCCACCAGCTTGTCCATATTCTCGGGGCGATCCATCTCTGCAATTGACTCGAGCTGCTCGGGGCTCAGCTTGTCTCTGAGCCAAGCATCGTCGTATCGGACATCGTAGCGCAGGTAGGTCAGCAGCGGCTTGCCCCCGCCGAGAATATCGCCGCTCAGATCCCCGATCTCGCTGTCGATCTCGTGCGCCGTCTGGCTAGAGGACATCCACTGCAACAACAGCTCGTTGAGCGCGCAGGCGTCGTCCATCAGCGAGGCGAGGCCGCGCACACCGAGTTCCGCCGCCTTCATGTCCATGACCGCCTTTGGATCGAGCGCGAGCGTCTTCGAGCCCGTCCCGAGCGAGACGAGCAGAAGCTGGTCAGCGCCGGTGGGCCAGCACAGCCCATGGCCCTTGAGCGTAGCGAGCATCAGGAGCTGCAGCGCGGGGTTGTTGTGCGGACTGACGCCGCCATCGACGAAGGCGCCTTCCACGTCGTCAGCCACACGGATCTTCTCGGGCTCGAAGTAGGTGGGCGCCGCCGTGCTCGACCGCACCACGTCTCGCAATAGATAGTCCTTGTTCGGTGTGGAGTTGCTGCCCGGAGTTTTATTGAAGAAGCGCCCCTTGGGGTTGTTGTGCATCACCCAGGGGCTTCCGGTGTCGAGACGCTTGGCCACGACGGCAAGACCGGTCTTGAGCTCCGGTCCGCCGAGCCGGATATCGCCGTATTCGCGCTCCAGGGCCTCTTTTACCGGCTTGGCCGAGAACTTGGGCCGCAGCAAGCCCTTGCGAAAGAAGTTCGACTCGAAGATCGAGTTCCCGAGCTCGCGATAGAGCTTCTCGAGGCGGTCGACCTTCCAGCCGAGGGCGAGGGCGGCGGCGATGATGGCACCGGTCGAGGTTCCGCCG
>JBFJOD010000147.1:0-7343 GCA_041617795.1 Gemmatimonadota bacterium | reverse complement strand
GAACGGTGCCGGAGGTGGGCCTGAGCGCGGTCGAGAGGATCCGCAGCGTCGTCGTCTTGCCGGCGCCGTTGGGACCGAGCAGGCCGAAAACCTCCCCCTTCCCACAGCGGAAGGAGAGATCATCGACTGCCACGACCTCGCCGCGCGCCTTGTCGCGGAAGACCTTGCGCAAATTGGAAACCTTGATCATGGGACCTCCCTGATGGCGCAACAAGGGTAGCGGACTGGCGCCCAAAGGACTCCGAGGATACCGTCCCACAGGGCGGCGCCCCAGATAGGCATACAGTCAACCGAAGGCCGCTTGAACTGGCAGAGGGTTTTGCTTCACCTGCGTCTGCGGTTCAGAGGACGTGCACGCTCCAAGCCACCACACCAAAATCACCAAAGTGGCTGTTTTCATCTCCCACTCGCCCGGTGGACCCAAGCCCGGCACGGCGGCGTCCGGGTTCACTGACTGGTTAGACGTGCGGCCGACAACGGTGGAAAACGAAGGTCTCTAGTTGTCTTGCTAGGACGACGCCTTCTCGAGAACTGCGATAGCCAATTTAACTTGGTCACCGGTGTCACGGACGACGACGACGGCCGGTTCAACCAAGGCAGCGACTCTCTGAAGCCTGAGTTCCCGCAGTGCTGCCATGGCTTCGGATGGCAAGATGTCGCGGAGAGGAATGACGGCGACGACCGTCTCGTCGCCAGTGGTGAAGTTCTGCGACGGATCTATCTCAGGTACGTCCAGCGCCGACAAGAGCTCCGCGGTGAGATGAAGAGCAACCTGAGTGCCGGAGATCTCGATAGTCTCGTCATCTGGCGCGGCCAAGTGGCGAATGCCAGCGATCGTTCGCACGACAGTCGCGGCGTCCCTTGGCTTCAAATGCTGGAGGGTAAAACTCTTGGAGTCAGACTGGTCGTCAGCTGACGCTAGCGAGATCGAGAGAAGAGCCATAAGCACGACAAGCCCTGCTCTAACGTTCCGGCACATCATTGCCTCCGTGGGGGTAGTCACTCCTCGAGCACCGCTCCAAGTGTCTTCCTGAAAAGACAGATCGCGGGAACCATAAGGCAATAGGGGAGTGCAAGGAAGAAGGCGCCAAGCAGGCACTCGCCAACATCACGGTGCTCGTTTCCAATGGAGCCATACAGAGAGGCCGCAATCAACGTCAGCGCTGCCGCGGTGGGTGGACCATAGGCTATCAATGGTGCTGGTGATGTCGTGGAGACGGGACTGTACCGAAGAGCGCTCACAAGCTCAGGATCGTCGTTTGCGATTTTGAGAAGATTCTGCACTCGTTCGACCTCGAAGGCCGCATAGAGGCCAGCGAACCATGAGAAGGCAGAAGTAATGATGCGCGCAGCAGTGGTCTGGAGCTCGACGCCGAACACGGCGAGCTTCACTGCGGCGCTGCCCTCCGGCTCGCTTAGTACCAGCAGGAGATACGCAAGAGCGCTCGCAATGCCCAAGAACAGCAGCCGTTCGGCCCGACGGAGAGTGTCGTCACAACCCTTGTGGCGAATTGCTGGAAGGTCCATAAGAAACTCCCACATGCCCTCAGGGCCCTCTAACGTTCTTTGCCGGTGAGCGGGAGCTCCGAAGGCGGCTACCGCTCCACTGGCTCGGTCGTGCGGCGATCAGTTCGTTTCATGGGCCCACTTCTTTACCGAAGCACCGTGCCAAGTACCGCAATGAACTTGCACCTTTGGTTGAGAGTCGCCATTCGAGATGTAGCAGTTTTCCTCAATGTATCTGCCGATCCTAGAGGCCATCGGCATACCCATTGAATCTGTTGTCGCAGCAAGAGCTTCCTCGAGTACGGCCTCACATGTTGCACGGGTCTCAGACACGTCTGCAATTGCCTGGGACGGACGAGCAGCGTGAAGAAACACCAGGGCCCAGACGCCAATCGCAAGTACTCCGATGAGTGCACGCTTCAGGATTCTCAAGGCTCTCCTCCCTTCCAGTGTTGTTGTCGGTAGACTCTCGCCGCACGACTGGGGCGTGCGGGCCGCAGGCCCGCCAGCTTCACGCCCGTGTTCGGCGGCTCTCAGCAATGGGTGCATCGCCCGTCGCCACTCAGTTCAATCTGACCATGTCGGTCTCTGGATACGCCTGAGAGCCACTGAACCTACCCCGGTGGGGGCCACGCATCGATGACCTGACGCAGGGCAACGATCTTCCCGAGGTGGTAAGCATTATGAACGGCCAAGCTCTCGAGCCTCTCGGCAAGCGTGACGCCCGGGGCCACTTCCTCCATCAGCGCCTCAGGCGAGCGCCCTAACTCTACTGCCGTCTCCGAGCCGGCGAGAAACTCACTGACGAGATCCTCCCACATGCGCTCGTTGACAGGAGCCTCTGAGGGAAAGTCTTGCCCCCCGTCGATCCATGCAGCTGCGGCTGATTCATCGCATTGAACGACGATCGACTGCCACTTGGTTGTGTGCCAGAGCTCCTCGTAGATCGAATGCGGGAGCCCAGGTGGCCGCACGCTCACCTGCTCGACCGTCAGACCCGAGAGCAGGCGAGCCCGGGACATGAACTCCCCGTCAATGAAAAGATGCTCCCACTGAGCCATGAATCGAATGCCTTTCCCCTAAAGATGACGTGCGGCAGTCGGCCGAACGCCCTCGAGCTATCCGGCGCCGCCAGCGGCGGAACCACGAGGCTCTGGTGATTTCAGAAGTCACCTGCGAGGTGTATAGCGATGCGCCGAAGCTGAGGGCGGCGTTCGGTTCAGCGAGTTGTTAGGTTCCAAGAACCCTCTCAGCCACATACACTGCCAGCCGCTGCTCGAGAGGTTCAATCTCTGCGGCGGCTTGTTCGTCCAGCGGATCCAGCAGATCGTCAACAGATCCATCGTCTAGCCACGAGTCAATAACCTCGTTTCGAGAATCGATTTCTGACGGCACGCCATCAGGGAACAGCGCACTCACCTTGGCCAGGAGATCCCTCATTGGGGCCGAGCCAAGTGTATCGAGAGCTTTAAGGGTGTCCTCGAGATGATCGGCACCGGAGTTGTAGAAGAAGCTGATCAGGCCGCCATCATTTACAGCTTGGGTCAGCGATTGGACGTTGAACCAAACCGTTTCCTCGGGAGTCAGCGAACGGTACCCGTGCTGAAAAACCTTTCCGACGAGCTTCTCCCAATCCTCCTGGAAGTCAAACAAGTCCATACTCCGCTCTCCTTGGGACCCAACGTCCTGCCGGCTCACCCCCGCGCCGCGCGCCGGATGCAGCCGCTGGTTAGCCAGCCACACCTCACTCGATCAGCTCTCCCGTCCAACGATTCCGGTTCGCCCAGTATGGACATTCCGGACACGCCTCGCCCTCCGAATAGTCTCTGCCTTCTTCATGCGGGCATCCAATGATCCCGTCCGAGAGAACCACTGACTTGGCACCATGCTCCTCCACGAAGGAAAGGATCTCTCCACCAACAGCCTTGTTTTGCCTTACGTCCTCTCCTTCGGACCACCATCGCTTCAGAGGATCTGCATCCGCTCCTTCATACGGCACGATGCCAACTGCAACCTTTGTGGCCACCTTCGCCGTCGGGCCGTAGAAAGCTACCGTTGCCACCGGATACCCACGAAACCCCCTCTGGGCTTTCTTCCGCAGAGCGAACTGTCTTCTGACCTTCTTCACTGATCAAGAGCCTGGCTAACAGCCTAGAGCTCACCGGCGACGCCCGAGACCGCCAAAGGCCACTGCCGGCCACGACCACGATACACCCTGCACACTCGGACGGGTGCGCAAAGCCGCGGGTGGCGTCCGGTGCGGCGATTGGTTAGGCGCCGTAACATCTCCCGACTATGCTGAAGTACTTCGAGTATCCCCAGCTGACGCTTGAGCAATCGCAGCACTGGTCACGTAAGTGGCCAGAAAGATGAAGACGAAAGGAATCCACGTGCCAAGGGGGCTAGCAAACATGGCAAAGCTCTTCTCGAACACAGGTGCAACTAGGACCAAGTCGAGAGCAATGACTATGCCGAGGAAAATGGCGGCGGTCTGGAGCGGGCCAGTGAAAGCGAACTTCCGCTGATAGAGGAGGGTGAGCAAAGCGAAACCGATCGGTGCGCCGACGGCATGAACGACGAGTGTGGTGTCCATGGAGAAGAATCGGCGTCCGATGGCAACGAGAGCTCCGCAGTAGCCCCACCCAACAACAGAGTGGGCGACAATGATGACGACCTTGCGAAAGGTGCTGACATCAGGCATCGCTTCCCCCTCCCGAATGTCACCTCAATAGGCGCCTAACGGATCAGATCTGAGCCGCGCGTGAAGCGGGTCGGCTCCAGCGCTTGGTTAGGTCTTGCACGCGATGCACAACTTGTCTTCATCAACCTAGAATCCCCGAAAGAGCGACAGTAGTCCCAACAGTAGTAAGACGGCAATCAGAACCAACTGCACGAATGCCCAACTCTTGAAGAAGCTCTTAGCCTTCTCGGTTGGCCCGAAGTCCCAGACTCCCGGTGACTCCTGAATCGTGACCGGTAGCTGCTCGAGAATCGATCTGGCCTCTTCGGCACGAGCTTCAGGTACATGAATGACCCACCAAGTACCGGGACCGGCCGAAGGTGCTAGTGGCATAGCAAAGCTCACTCCGCTGGAATCCTCTTCTTGGCGGTAGTGCGGAATGCCTGCCTCCTCCAGAGTCGAAGCTGCCAAGTCGGCTTCGAACAGGCGGCCCGTCCTCAGAAGAACGGTCCAGCGGCCTCCAGCTTCACCCTGCCCCGGTACCCCGTCGCCTGGGGCGGGATCGGCCTCGGCCTCAGGCGTGACTAAGGCCACTCCGCAGTCCACGCACGCCTCTACGCCTGCGACAAACTCGCCTCCGCACTCTGGGCAGATCACTGAGTTTACCTAGTGAGACCTAACGGACTTTGAGCTCAGCGGCGTGGACCGAAGGTCCACGTCCGCTGCAGCGACAGGTTAGGCTGCACATGGCAAACGGACCGCACTTCCCTTCGCGCCTCACGGCACCCTTCTTATTCTGTTCTCGAAGATGGCAGTTGCCACCTCGCTCGGGTGATATTTGGCATGGTAGCGGAGGATGTCGTGGTGGAGAGGAGTGCGTGTGTCTGGCGGCGGATCGTCTGGCTGCGCTAGAAAACTGAGTCTCTCGTCCTCTTCCCGAATGAACTTTTCCACCGTCTCAGGGCGCTGACTTAGGGCTTCTGCCTTAAGCCAAATACCGGAAGTTACGCGCTTGACGTAGACATGACTACTGAGCGCCAGTTCTGCCTCTTGAGCAACATAGAGCAAGCAGACGCTATCCAGAATCAGTCGTGCCCCTGCAGTAGCTACTGCCTTCCGGATCTCGGGGATTCTGAAGCGCTGAAGATGACTTTGGTGCGTAGGTTCGACATAGTCATCAACTGAAATGTGCGAAGCTGCTAGGCGCTGAGCCAAGGCCCCCGCAAGTGTGCTCTTGCCGGCGCCGCTGTCACCGTCTATTCCAACGATGGGTCTCGGCGACCCCGTTAGAAGCTCCTTTAAGAAGTCCGCGAGCTTCTTCGGGTCGTCAAAGGTCGGGGTCATCCAGCAGTCTAACGATCCTGAACTCACGGGCGACGGGCCGACAGGCCCGAGGTCCCGTGCAGCGATTGGTTATGTGCATTATCCAGAGCCGCGAAAGCCGCCATGACCTCCGCCTTTGCTTCCTCGACGCGATCGGTGTACGCCTCTGCATCTCTTCTCTTGAAGGTGCCCATCTCAATCTTGCGGGCCTGAAAGTTCGCGCTCTCTGTCATGGCGTAAGCACGTGTTAGCAGCTCCGCTGTGGTCGTCCCCACTCTTCCGAGCATCCCTTGCCCTACGAAAGCCCGCCAGGCTTTGTCGGAGAAGGGGATGAACTCGTACCAATCTGGCGAGCCGCCTGATCGATTGGACTCGAGAACGCGGTTACCGATCTCAAGGTTGATTTGAAGCTCCGATCGAACCGCGGCCAACGCTTGCGCACGTTGACTTCGGCTTGAGAACGCATGAGCTACTAGTACCGAAACCAGTGCGCCAACCACTGCACCCCCGAGCGCAGCTACGATCTCCAACGCGCCCTCTTTCGTCTTTGAGACACCTTCACTTCAGGCACATAACGGTCTGCCGATAAGCTGCGGGCGCCGAAGGCGAGCGGCAGCTTCATCGGCGTGTTATGCGGAGCCTTCGGTCTCACTGGGCGGTCCCGAAGACGATTTCGAGCGCCTCAGAGGGTGAATACGGATCCAGTCCTGTCGCGCTCCACTGCTCCTTCGGCACGTCGCGTGGCCACGGCAGCAAAGGCGTAACACTGCCTTTTGTCGCGCCATTAAGTGGGATCGCTTCGTTCTCAAGAACTAGCCAAATCACTTTTCGCTCAACGCCGCTGAAGCGCGTTGTGGGACAATAGACGAAGGTGCCCTCCCCTCGGGGATTTGGCAAAGAGCGAAGGTCTTCCGCCACAATTCCCAACTTGTTGCCAGCGAGGTGCTGTGCGACGACTCGAATCTCTGCCTTTGCTGCGGGCTTGCCATTGGAGCCGGGACCACAAGTGCCCGCGTTGAGAGCTAGCGCGAGGGCGATTGCTAATCTGATGAGACTCATTACGGTTGCTGCCGCATACCGCCCGCCACTCAGCCGCCGGAAAGCGGAGGCTGCGGAGCAGCCGAGCTTGCCGGTCGGCTGAAGCGGCTTTGTTCGACGCCAACCCATTCACTCGACCTGCACTTGCAAGGTCACGGCCTGAAGCTGGCGCGCCGCAAGGCTCGTGATTGACCCACCGATGAAGCCGCTGACTAGCAAGAATGTAGCGACGCTCGGAAGAGACCTGAAATCGCCAAGCGCGCCCAGAGTGATCAGAAAGGCAACCACAAAAGCGATCCCGAAACCGGCAACGTTGACCAGTATCCAGCGGCTGTGTGGGTAACCGCGCCGTTGGAGCCACAACCATTGCGCGAGGCCGACGCCAAGACCACCGCAAATCCCGATCACCGCAAAGGAAGAAGTCAGGCCCAAAGTGCCCGTTGACGACATTCGAACGGGAGCTCCTGTAACGGCAGCACCCACGACCTCTACTGCCACCACGCCGACGGTAAGGCCCCCGCCGAAACCCAAGGCCGTGACGGCAATCCACCATGCCGATTGGTGCAGGCAATCGCGCAAGACCAGCCACTGGGAAATGCCCAGCACCGACGCTCCAAGCGACAGGATCGCAGGCGTCACCAAGACCATCCCGACAATGGCGCCGACCGGAGCAGAGAGAGCCAAGCCTAAAGGCAGACCGACGGAAACACCCACCGTCGTAGCCAGCGCCCACCTCAAGACAAAATGACCGATGACTGGACCGCGACTACGATCGAGCATGGTTCTTCCTCGGCGT
>JBFJOD010000146.1:0-7351 GCA_041617795.1 Gemmatimonadota bacterium | reverse complement strand
TCGGTTGCGTTCCGCTGACGCCGGCCTTGCAAACGCTGCCGCCTGGCGACACACACTTCGAGGATGTCTTCGGCGAGGGTTCGATCGCGATGCGCCTGGTCCGCTTGAAGCGCGAGATACGCAAACCGTGGGTTGCCGCGGTGGACGGCGGAGCAATGTACGACCTGATGGCGCGGCTGCTGGAGCGCAACGGGATCCCGGTCTTTCGGACGGCCGATCGCGCCTTGTCGCTGCTGGGGCAACTGGCAGGTTCCGGCCCGCGACTGCCGGCCGATTGATTCGCGGCCCGAGGCTCCCCATCTTGAAGGCAGTAGATCGTTCCTCGGCAGCAGATCCCCACCAGCACTCGGCCGGTATGCGTCGAGACTCCCGTCTCGAGAGCGGATCTTTCCGCTGTCGCCGGCTGTTTGCCGGGAAGAGAACCTGAGGAGAGTTCATGAAAAAGGCAGACTCGACGCTCCCCACCGCCCGGATCCCCTACGGAACCTGGGGAAGCAGCTACTTCCCCGCCTGGCAGATGTCGGCCCTGGCGGAGGTCAACATCGGGCAGTTCGCCGGCGAAGCGATGAACCGGATCCTGGGACTGCGGAAGGTGCCCAAGTCGGAGCTGGACTACCTGGTCATCGGCTCGACGATCCCCTGGCACTGGAAGTTCTGGAACGCGCCACTGGTGGCCAGCTGTATGGGACAGCGCATCCCCGGTTATCACGTGGAACAGGCCTGCGCGACGGGTCTGCAGGCCGTTCTCCAGGCGGGCTCGGAAGTCCAATCGGGCTCGAGCGATGTGGTCGGCGTCCTGACGTTCGACCGCACCAGCGATTCGCCGGTCGGTGTGTTTCCCGAGCGACGCGCGCATCAGCGGACGCAGGCCATCGCCGATGTCTGGGACAACTTCGGGTTCGATCCTGCCACCAGCAACGCGATGATCACCGCCGCCGGCATCACCGCGCGCAAGTACAAGGTCGATCGCAAGGAGGCCGACGAGCTGGCCTACCACCGCCACCAGCAGTACTTCGAGGCCAAGAACTCAGGGTTCCTGGATAAGGTCCTCGTCCCGCTCGACGTCCTCAACGTGGCGGGGCGCCCGTTGGGCCGTATCGATGCAGACCTCGGCGTGCGCCCGCTAACGATGGGTGGTCTCAGAGCCATGCGTGAGCTTGACACCTGCGTCACTTCGGGGACGCAGACCCACGCCTCCGATGGCATGGCCTCTTTGCTGGTCACCAGCAAGGCGAAAGCCCGCGAGCTGAGCCCGCAACCCGAGATCGACATCCAGTTCGTCGCCAAGACGGAGGTCCGCGTGCAGCCCAGCCTGATGCCGGAGGCGCCGGCGGTTGCCGTGCAGAAGCTGTTGGACCGAACGGGCTTGACGATGAAGGACATGGCCGTGGTGAAGAACCACAACCCCTTCGCGGTGAACGACGTGGTCTTCTCGAAGGTGCTGGATTACGACTGGCACGAGATGAACAAGACCGGCAGCTCGCTGGTCTGGGGACACCCGCAGGGTCCGACGCTAACGCGAATTCTGATCGAAGCGTTGGAAGAGGCCGTCACGCTGGGTGGCGGTCATGTGCTGGTCTTCGGCTGCGCCGCCGGCGACGTAGGCATCGCCGCGGCCTTCAAAGTTACGTAGAGGTTGGGTGCGCTCATGAACAAGACGATGCGGGAAGCGACGCTCCAGACGATCGGGCTGGGAGACGTCATCGACATATTTAAGAACGGGCGGCTGCCCGTCGAAGCGGCCGACCTGGTCGATCAGGTCTTCGGCAACTCGAAGGCGCGCGGCTGCATGGTCATCTCTGGCGCCAATGGCATCGTCGGGGCCGGCAAGACGATGCAGCTCGGCTCCAGACTCCAACCCTTCGACGTGCGGATCGTGGCGCTAGACTTCCCTTCCGCGCCCGACGGAATCTCCCGGCACTACCCGGGTCTGGTGGCCGCCTTCGGTCGCGAAGGCGCCGACCGGATCATGGGCAACATCGTCCGCTTGAGCTACGACGGCGTTAAGTTGCCGCCGGAGCTGAAGGAGCTACAGCCGCGCTTCCTGCTGGAGGCGATTCCAGAGATCCTCGAGATCAAGCGGGCGCACTACAAGGTTTTCCGGGGGGCCTTTCCGGAGATCGAGATCCGCTCGGTAACGTCGGGGTTCCCCAGTTCCGAGCTGGGTGTCGGCGTCGCGCACCCGGCCTTCCCCCATGAGATCAACAAAGTCTGGGAGATCGTCGAGGCGAAACCTTCCCCGATCACGCAACTGTTCTGGGCCCTGGGACTCATCCCGGTTCCGGTGAGCGACCACTGGTCGTTCGTGCTGGACGTGCTCTTCTGCGGGTCGGCCCTGGCCGGGCTCCGCTACCATGCCGCCTCCAACATGCCGTTCTGGAAGATCGACAAACACTACCGTAAGCTGTTGGGACCCAACCCCTTCCGGGCCAGCGACGCGATCGGTGCCAAGGCGGCCAACTATCTCATCTGGTCGTGTCTCCACCACCTCGGCGAACACTACGGCGAGCTGTTCCGGCCGACCGCGGCGTTGGAAGAGTACAAGGAAACGGGTGCGAATTGGTACCCGCCTGACCACTTCCGGCCCCTGGTCGACTGGAAACTGGATCCGCAGGGCCAGGATGAGTTTCGCACCTGGATCCTGGGCCAGCTCTTCCAGATGACCAGCCTGTTGGTCCACGAACAGCGCGGCCACCTGTCGCACATCAACGCCATCGGAGAGCTCTGCGCGCAGTTCCGGCCCGGAATCTTGGCGACGATTCGCGAAGTGGGCGCGGACTCCGCCATTGCCACCGTGGAGGCCTACCACCGCTTGCACCCGGAGGCGGCAAAGAACGCGTGGCACCCCAGAGCCTTCGAGCGGATCGAAAGCCCGGAGTGGCAACAGCTGTACGTCAACGCCGAGCACGACGGCGACGTCGGCGTTATCACCATCAACCGCGAGAGCTACAGCTGGCACGTCAACGCCGAGCTGAACCGCGCCATCGACTGGCTGAAGGCCGCCGGTATCGAGAAGGTGATCGTCACCGGTGACTTCCATCTTTCCACACAGATGGTGGGCGCCGACACCAGCGACTTCTTCCCCGCCCTCGAGAACGCCGACGAGGGGTTCAAGGTCGCCGGCAGTTGGTCCGAGACGGCCCGGCGCCTGAGCGATGAGTTCGCGATCTCCGTCGGCCTGGTGAACGGCAAGCGCTGTCTGGGCGGCTTCCTCGAGCTGCTCAGCCACTGCCACTACCTGCTCTCCGTCGATGACGCCGCCCTCGGATTCCCCGAGGTCACCTTGCCGGTCGTCCCCGGCATGGAGGGCTGCCACTGGCCGTTCCGCAAGGCTCGCCGGGATGACTGGCCTAAGCTGCTGCAGCTATTGCTGACCGGCCGGCCGGTGCAAGCCAAAGACGCCGTGGGTTGGCTGGTGGACTATGCCGGTCCGCTGGACGAGGCCATCAAGGTGGCCTGGCAAGTGGCCAGCAAGGGCGATCACAAGCTGAAGCCGCGGCCGCTGGCCGACGCCGCGCTCGACAGCATCCCGGGAGAGATCCGCGGGTTGCCGGAGCCCGAATCACCGGGTGTGGAGGCGGCCCGTGGCGCGATTCTCGAGTGCGTCCGCCAGTCGTGCGGCACACCGCTGGGCGAAGCGCTGGCGCTACAGGCCAAGCTAGCGGCAGCGTTCCTGACCTCCTCCGCCTGCCGCGAGGGCCGGGTCGGGGCCGAGTATGTGAGAACGATGGCGGTTTGAGGCCGCCCGTCGGCTGAAGGTGACTGTGTAGCCTTCGAACTTCGCAGGCCTCTGCCGACGACCTGCGGATTAGAGGGACCGACTCTCGCCGAGATAATCCCGTATACCTAATTCCCAATTAGGGTAGGTTCCTCGCACACCAGAGTCGGTCCCTCCAGGATGCTCCGCGTCATGTCTTCTTGGTTGCCGGGCGCCGCTGCTTTGTGGAGCTAGGCTTTACGTACGGAGTGGACGGTCTCGAGGATCTCTTCCTCGCTGAGCACGCGCTCGGAGCGCTTGGCCAGCGCCATAACGGCCTCGACCACCTTTGCCGTCGTGGGCAGGCCGCGCGCCCGCAAAAAGTACTGCACGTTGGAAGCGCCCGACATGTGTCCGACCTCGATCTCCTGCTCGCGGCCGATCCAGCTGGCCGGAACGCCGGAATAGACGCGATCGGCCAGCCAGGCCTGGCCTTTCCGCTTGGCCTTGACCACGGCTGCGGCGTGCACGCCAGTGGCCGTACGGAAGGCATCGCGGCCGACAATCGGCGTATTGACCGGGATTGGAACACCGACCGCCTGCGACACCGTATCCACATACTCGGGCAGGGATGAGAGGTCGTCGTCACGCCAGCCCAGCAGCTTCATGTTGACCAGGAGCTGCTCCATCGGCGTGTTGCCGATCCGCTCGCCGATGCCCAGCGCCGTCCCGTGAACGCGAGTCGCCCCGGCCTCGACCGCCGCCAGCGTATTGGCGACATCCAGCCCGCGGTCGCGGTGCCCGTGCCAGTCGATGCCGACGGTCTCGTCGACGCCCAGTTCTTCCAGCAGGTTCTTCACCCAGCCGACCAGGTTCCGTACGCCCTGGGGTACCGCCGCACCGACGGTGTCGCAGAGGCAGACGCGCTTCGCGCCCGCCTCGATCCCCGCGCTCAGCAGCACTCTTAGGTCTTGCGGGGCTGCCCGGATCGTATCCTCGGTCACGTACATGACCTCAAGGCCCTCACGCACCGCGAACTGTACGGCCTCACGCGTATGCCTGAGGACGTGTTGCAGGTCCCATTCCTCGGCGTACTGGCGGATCGGGCTGCTGCCGATGAACACGCAAGCCTCGATCGGCACGCCGGTCTTCTGCACCACGTCGGCGATGGGTTGGATGTCGACGATCATCGTCCGCGCCGCGCAATTCGCCCGAATCCGCAGCTTGGCGTCGGCAATCTCGCGGCAAAGCCGCTCGACCGCTTCGCGTTGCCGAGGGCCGGCACCGGGGAGGCCGATGTCAGCCGTCTCGATCCCCAGACTGTTCATCAAGTGGAGGATTTTGACCTTGATATCGGTTGGCGGATCGATGACCGACGGACTTTGCAAGCCGTCGCGCAACGTCTCATCGTCCAACATCGGCCGGGGCAGATCTTTCAGATCCTCGCCGCCGAACTTGGCCCAATCGTGGATAAGCTTGTCTTGCGAAGGAATGGTCACCACGACCTCCCTCTTGGGCAAACGTTCCGCGCCAGCCTACTGAGCACTGGCCCGAGCGAACTGCCGAGCCCGCTCCAACAGCTCGCGGGCACCCGACTCGTCGCCTTGAGCCTTCTTTATTTGCGAAAGATGGTAAAGACTGCTGACTTCACCGATGCCGTCGTCGAGGCTGCGATTGAATTCGCGCGCCGCAGCGGCCAGGTCTCCCATACGTTCGTAGATGACCCCGATGTGATACCGTGCCATCAAGTACTCCGGCGTCAACGCCGTGCACTTCTCGAAGTGTTCCAACGCCTGGTCGAGTTCGCCGGCGTGAAACAACGAGATCGCCAAACGGTAGTGGGCGGCGTTGTAATTGGGATCTATTTCCAGGCAACGACGGAAAGCGCGGATCGCTTCCGGCATGTTCCCCTTGTGGTAGTAGGCGACCCCCAGGTCGTAGGCACAAAGTACGAACTGCGGAGCCAATTCCAGCGCCTTCCGGTACCGTTCGATCGCCAGGTCTAGCGTGCCCTGGTGAAAACACATCGTACCCAGCAGGTGGTTCGCTAGCGTGTTGTCCGGCTCGATCTCCAACAGCCGCTCCACCTCACGCCGCGCTTCCCGGTGTTTGCCTTCGGTCTCCGGCACCAGCGCGTGAAGGAAGCGATGGTCGATGTACGCGTCTCGCAGGAAAAGCCCGCATTCGGCACAAAACTTATCAGCCTCGGCCGCCTCGCGGCCGCATCTCTCGCATCGCATCTCTCTATCTCCTTGCCCGCTCCGTCTTGCTCGTGGTTCATGGCACAGCGGGTCGAAGCTGCTGTAAGCCCGGAACCTAAGTCGTTATAAATAAACTGGTTCTGCCATCCGACTTAAACCTGACACTACCGCACTTCTGACTGGCAGGCAAGGCCTTTTGGCCCGCCCTGCCGGTTATTTTCCCTCTTCCGAGACAGGCTTTCGCGTGTAGATCGTCTTGAACTGCAGCGCTGCCAGCAGCTGGCAATCATCACAGTCCTCACCCATCTCGTCCGCTTTGACCGGATCAGCGCAGACCTCGTATCCCAGGCTGGTATAGAGCTCAACCGCCTCAGCGGCTCGCTGAGCGTCGGCGATGAAGCGTCGTTCCCAACCCGCGGCGAGACGCTCCGGATCACCCGCCAGCTGCGTGTCTGAGAGAAAGCGCCGCGCCTCCTGCTCGACGATCCTGCCGAGCGAAGCCACGTCGGCTTGCTGTTCTGGCGCGGCGTCGTCCGGCCGATCATCTGACCGCTCATACCCGGAACTCATCCCGCCCGCTCTTCCGCTACTTCGCGATTGGGAACACCCGCGGCGAGTCGGCTCAAGCGGTGCTGCCCGAGAACGGCCGCGCCCAAAGCGGCGGTATACTGCACGAGGTCGCCGTTCGGGACGTTGACCTGCGCCTCCAGATGTTCGCGCACGACATCGACCATTCTCTCGAATCGCAGGATACCGCCGATCAAAGTGAACTCCGGTTCCATGCGTACACGCTTCATCAGCTGAACCGAGCGACCGACCAGCGACACGATAGCACCGTGCATGATGTCCGCCGGCGCTACGCCTTGGGAAAGATGGTTGATCACCTCTGATTCGGCGAACACGGCGCAGACGCCCGAAATCGGAATCGCCTCCTTCGAGGTTGCGACGAGCGGACCGATCTCCTCGGTGCTGTAGCCCATGTAGCGCGCCGTCTTCTCCAGGAACGCCCCGGTACCTGCGGCGCACTTGTCGTTGAGACGGAAGGATTTCACCTTCGCGCCGTCACCTAGCCGGCTGGCCTTCATCGTCTGGCCGCCCACATCGAGGATCGTCCGGGTGTTCGGGAAGAAGTGCGTCGCTCCCCGGGCTGCGGCGGTGAGATCGGTGACCTGAACGTCCGTGAATTGTGCTTGGTGGCGGCCAAAGCCCGTGGCGACCACGTAGCTGACATCGTCTACGGACAAATCCGCAGCGGCGGCGGCCTCGCGATAGGCCCGCTCCGCCACCTCCGCCAGCTTGAAGCCGGTCGGCTCCATGACCCGACCGACGATTTCATCATCTTCGCTCAGGATGATCGCCTTCGTGTAAGTCGAACCGATGTCGATGCCACCCGTGTAAATCATCTTGCAACCTGCCCGGCTTTGGTCGGAGCCCGACTCACCAGTATATGGTC
>JBFJOD010000145.1:0-7430 GCA_041617795.1 Gemmatimonadota bacterium | reverse complement strand
CAACACAGGATCAGCATCGCGGTGTGGCGCTGTATTCCCGCGGCCGCTTGCGGTCGCTGCCCTACGGCACGGGCTCGAGTGGGATTCGCAAGCTTTCAGCTTACGTAGCTAGCGGCGTCGTCTCGTGGGGCTCGAAACTGCGCATGGCCGCCGATCTGGTGCTTCCCCGGGGTGAGATTAGGGAAGATGAATCGATGGCCGACTTCTTCGGTCGTCGGCTTGGGCGCGAGGCGGTAGAGCGGATCGTCGATCCATTGATCGCCGGCATCTACTCGGGAGATCCCTACAAGCTCAGCATCTATAGCACGTTTCCACGCTTCCCCCAGATGGTGGCCAAACGGCGGAGCATCCTGCTGACGCTGTTGCGTGCGCCGCAGAGCGCCAGCTCCGGGCCCCGCACGTTGCCGGTCTTCTGTTCGCTGCGCGATGGTCTGGGTCGCATGGTCGAGCGGCTCACCGGCCACTTGGGAGCCACGACCGTTCATTTACGTTTGCCGGTTCAGGCCGTTCGCCGGCGGAATGGATCGTATGAGTTGTTGACGGATCAAGGCGAGCGCGGCGGCTACGCAGCCGTGATCCTGGCGACTCCCGCATGGGTCGCGGCGCGTCTACTGAAAGAGGCCGCGCCGGCGGCCGCAACGGCGATGGAAAGCATCCGCTACGTGAGTTCAGCGACGGTGTTTTTTGCCTACCGGCGCCGTGACCTGGGCCGGCCGCCCGAGGGCTTCGGGTTCCTCGTGCCCAGATGCGAGGGCCGCCGGATCAACGGTGCCACCTGGATCACCAACAAGTTCGCCCACCGCTCACCCGAAGACGGGTTCTTGGCACGCTGTTTCATCGGGGGCGATCGGACCGGCGAAGAGATGCGCGCCGCTGACGAGGGTCTCGTGCGGATCTGTCGGGAGGAGCTTCGCGATATCGCTGGCATCACGGCGGAACCGCGGTTTAGCCGGGTGTTCCGTTGGAAGGATTCGGGACCGCAATACGACGTGGGCCACGCAACGCTGGCGCGGACCATCGATGAGCAGCTGGGGCGGCTGCCGGGGCTCGACGTCACCGGGAGCGGTTTCCGCGGGATCGGCATCCCCGACTGTATAAACGACGCCCGCGAGACGGCTCGTCGCCTGCTGCTGGGACTGAGTCAGGGAGTCGGAGCGCGCGATTAGCCTGGGCGCGGTCTCGCTTGTCAACTTGCGCACCGACTGTGCCAACTTGTCAAATACTTTGGTACCCGCTCGAACCGGCAGTACTAGGCGCTGGTGATCATGAAGTAGCCCGGTCCGAAGCTCTAGCGGCCGCGCCTGGCGTCGAGTCCCGGGGTCAGAGGCGGATCTCCGCCTGCGCTTGGAAGGAGAGCCCGTAGGCGGCGCCGATGGGGTGAAACGGCACGGAGTCGTCCAGCAGATTGCTCAACAACAAGTGCAAGCGCATGCGGCGATGCCAGAACCATTTCTCGGCTGCCAGGTCGACCGCCAGTGTTTCTGCGACGCGGGAGCTGTAGGCGCCAGCCGATTGAACCCCCACATCATCATAACCGGTCCAGCGGGAGGAGCTGCGATAGCGAAGTGCGCCCCAAAAGCTCAGGCCCTCCCACGGAGTCGAAAAACCCGTGAGGCGCAGTCGGTGTTTGGGGATCGCCAGCCAGGCAGATTCGTATGGCTCGTCGCCCGCCACTACGGCTTGGAAGCGGTAATGTGCCGCAAGCGTAAGTTGTGAAAGCGCTTGCCACTGCGCAGCGGCCTGCAAGCCGATGAGCTTGCCGCCCTGGCCGGCAAGCAGGCGGACAGGTCCGGCAAACGACTGGCTGGCGGGAACGAACTGATAGGCCTGCTGTTCCAGCGACAGACGCGAATGTGATCGGGCGAAGAGGCCCAGCTTCAAAGTCAGAGCGTCCAGCGCCTGGCTGCGCCAGCTCAGGTCGAGGGCCAGTGTGCGAGCTTTGTCGCTGTCGCCCGCTGATGTGACTTCGACTCCGGCATCGGCCAGTAGTAGATAGCCGCGGCGCTGCCAGTACCAGACGCGTGTATCGTGCTCGGGAAGCTGCTCGAAATAGGCCAGGTCAGCCTCGACCAGCTGACGGTCGCCGGGACGCCAGCGCTGTCTGAGGCTCGCATTCAGCGCCACCTCATCAGCTCCGGCTTCCAGCGCGACCGCCCAGGTCTGGGTTGAGGTCGATCCTATCGCGGTCTCGACCCGACCGAAAAGCCGTAGAATAGTCAGGCTGTTCTCCGGAAGGCTGTACCGGGTGTCAGCCGAGGCATACTCGATGCCGGCACCAAGGGCGGCATCGTAGTCGTTTCGCTGCAGCGATGTAGCGATGTCCGCGACCCAACGTTCGAGCTTCCAATCGAAGTCCAGATCGAGCCGGTTCGCAAGCAACTCGAGCGCGTTTGCTGAGTAGGCGAGCCGATAGCGGAGACCCATCTCCGGGCCGGTGCGCTGACGGCCGCTGATGCCTATGTGCGTGAAGGGGCTCTCGGCGGGGACTTCGCGCCCCAGCGGCGCGAGGAAGAAGAAATCGTCGGTTTGCGAGCGGGCGACGTACAACTCATGCGTCCCGCCGTCGGTTTCGAGGCCGGCCCTGAACGTCGCGCCGGCTTCAGTGATGAGGGGTAAGCGGGTCGGCGAGATGTCGGCGGTTCGGACTCGGAGCAGCGGGTCGGTGACATAATGCTCGCGCCAGAGCGCGCTTGCCGCTGCGTATGCTCGTCCCGACCCAACGGATAGGCTGCCGGATACATCGGTCCCAATTCGGTCGATGTTGGGTGTCATCCGGTCGGTAAAGCGGAAGGGCCCGGGGTCGCCCGTCTCGTTGGCCGCCGTCAACAGGCCGCGCAGCGCGTGGCCGGGTTCCGGCCGCGAAACATGGAAGTGGATGACACCGCCGCGAGCGAACACGCCGTCGTGAAGTGAGGGCGTGGCGATGACGACGACCGAGTCGAGCTCGGCCGGAGTCAGCGGCAGCCGGTCGAGGCTGCGAACCGCGAAGAGGTCGATGTCGATCGTCTGGCCGTTGACCATCAACGTCCACGCCGGAATCCCGAAAGGGGAAAGGCCTCGCGCGCTGGCGGTGTAAGTGAATCCATCGACGGTGGTGGCGTCCCAGTCATCGATCAGTAAGAAGATGTCGCTCAGGCGGCGCGCGCCGGCGGTCCGCAAGACTTCGGCGCGAATCACCTGGCGGTCGGGTTGCAGGTCCGGGCCCTGGCTGTAAGCCGGCGAACCGAGCAAGGCGACGGCCAGAAGGTGCGCCGGGATTCTGCTCACCTCAAGAAGTCCCGGAGCCAGAATGGAGTCTTCAATGCGTAGCTGAACCCGAATGCCAGGAAGAGCAGGCGCAGGCGCTCGTGGGTGAAGACGACCTGGTAGCGAGTTGAGAGCTCAGCAGACCAGTGGCGCGCAAATCGATAGCTCAGGCGCGTGTCGAGTGCCGACGCCAGCTCCAACTCGTTGAGGTTCTCGCCCGAACCTGCGAACCGCGTGAAAAACGTGCCAATGCGTATGCCGTTGCGCCAAGTCAACCGATCGTAGACCGGCAATTCGTAACCCCAGCCGACAAAAGCGTAGATCGAAACGAAGTCTGGCTGTTCCTCCGTCCGGCCATCATAACTGTTGAAGTGGAAGCCCGCCTGAGCGTCGCCGAAGTAGAACGGCGTCTCGAGCTCTAACTCGATTCCGGGATTGGAGCTCCAATAACGATGGAAGACGTTGTGGTTGATGTTGGCTGTCAGGTGGAGGGCAGCGGCCAGCGTATCGAAGGCGGAGGCCGGTGACTGGGCCTCGGCCGTTCTGGGTAGCAGAAGCGAGATGATCAAAAAGATTGCTGCGGGCGGGGGAGTTCTTCCGCCGCGGCTGGCACGCTGCTCAGGCATCGCCAGGCTAGCTGTCCTGTTTGCCAGATTCGAGCTCGCGCCGGAAACGTTCGGCCTCGATCAGGCGCGTGACCTGCTGATCCAGCTGGTAGTAGGCGTCTTCTAGTCGGGCCAGACGCTCATCGATCTCAGCGCTCGCGCCGGTCTTGCCGGCCTGAATGGCACCGGTGATGTCGCGGACCATCGGGCGGAGTACGAGATGGGCAGCGAGGGCGACGGCGGGTACCCCGACGGTAAACACGATCGCGATTATCGGGATCAGCAATGGGTCGACCATTGTCGCCTCCTGCAAGAAGAGAGTTGTTCAGGCTCGTTGAGCGGGCTGCTAGACCTGATGTTAAGTGTTCCGCTTCCGTGTACCAACCTGAGCCAGATCGAGTGCTAGATCGCATCGCTCTGCGCCGGGCCGATCGGCGTGTCGGCGTCGAGACCCACAACTTCCAGTAGCTTGAGGGCATTCTGCGAAGTCGCGATGCCCGGGCGCAGCTTGTAGTCGAAGCTGATCGCGATTCCCGTGGGTCGCTTCTCGATCCGTTCGGTGAAGTGCACGGGAATGCTGGCCGTTGCCAGTTCGTCCGTGTCCGCCAGCGACAGATCGTGAGAGGTCACCGCGCCGATCGCTCCTTCGCTCAGCAGATGACTGATGATCTTCCGTGCCGCGATTTGACGTTCCGCCGTGTTCGTGCCCTGAAGGATATCGTCCATCAAATACAAGAATACGCCATCGCCTCGATCACGTTCGCGGCGCGCAGCGTCGACTACCTGCTTCAATCGTTTCAGCTCGGCCATGAAGTGGGAAAGACCAAGCTGCAGCGAGTCGTGAATCCGCATACTGGTCTCCAACTTCAACGGCGGCAACCGCATGGCGCCTGCGCAAACCGGAGCGCCCGCCCGCGCCAGCACGATATTCGTGCCGATGGCCCGGAGCAAAGTGCTCTTGCCCGACATGTTGGAGCCGGTGATGAACAGGAATGTGCCAGGCGGCCCGACGCTCACGTCGTTAATAACACGCACGGAATTGGGTATCAGCGGGTGACCCAAGCCCGTTGCCACTACAATTCGTTCACCGTCTTCGCGGATCTCCGGGAACGTCCAGTCCGGATTATCGTGTCGCAGCGTGGCCAGGGCTGCCAGCGCATCGAACTCGGCCAGCGCCGCAAGCCAGGCCCGGGCGCGACGACCCGCCGACATCTGCCACTTCTCCAGTCTCCAGAGAACGTGGAAGTCCCAAAGCGTGGCCGCCTGGATGGGCAAGTAGGATGAGGAGTAGCGCGTCTCTGCCAGTGAGAGCAGACGATGCAGCTTCTTCATCTGTTGGTGCGCTATCACCCGGTCGATCGCGAGCGGAGCTTGAAGCTCAAGTAGCTTCGCTGCTCTGAGTGATGTCTCGGACAGGTCTTCAAGGATCTCGGCGTACTGTTGGAAAGCGTTCTCTCGCACGAAAGCGCGGTCGAAGATGAGGTGTATGTCGCGTCCAACCAAAGAGGTGAACGCGAGGTTGAAGGCCAGCGCAGTCAGCCAGGTGAAGTAAGAAACAAGACCCGCGATGTTCATAATGATTAGGGCCAACGGCACCAGCGGCAGGAGGCGCGCCGTCCAGATGACCCAGCGCCGGTGCAAGAGCCAGGGCTCGCCCTCGGCCCAGCCGAGGAAGGTTTCGACGTCGCGCCCGCTGGTCTTTGCGATCCGCCGGCCAGCCACGGTGATTCGCTCGCGCAAATCGATCAGCGGTGCCAGCTCCTCTACCGCCGCTTGCCGGGCACGGATGGTTTCCGGTTCTGCCGACTCGAGCAACCACTGTCTGAGTATCGTCGAGCCCGGCGGCGTACCTACTGTTCCGAGGAGGGCAAAGAGCGAGGCGGCGCCGAAGAGGTCGAGGTCGCTGGCCACTGGGTAGCTATCGGGCTCATCGACCGGGTCGACACCCGGGAGGGCGTCCCAATCGCGTGCCAGGCGATGTCGCCCCTCGACATTCAGTCGCACCAGGTCGTCATAACGCCGGCAATCCAGATTAAGGCGGTTATGGTGAACGACAAGATAGACAAACAACAGACCGAGGAAGGCCGGCAGGGCAAACCAGAAGGGGCCGGCGGCGAGCCCGAGCTCGATGAGCCAGACGAAAGATGCGACGGCTGCCAAGAAAACGAGCATTCGACTATGGGCGATGAGGCGCGAGCGGGCGGCACAGCGATCGCGCAAGCTTCCGAATTGATCGCTGCGCTGCCGATACAGACGGTCGATACTCGATCCCGGGTCGGTCATGTTGGAATCACTCGGCTTGCCGGAATGGTCGGTGGGCTTTCACGTTACGTGACAGGGGATCGACGCACCAGGGTTGCCCGGCGGCCGGCTAAGTGTGAGCATGAACCGGGTGGATCACCAGCGGTAGGGCGGCGGGCTGGAACCGCACGTTGGGCTGGCCCAGGTGGTGGGTGAGCGGAGAAACGGGTTTTTGGACCGCTAGGAGTTCTAAGCGTGACAGTCATTAAGATTCAGAGGCCGGCGGTTTTCGGCCGACCACGTGTGACGACGATCGTCCGCGCCGGGCGCCGGCTGTTCGGATGCGCGCTGCTCGCGATAGTGCCGCTCGCGCCAGCGTCGTGCGGTACGGCAGGTCAGATCGAGCCGAGAGATGAACAGCTCAAAGTCATGAGCTTCAATCTGCGCTATGGAACGGCTGAGGATGGGGAGAACAGCTGGCCCAACCGCCGGGAGCTTGTCTTCGACGTAATCGCGCGGCATTCGCCGGACATCATCGGAGTGCAGGAAGCCTTGCGCTTCCAGCTCGATGAGTTGGCAGAGGCACTTCCACAGTACTCTGAAATCGGCGTTGGCCGTGACGACGGGCGTCAGGCCGGCGAGTACGCGGCGATCCTTTATCGCCGTAATCGGTTTGACGTCGAAGACCAGAGTACGTTCTGGTTCTCCGATACACCTGAAACCCCGGGATCCGTGGGCTGGGGTACCCGGGTCCGGAGGATATGCACGTGGGCGCGATTGTTCGACAGTTGGTCGGGCCGCAGCTTTTACCTCTATAACGTCCACTTCGATCCCCAATCTCAGGAATCGCGACAGAAGAGCGCTGTACTGCTGGCCGCGCGGATCGCC
Organism: Gemmatimonadota bacterium; assembly: GCA_041617795.1. Classification (GTDB taxonomy): domain Bacteria; phylum Gemmatimonadota; class Gemmatimonadetes; order Palauibacterales; family KS3-K002; genus JBFJOD01. Next base: position 450 of record JBFJOD010000145.1, on the reverse strand, counting down.
GACCGCGTCACCGCCGACCCCGCGATCGTGACCGGCGATTTCAACGAAGGCGAAGACGGCCCGGCGATGGAGTACCTGACGGGGAAGGCGATTTCGCCGTCGCCAACCAGGCTGACGGACACCTTCCGCGTGCTATACCCCGACTCGAGCGTCGTCGGGACGTTCAACGGTTTTGAGGGAAGGACGAAAAGCTCGAAGATCGACGCCGTACTGGTCTCGGAGGGTTGGCGAGTCGAGGCCGCCGCCATCGTCCGCGACTCGCGCGGTGGGCGTTACCCGTCCGACCACTATCCAGTTAGCGCCCGGATTGTCTATCCGCGATCGCCTGAACGCTAGGTCTAAGCACTCCAGTGTGCCGGCCGGGGATTACTCGACGCGGAACGTGATGTCGACCATCCAGGTCGCGAAGTCCGGGTCTATCGTCTTGAGTGCCATGATGACCCGCTGCTT
>JBFJOD010000144.1:0-7665 GCA_041617795.1 Gemmatimonadota bacterium | reverse complement strand
TCAAGACCAGCATCGCCCGCTTGCTCGATCGACTCGAGGAAGCAGGAACGATCAGCGATCGCCAGGCGATTGAAGCTCTGGTCGAGAAAGGGCCGGACGTGACCGAGCTTCCCGTCTTGGGTCCGATCACGTTGTTGGCCCACTACCGAAGCGATGCGGTGTCCGATCTTTCCATCGCCGCGGCCACCGCAACCAAACCCTTCCGTTTTGCGCCGGATCACGCGCCCAAAGCGCAGATTCTGGTTCTGATCATCGCACCCCGGTCCGCTGCGCGAAGGTATCTCAAATTGTTGGCCGCGTTGACAGTGCTGCTCGAGTCGACAGAAACCGCGGCCCAACTCGCGGCAGCCCGCTCGCCGGAAGAATTCGCTGGCCTCCTCGCCCAGCGCGACCTAACCCCGCGACCCGAGCTCACGGTCAGCGACCTCATGAGCCGCGACGTCCACTCCGTCTCACCGGAAACGCTCCTGTCGGAAGTGCTTCGCTTGATGGTGCGCCACCGGCGGCGAGCGGTTCCCGTCGTCGGCGATAGCGGTGAGGTGCTGGGTCTGATAACCCAAGAGGAGGTGCTTCAACACTTCCTGCCCCAGCTACTCGGCCCGAATCCACCGGGCGAGGATGGCCCGCCCGCGACCAAGGACGCGGAGGTGCGTGACGTCATGCAGCGCAGCGTCATGTGTCTCAGCGCGGATCAGTTGATTTCCGATGTCCTCGGGGCGATGCTTGCCCAACACGTATCGCAGCTTCCGGTGGTCAAAGCCGGCAAGCTTGTCGGGTTCTTATCCAGAACGGACTTGATTGAGAAACTACTCGAACACTCTATTTAGAAGTCATTATGAGCCATACACTTGCAATCATTAAGCCTGATGCGGTCGAGGCCGGCAATGTGGGTCGGATCGTGGCGAAGTTGGAAGAGGAACGCTTCCAGATCCGTGGGGCGAGGTTCGTCTTGCTGAATGACCGACTGGCGGGTGAGTTCTATGCGGTCCATCGCGAGAGGCCTTTCTACCGGGACCTCAAACGATTCATGACGTCCGGACCAGTTCTCGCCCTGGCGTTGGAGCGTGAGAACGCGGTGGCTCACCTGAGAACGGTGATCGGCGCCACAGATCCAGCCGAGGCAGAGCCGGGGACGATCCGCGCGCTGTATGCCGAGAGCAAAGAGCGCAATGCAATCCACGCCTCGGACTCGGATGAGACAGCTCGCCAGGAACTAGGATTTTTCTTTTCGTCGGGCGAGCTATTGGCAATTGGCTAACCGTTTCGCCCGGGGCTGCCGCGTTGACAGGACTGGCGGCCCCCAATAGACTATGGGCGCCGTGCTTATAATTGATTTGCGGCGTCTGGAGAAGGCGCCGGTGGAGGTCAGAGGCGCGATCGCTGGTGACGATCCCCTCTGGCAGGGAACGGGTGTGGAACTGGCGGCTCCGCTGTGGGCTCAAGCGGCCGCAGAGGGCTCTGTGACCCGCGGGATCTGGGTGCGCGGTTCTCTGGCCGGGAGAGTCCGAACTCAGTGCCGGAGGTGCCTAAAGCCGCTGGAGTTGGAGCTGAACGAAGAATTCAGCGTGCTGTTCGACCCGACGACGTCGGAATTGGAAGGTGATGTTGGGCTCTACCCGCTCGACCCGCGGGCGGAAGAGCTGGACCTGAATCCAGCGGTCCGCGAGGCCTTCCTGCTTGCAGTACCGGGTTTCCCGGTCTGCCGAGAAGCTTGCGCGGGCCTCTGTGCACGTTGCGGCGCTGACTTGAACGAAGGCGATTGTAGCTGCGAGATGGCTGAGACGGATGCCCGTTGGGCGCCATTGCAAAACCTGCGCAGCAAGATCCGAGGCTAAGAAGACAAAATGGCCGTACCAAAAAGACGATCTTCCAAGGCGCGGAAGCGGAAGCGCCGCACTCACTATAAGGCGGAGACGGCTGCGACTCAGGCCTGTCCTCGTTGTGGGGATCCTAAGCTTCCCCATCGCGTGTGTCCGACCTGCGGATACTATAAAGACGCTGAAGTCATTCAAGTAGAGACAGAGTTCTAGCGGTTCCAGCGCGCTGCTGGGGTGCTTGGATGTTCGCTCAGTGGCCTCACGATCGAGTCAAAGCTCAGTGGGTCACGTCGCCGTATCTCGTCGGTTGACGGGCGCATTGTTGTTTGGCTGCGTGCCGTGGGGCGACACGTTTTTTAGGAATTCTCAATGATCATAAGTCTGGAGTGCCAACCGTTTGAGTTTGCGCGCGTAGCGGCTTGAGCATGCCGGCCGATACCATCCGCCTGGTCTCCACTGGTATGTGGACACCCGCGAAGGTTCTCACTAATGCCGACCTCGAGCGCATGGTGGAGACGAGCGATCAGTGGATCGTCGAGCGCACGGGAATTCGCGAGCGGCGAATCGCTGGTGATGATGTCGGCGCGGTCGAGATGGGATACCGGGCGGCGCTCGACGCTCTGAATCAGGCAGGTCTGGAACCGGACGAGGTCGGGGCTATCATCGTCTCGACGGCCACGCCCGATCGGCTACTGCCCGCAACGGCGTGTGACATCCAGGCCCGACTCGGAGCCCACCGCTCGGTGGCGTTCGATATCTGGGGCGCTTGCAGTGGCTGGCTCTACGCGCTGAACGTGGCGCGCGGCTTGATCCTTTCGGGCCAAATCGACCGAGCCCTGTGTGTAGCGGCCGAGAAGATGAGTGCGATCACCGACTGGACGGACCGGACAACTTGCGTGTTGTTCGGCGACGCCGCTGGGGCCGCGGTGGTGGAACGCTCGAGCCGGCCGGATCGGGGCATCATTGCCAGTTACATGCGGTCGGACGGGACGCTGGCCGAACTTCTGCACCGTGCCCCAAGCAGCGCGCAGCCGATCCCCATCGACATCGCCGAAATCGCGGCACGCGACGGGTACGTGAAGATGGCGGGTCGCGAAGTCTTCAAGAACGCGGTCCGTTCGATGTGTGAGGCCGTGGATGCGGTGCTCGATCAAGCGGGTCTGAGCAAAGACGATATCGACCTTCTCGTGCCACACCAGGCGAATATCCGCATCATCGAGGCGACAGCCAAGTATGCAGGTGTCCCGATGGAGCGCGTCTGGGTGAACGTGGACCGTTACGGTAATACTTCCTCTGCCACGATTCCCGTGTCGCTGCACGAAGCGTGTCAGGAGGGCCGAATCACGGATGGGTCGCTGGTGGCGATGGTTACCTTTGGGGCAGGCCTGACCTGGGCCGGCACCTTGATGCGTTGGTAGTGGGCTCCTGATGGACAATCTGGCAGCACTGTTTCCCGGTCAGGGCAGTCAGCATGTCGGCATGGGCGCCGATCTGGCCGAGGCGTTCCCGCGTGCACGTTCAGTCTTCCAACGCGCGAACGAGGTGCTGGGCTTCGATCTGGCACGGTTGTGCTGGGAGGGTCCGGAGGACGAACTAAAACAGACCGAGAATGCGCAGCCGGCTATCCTGGTTCACAGCTTCGCGGTCTGGACCGTGTTGGAAGACGACCTGGCTGGGAGAATCCAGCGCGCGGCGGGCCATTCTCTGGGTGAATTCACCGCGTATGCGGCAGCGGGTTCGCTGACGTTTGACGACGCGGTTCGACTGGTGCGGCGGCGTGGTGAGCTTATGGCGGCCTCGCCGACGGGAACGATGGCGGCGATAGTCGGTTTGAAAGCGCGAGTGGTCGAAGATATCTGCACGAGAGTCAGTTCGGCGGGTGGTGTCGTCGTTGCAGCGAACTATAACTCTCCGCAGCAGATCGTCATCTCCGGTGCGGTCGACGCCGTCGAGCAAGCGGGCAAGCTGGCGAAGGAGGCCGGCGCCAAGATGGTCCGCGGCCTCGCAGTGAGCGGCGCGTTTCACTCACCGTTGATGGGCGAGGCTGAGTCGGGCCTGCGCGAGGAGTTGGGCCGAGTCGACTTTCGCGATCCCCGGTTTCCAGTGGTGTCGAATGCGACGGCTGAAACAGTAGTCGATGCCGCGACCGCCCGCGGCAGACTACTCGAGCAGCTGACCGCGCCAGTTCGCTGGACTCAAAGCATCGAGCGGATCGCCGACGATGGTGTGACCGGGTTCTTGGAAATGGGACCGGGTAAGGTTTTGACCGGCCTGCTGCGCCGCATCGCCGCAAACCTGGAGGGCCTGGAAGTCGGTAGGGCAGAAGATGTCGAACGGTTCAAGAAGGGTGTGAAGTAATGCAGGAACTTCAAGGTGCAGTCGCGATCGTGACGGGTGCCTTTCGGGGCATCGGGCTGGCCACGGCCCGTGAGCTTGCCGAAGCGGGTGCACAAGTCGCTTTAGTGAACCGCGACGCGAGTCGTGCCGAAGAGGCATTGGCACAAGTTCCGCAAGGGCGCGGACGTTCGTTCATCTGCGATGTGACTGACGTCGAATGTGTTGCTGGGATGGTCAAGCTGGTCGAGGCCGAGATGGGGCCGGTATCGATCCTGGTCAACAACGCCGGCGTCACGCGTGACAAGCTGCTGCTGCGCACCGGGGACGACGATTGGGACGTTGTCATGAACGTCAATCTGAAGGCTGCGTTCAACCTCACCAAGATCGTCGCGCGTGGGATGTTGCGGCGTCGTGCCGGAACGATCATCAACGTGTCCAGCGTTGTCGGGATCATGGGCAATCCCGGGCAGGCCAACTACTCTGCGGCTAAAGCCGGCTTGATCGGCCTGACCAAGTCCGCGGCCAAAGAATTGGCGCCGCGCGGGATTCGCGTCAACGCGGTCGCGCCGGGCTTCATCGAGACGCAAATGACAGCGAGTTTGGACCAGAAAGCCCGCGAGAGTCTGCAGGCCTTGATACCGCTGGGCGAGCTGGGTAGCCCGGAGGATGTGGCCCCGGTCATCCGCTTCCTGGCCGGGCCCGGAGGGCGCTATATCACGGGGCAGGTAATCGTTGTGGACGGGGGCATGGTCATGTAGTTTCCCGTGTGTCCATACCCCATACAGATAGAATCTGAGGAGAAAAGGCAAAGGAGACGGCAATGGCAGACATCGAGTCCCGGGTGAGAGATATCATCGTTAATGAGCTTGGCGTTGAGCCCACCAAGGTCACTTCAGAGGCTTCGTTCGTCGAAGACTTGGGCGCCGATTCGCTCGATACGGTGGAATTGGTCATGGCGTTTGAGGAGGAATTCGGTATCGAGATCCCTGATGAAGACGCCGAGAAGATGGAGACGGTTGGTGATGCAGTGAAGTACCTTCAGGCGAAGGAAGGGGCCTGACGCTCCCCATGTCATCAAGGGATCAACGACGCGTCGTCGTGACGGGCACCGGCCTGGTCACGGCGGTGGGAAATGATGTATCGAGCAATTGGGACGCTCTGCTGTCCGGAGCCAGCGGTGCGGCCATCATCACGGCGTTCGACCCTTCCGATCAGGACGTGCGATTCGCCGCCGAAGTGAAGAACTTCGAGCCGGAGAAATACCTCGATCGCAAGGAAGTCAAGCGAACTGACCGCTTCACACAGTTCGCGCTCGTGGCGACAGCGCAGGCGATGGAGCAGGCTGGCTTCATCGACAAAGCACCGGAAGTGCTGCCCGACCGGTTTGGAGTCATAACCGGCAGCGGCATCGGCGGCATCACCACACTCGAGGAACAGCATAAGGTGATGCTGACCAAGGGTCCGTCACGGGTCTCGCCGTTCTTCGTTCCCATGTTCATCGCCGATATGGCTCCAGGTCTGATTTCGATGAAGTACGGGGCGAAAGGGCCGAACTACACAACGGTTTCGGCTTGCGCTTCCAGCGCCCATGCGATCGGCAACGCTTTCCGGCTGATTCGCGACGGCGTCGCCGACGTCATGATAACCGGCGGCTCGGAGTCCTCGGTCACGCCGTTGACCATGGCGGGTTTCGCCTCGATGAAGGCTCTATCCGGGCGCAACGACAGCCCCGAGACGGCCAGCCGTCCCTTCGATGCGACACGGGATGGGTTCGTGTTGGGCGAGGGGTGCGGCATGCTGATTTTGGAGGATCTCGAGTTCGCGCAAGCGCGGGGTGCACAAATCGTCGGCGAGGTCGTCGGTTACGGCATCACGGCCGACGCTCATCACATGACGGCCCCGGCCCCGGAAGGTGAAGGCGCGCAGCGTGCCATGTTCGGAGCGCTGCAGGATGCCGGGATCAAGCCGACCGACGTCGATTACATCAACGCGCACGGTACGTCAACACCGCTTAACGATTTGAGCGAGACCCAGGCGATCAAGAAGGTTTTCGGTGAGCACGCCTACAAACTGATCGTCAGCTCCACGAAATCGATGACCGGACATACTCTCGGCGCAGCCGGCGGGGTCGAATCGGTGGTTTGCATACTCGCGATCAAGGACAAGAAGATACCTCCGACCATCAACTTCCACGAGGCCGATCCGGGCTGTGATCTCAACTACGCCCACAATGACGTAGTCGAGCGGCCGGTTCGGTTCGCGCTAAGCAACTCCTTCGGGTTCGGCGGCCATAACGTCTGTTTGGCTTTCAAACGGTGGGAGGCCTAGTCCTCCCACCGCCTCGACAACGCGGCCGTGCTCGCGACCCACTTCCTCAGTTCTTGCCAGCGGTGAAGCACTGGCCTTAGCTTGCCCGCGGCCCGCCCCCACCGGAAGGCGTGTGTCTATGATGTGGGTGATCGCTGTCGTTGCGTTCCTGGTGTTATTGATCCCGCTCGTAAGTATCGTGCTGGACTCGGAGGTCGGTCGTGCTCTGGCGCGGCGCCTCGAACCGCAGGGCCCAGCCGATGGAGGCGTAGAGCGTCGACTAACAGCGATCGAAGAAGAAGTCGAATACCTGTCTGAGGCGGTGCGCTCCCTCCAAGCGAAGGTCCGAGAATCAGGACCAACCAGGGAATGAGCGCTACTCGAACGAGAATCCCGTCGCGACGGGATTGCTGAATCGCGCCTGTCGGGCTATGCTTTGAGAGCTTGTGACTAGCTGAAGCTTGGTAAGTCTCATCTTCGCTGAACGGCTTCGACTGTGTCGAGTCCGATTAAGCTTGTCGTCCTCTCTCCCCGCCAACCTTCGACATCTGCCCAGCCGGCGTTTCATCGCCGGTCACCTCGCAGCGCACTGCTGAGACCAACGTCCAATTCGATGTCCCAGAGGCTAGCAATCACCAGGAGGGATCTATGGTAAAGGCAAGCGGGCTTTCCGTAGTGACGGCGGGATTCCTTGCAGGGCTGTACGTGCTTGGGTGTGGTGGTGGAGATGGCGATGGAATCATAGGGGTAGGTATTGTCACAACGATTGAGGTCACGCCGGGTAACGTCAGCGTGGCAGCGCTGGGAGAGACGCAACAGTTCACCGCGGTGGCGAAGGATGCGCTGGGAAATACCGTTGCGAGCCAGAGTTTCACTTGGACTGCATCGGCGACGACCGTGGCGACCGTCGACGGGAATGGACTCGCTACGGCGATCGGCAACGGCAGTAGCGCCATCATCGCCTCGGTGGGTAACATATCCGGGTCAGCAACCCTGATGGTCGCTCAGGCACCCGTGACGGTGGAGATCGCCCCCACTGTGGACACATTGACGGCGATCGGCGAATCGCGTCAGTACAGCGCCGTCGCTCGCGACGCCAGGGGCAACCCGATCAGCGGTCAGGCCTTCAGCTGGTCGTCTTCGGATAACGGGATCGCTGACGTCAGTCCGAATGGGCTGGCCACAGGCTTGATCAGGCCTTGGC
>JBFJOD010000143.1:0-7700 GCA_041617795.1 Gemmatimonadota bacterium | reverse complement strand
GTCTTCGAGCACTTCTGCCCCGAAGGCGCTGAGGGCGCCGAGCACGATCGACGCTATTTCACGCCCGATAACGCCGGCCGGATCGATGCGGTGCGCCGCCAGATCTATGACTGGTACCGGGACGGCTATCTCGGCGAGGACGAGCACTTCGTTTTGCTCGCCGCGCTGATCGAGGCCGCCGATCGCGTCGCCAATACCACCGGCGTCTACGCCGCCTACGTGAAGAGCTGGCAGCCCAACGCGCTCAAAACGCTCCGCCTGCGGCCGCCGCGCTTGATCGTCGGGACCGGGCTCGACTGCCGCGCCCACCAGAAGGACGCACTGGAGTTGCTGAAAGAGTTGGGGGCCATCGATCTGCTTTACCTCGACCCGCCCTACAACACCCGCCAATACGTCGGTTACTACCATATTCCGGAGATCATCGCGGAGGGTTGGTTCGAGGCCAAGCCGCAGCTGCGGGGGAAGACTGGCCTGCCCGAGGACGGAAACAAACGTTCCAACTGGTCTCGCAAAGGGCGCTGCGAACAAGCGTTCGCCGAGTTGCTCAACGCCGCCGATCCCCGTCACATCCTCATGAGCTACAACTCCGAGGGGATCATCTCCGAAGAGTTCATCGAGGCAACCCTGCGAGGGCGCGGCAACCCTGATACTTACCGGCGCCTGGAACAGCCCTACAAGCGCTACCGCTCCGACAGCGACAGCGCATCGCGCCGCTACAAAGGGGACCGGGTCACCGAGCGCCTGTATTACGTTCGCAGCGCCCGAGCAATCAACGGCAAGTGACCGGCCGGTCGCTGCCGGGTCCGACTGGCCGCCATCTGAAACAGAGCGGTCATGTATTGCGTGTTGTCTTATGACGGGGAACGCGACGATTCCACCGGGTTAGAAGTAGAAGGCTGGCGTAACCCGCCTGTCTGTGCGCCCTGCCGACCGTACAATTGTAGGTAGCCCAAAATCCGTTGGGGAGGTTGTCTGATGGCACGCTCGTGGCTGGGTACTAGCGAACGCGATGGGAAATCCAAGCGCGGAACGCGTCGGGATACGGGGGAGCGCCGCCGCAACGTGGGCCGCCGGGACGGACGCAGGACGATTCGCGACCTCTACAAGACTGACCTCGACCGGCACCTCTGGACGCCGCGCGCCAAGCGCGACCAGGAGAAGAAGAAGCGGCGCCGGCGGCGCCGGACCGTTGCCGGACTGCTGGCATCCGCGGCGGGCGTCGGGCTGTCGTTCTTCTTGTATCGCCGGCTGCGTAAGCCGGCTCCGCCTTACGATCCTGCCCACGCCGAGGCTGACCTCGTCGAAGCCGATTTCGATTGAGACGGCGTCCCAGCTGTGTGAACGATAACTTGGCCCGCCCTCAATGATCGAACACCGCTACGCGCAGATCTTTCAGTACAACGCCTTTACCGAACAAGCGTTCGCCGGTAATCCGGCCGGAGTAGTCCTCGATGCCGCGGCGCTCGATCCCCAGACTATGCAGCAGATCGCCCGGCAGCTGAACCTCGCCGAGACCGCGTTCCTGACATCCCCAACCAAGGCCGACGCTGACGTGCGGCTGCGCTGGTTCACGCCGGCCCTCGAGGTCGATCTCTGCGGCCACGCGACGATCGCTGCGTTCGCCGCCGCAGCCGAGCATGGCCTGTTTCCGGTCGCCGCCGAAGCGGAACGGACGCTACGCGTCGAGACGCTGTCGGGCGTGCTTCGCATCCGGATCAGCCGCAAGGCCGGCGCCACCCGCGTGGCCATGCAACTCCCGCTGCCCAGCTTCAGCGAAATACAAATCGATCGCTCGAGCTTTGCCGCCCTTTGGGGCGTGACCGAGGATGAATTGTCCGGCGAGTGGCTGCGCCACGAGGCGCTGGATTACTGGTATCTATCGGTCAGCGATCGCAGAATCCTGAACAAGCTGTCACTCAATAGCGAACAACTGTCTGAGATCGATCCGCGGGCCGCTTTCGCGTTCTTCACTACGGATACCGTGGAACCGCAGTCCGATTGGCACCTTCGCTTCTTTGCGCCTTTCCACGGCGTAGACGAGGATATCGTCACCGGAAGCGCTCAGGGACCGATGGGCCTCGTCCATCTCAAGCGCTTTCCGACGCAGGTCCACGACGGCTGGTGCGAGTTCAGGGGTGAGCAAGGGGATCTGTTGGGGCGACCCGGGCGGGTCAGTGTCCGGGTCGAGATGAACCAGGGAATACCCAGCGATCTGGAGATCGCGGGAAACGCGGTCCGGATGCTGGAGGGGCGGATCCGCGTCTAGAGGCTGTCAGCCGTCGTCCTCGCTCTCTGGATCGGCCGAAAGACGGCGCCACCAGTCATCATCGTCTTCCTCCTCCAAACGCCGCGCGGCTTCCTCTACGATACGCTGAGCTTCAAACACCTCGGGTGGATACTTGGGCTCGGGAAGTAGCCGGCCGGTACAGCGCACCTCGTACTCGAACAGCTGTGAACGCAGGTTGCCGAACACACGGATCAGCTCGGGCGTCGAATCCAGCAGCTGCCCAGCTTCCTCGAGCTCGTGGATCAGTCCGGCCAATTTGAGGAGGCTCTGGCGGATCGCCTCGGGGTCAACACGTTCTCGCTTTTCAGCCATCCAAGGCCGTCCCTTCCCTCGTCAGAACCTTTGCCAGCAAGCTGCCGATTCGGTGCCGGCTCTCCCAGCACTTCCTTCTACCCGCCATACCCGAAAAGTGTCCGGCTGCAGGCCCGCTGGATCGCCGGCAACGCCAACGAGTATTATAGCACATGGCGCAACCTGGTGAGTTCTAGACCAACGGTGGCGATGGCACGTCGAACCGGTACCGCGACCCTGCCGCTCCACGCTGGCCGCGCACCCCGCTGGCTTTTTCAGCGCATGACGCAGCTAGCACGGGCCCTGACCGAGGCCATTGTGATCGAGCATGGCCCGAAGCTCTTCCTCGAGCGGCTTGCCGACCCGTACTGGTTTCAGGCGTTCGGATGCGCCCTCGGCTTCGATTGGCACTCCAGCGGTGTGACGACCACGGTGTGCGGTGCCCTAAAGACAGGGCTTAGCGGTACCGAGGCCGACACCTCCATCTATGTGGCGGGTGGCAAAGGCCGCGCATCTCGGAAGACCCCCGACGAGTTGCGCGAACTTGCATCGCGAACCGGCCTGGACGGCGATGCCCTGGTCTACGCCAGCCGCATGTCCGCCAAAGTGGACAGCGCCGCGCTCCAGGACGGCCACCAAATCTACCACCATTCGTTCTTCTTGACTGGCGCCGGGGAATGGGCAGTGGTTCAGCAAGGGATGAACGACGGCGCCCGCACGGCGCGGCGTTACCACTGGCTGGGATCCCGGGTATCCGACTTCGTTTGCGAGCCGCACTCCGGAATCTGTTCGCAGCGGCCCGAGCAATACGTGCTCAACTTCGTCGCCGCAGAGTCCGACGGCGCACGTAGTGCCGCAGCAGAAATCGCGCGGCAGAAGCCGGCAATCGTTCAGCGCGAGGTGGTCGATATTCTCTCGCTAAAGCTTCCCGCACGGCACTACGTGGATATCCGCCGCGACGTCAATCCACGAAACCTCGGCAAAGTCCTGCTGGCCACTTACCAGGCGCAACCCGCCGACTTCGAGGCTTTGCTGGCGTTGAAAGGTGTGGGTGCCAAGACGGTCCGCGCGCTGGCGCTGGTCGCAGAGCTCGCCTACGGCAAGCCGGCGAGCTACCGAGATCCCGCCCGCTTCAGCTTCGCGCACGGCGGCAAAGATGGCTTCCCTTACTCGGTGGACCGCGAGACCTATGACCGCTCGATCGACTGGTTGCGCGACGCCGTCGGCCGCGCGCGCCTCGGGCAGAGCGAGCGCCTGAGGGCGCTGCGGTCCCTGGCGCGATGGGAGTCGACCGATGTTCCGCGTTAGCCAACCGCTGCCGGTTGGGCCGGCGAACATGCGGCCATATTCACGATCGCCGAAGATCCCGAAAACTGCCTACCTCGTCATGATCACACTGGCCTCGTCGCTGGTCTCCTGTTCGCCCGGCTATGTGTTGCGCGCAGCTTGGGAGGAGGCTCGTATCCTCGCCCGCCGCCGCCCCATCGCCGACATACTCAACGACACCGCAGTCAGGCCGGAGACGCGCGCCAAGCTGGAGTTGGTCGTGCAAGCTCGCGGCTTCGCTGCCCGTGAGCTGAGGCTGCAGGTGGGGGACAGCTACACATCGTTCTCCGACATCGGCCGCGACACCCTGGCCCTTGTCCTTTCCGCCAGTCCCGTCGATCGACTGGCCGCCCACACCTGGTGGTTTCCTATCGTCGGCCGGGTGCCGTACAAAGGCTTCTTTAGTCGAGAAGCGGCTGAGAAAGAACGGTTGAAGCTGGAAGAGCGGAACTACGATACCTATCTGCGCACGACCTCGGCGTTCAGCACCCTGGGTTGGCTGCCGGATCCTCTGCTGTCCACCGTGCTACGACAGGACAGCGTGGGCTTGGTGGAGACGGTGATCCACGAAGTGACTCACAACACCCTGTTCGTGTCCGGCCAGGTGAAGTTCAACGAGAGCTTTGCCAATTTTGTGGGCTCGGTCGGCGCGATCGAATTCTTCTGTAGCCGGCGCGAGGCGCCCGACCTCTGTCAGTTGGCACGCGACCGTTGGGACGACACGGTGCTGCTGAGCGAGTTCCTTGATCAACTCTGGAACGATCTGGACGCGCTCTACGCCGAGAACCTGCCGCTCGCTTCGCTCGTGCCGCGACGCCGCGAGCTGCTGAGCGAATCCGCCGAACGGTTTCGCCGAGAATTCGCACCGCGGATGCGGACGCCCGGCTTCGCTCGCTACGACCCCACGCGCCTGAACAACGCATCGCTCATCGCGCGGCATCTCTACTATCACCGGCTTCCGCTGTTCCAGTCCCTCTACCAGTCGGTGGGCAATCTGCCCGAAACGATCGACCAGGTCGCCGCCGCTGTGCGACAGACGGAGGACCCCTGGCAAGCCGTCCAGGGACTGCTGACGTCAGCAGCCGGAGCCCCCTGAGCCCCAGCCCGGCTGCGCCGCGCCAGCGCCCCGAGACGGGTCCTGACCGGTGAATCGCACACGTCGGGCTCGATCGGTCCGCTGGCCGGATCAGGCGCCGCCATTGATCTCCAGACGTATCCCTTTATTAATTATGGGCTTCCGGACTCGTGAGGCGGGTGGTCCCCGCCTTTTGTGCATATGAACCAGCAAGCAATGCGGTACAATGGCTGAGCGCTACGACCCGGGCGCGGTGGAATCCAAGTGGCAGAAGCATTGGGAAGATACCGGGCTCAATCGCGTCGACATCGACGGGGCCGAGAACCCCTTCTATAACCTGATGATGTACCCCTACCCGTCGGCGGAGGGGCTGCATGTCGGCAACGTCTACGCCTTCACCGGCGCCGACATCCACGGGCGCTACAAGCGCCTGCAGGGCCTCGACGTATTCGAGCCCATCGGCTTCGACGCCTTCGGTATCCACTCCGAGAACTTCGCGCTGGAGCGCGGCACCCACCCGATGGAGCTGATTCCCAGCAACATCAAGAACTTCACCCGCCAGCTAAAGCGCATGGGGTTCATGTACGATTGGGACCGCGTCGTCGATGTGACCCGGCCCGAGTACTACAAGTGGACGCAGTGGATCTTCCTGACGCTGTATAAGGCCGGGATGGCCGAGCGCCGCAAGGCGCCGGTCAACTGGTGCCCGTCCTGCAAGACCGTGCTGGCCAACGAGCAAGTCATCGACGGGCGCTGCGAACGCTGCTCCACCGAGGTCACCCAACGCTACCTGGATCAGTGGTTCTTCAAGATCACCGACTACGCCCAGCGGCTGCTGGACAATTTGGAGTGGATCGACTGGTCCGATTCCACTAAGCGGCTGCAGCGGAATTGGATCGGGCGTTCGGAAGGCGCTGACATCGATTTCCAGATCGCCGGGCACCCGGACAAGAAATTGCGCGTCTTCACGACGAGACCGGATACGCTGTTCGGCGCCACGTTCATGGTGTTGGCACCGGAGCACCCCTACATCGCCGAAATCACCGGGGCCAAGCAGCGCAAGCAGGTTGACGAGTACGTGCGGAACGCGCTGGCCATGGACCTAGTCGAGCGAAAGAAGGCCGGAGAGGAGGGTCGCAAAAGCGGCGTGGACACGGGCGCCAAAGCGATCAACCCCGCCACGAACCAAGAGATTTCCATCTGGGTGGCCGATTACGTGCTGATGGAATACGGCCATGGAGCGATCATGGCGGTGCCCGCGCACGACGAGCGCGATTTCGAGTTCGCCCGTGAATACGACCTGCCCATCCGCGTCGTCGTCATACCGGCCGACCAATACGATGCCTTCGACCCGCAGGCCGAATTGCAGGCCGCGTTCACCGAGCACACCGAAGACGAAGTGCTGGTCAACTCGGAGAAGTTCGATGGCGTGCCAGCCGCGCAGGCGATAAAGCAGATCACCGCCTGGCTCGAGCAGGAAGGCCGCGGTCAGGGCGCAGTGAACTACCGTATCCACGACTGGTGCATCTCGCGCCAGCGCTATTGGGGTCCGCCCATACCGGTCATCCACTGTGAGCAATGCGGGATCGTCCCCGTGCCGGAGGAAGACCTGCCGGTGGTGCTGCCCTACGTAGAGCAGTTCCGGCCGGACGAGAGCGGTGTCGGCCCGCTGGCCCGGGCGAAGGAGTTCTACGAGGTCGACTGCCCGCAGTGCGCCGGCCCGGCGAAACGCGAAACGGATGTCTCCGACACGTTCCTCGATTCCGCCTGGTACTTCATGCGTTACCCGTCCACCGACGTGCACGACAAACCGTTCCATCCAGCCCGCACCAAGAAGTGGCTGCCGGTGGATATGTACATCGGCGGCGAGGAGCATGCGGTACTGCACCTGATGTACTCGCGTTACATCAGCATGGCGCTTCACGACCTGGGTCACCTGCCCTTCGAGGAGCCGTACGAGAAGTTCCGCAAGCACGGCCTGATCGTCCGGGAAGGCGCCAAGATGTCCAAGTCGCGCGGCAACGTCGTGATACCGGACGAGTTCGTAGAGCAGTACGGCGCCGACACGTTCCGCACTTACCTGATGTTCCTTGGCCCCTACGAAGAGGGCGGCGACTTCCGCGAGCAGGGCATCGCCGGGATCTCCCGCTTCTTCGATCGCGTCTGGGACGCCGTGGCCAACGGCGCACTCGAAGCTGGACCGCCGGAAACGAACGAGCTGACCCAAAAGCTGCACGCCACGATCAAGAAGGTGACGGAAGACCTGGCCGGCCTGCAGTACAACACCGCCATCGCGGCGATGATGGAGTACCTGAACCAGGTGCGCGCCGGCGGCCGCGCGGCCCGGCGCTCCGAGGTCGAGCCGCTGGTCGTTCTGCTGGCGCCCTTCGCACCCCACATGGCGGAGGAGTTGTGGCAGCACCTGGGCCACGAAGGTTCCATCTTCAGCGGCGCCAATTGGCCGCGATACGACGCCCAGCTGGCGGTTGCCGACGAAGTCGATATCGCGGTTCAGGTCAACGGCCGCTTCCGCGCCACGATTAGGGCGCCGCGCGGCGCTTCTGAGGACGAGGTAAAGCAGAAGGCGCTGGCGGAGGAGGCGGTCCAGCGCCACATGAACGGCAAGAAGATCAAGAAGACGATCTTCGTTCCCGACCGGTTGATCAACCTGTTGGTCGCGTAGTTCCGCGCGACAAAGAGCCGGGCGCGATCGCAAGATCG
>JBFJOD010000142.1:0-7952 GCA_041617795.1 Gemmatimonadota bacterium | reverse complement strand
TCGGCGGATTCCGCCGACATCAATGGATCACGAAATGAGAAATCGTCCCTCAGCAAACTTCTCACCTCAGAGTGACGTGCCTTTCCGGCAAAGAACTTATCGAAGTACGCTCTAATTATATCAACGTTCGACATGCAAGGATCTTCCTTTCATCGCGTGGACTTCATGAAATCTCGCCGACCTTTCAGCTTATCCCCAAGGATCATATGACCCAAAGTTCCAGAGGTGACCTTCGAGGTCACGACATGTGTACAAGCGTCCGCCATAAGACTGGTCTTCAGGTTCTAGGACGATAGTGGCTCCGGCGGCCTTGGCCCGCTCGTAGTGGGCGTCAACATTGTCGACGATGACATAGGGAGCCTGCGTTTCCGCACCGCCAATATCGGACGGCTGTCTTATCATCTCGCCGTATCTATCGGCGCGCACCGAACCCAGCATGATCATGCCGTTGCCGAATGTGAGCTGGGCATGCGCGATCAGTCCGTCTTCCTCCGGCACCACCAGGTGCAGTTCGAAGCCGAAAGCTCGACAGAGCCAGTCAATCGCCGCGGCCGCGTCAGCGTAACGAAGTCCGGGTATCACCGTCGCTCTTGTCGTTTTCGCCCCACCTGGCATGTCCTGATCCTCCCTTTTCATGTTCGGGAATGCAGCTTCTTACGAGGGCTGGGCCGACCTGGCCGCAGCGCCCAGTGCTAGTCGCGAGGCCGGATCATGCTTGAGTCCTCGGGCCACAGTTCGTCGCACGCGTTCGGTTCGACCGTCCACATCGAGTTCGATACTTTCCAAACGCCATCAATCTTGGCGAACGAGAACACGTCGATGCCGCAATGCGTCGTCCGGCTGTCGATCTGGAATTCGTACGGAGCCCAGACCAGCGCCATGGCGCCGCGGATCAGGACGGTCGGCGACCAATAGCGCTCGCGGTAAGTGCGGTCGTCCGCCCGCTCGGGCGCGACCCAATAGGAATTTGGGCGAGCCACGACATCCCAGCCGCCGTCTTCGCGGGCGCTGATGCGATAGGTCATGCCTTCAGGCGTCTGCCGCGCCCCCATCGCCGCGAGATCATTGTTGGAGATCTCGTGCATATAAGCGTCCATCACGGCGAGCACCGCCGCCTCCTCCGCGGGCTGATGCCCGGCCGGCGTCGGCGGCGCTTCCGTGGTGGCGCAGGCGGCCAGCGCCAGCGCCATACACATCGCTCTAATCAAGTCGCCCTCCCGGACTTAAGCCAGCTCGTCTCTCGCGCCCATTCTGTTATAGATGACCGGCATCTTCCCTTTCCACTCGCTCCACGTGGCATCGTCCACGATCAATGCAGCCATGAAGTGCGCAACGTTGATGCGACTGGTCTTGCCGGAGCCAAAGATCACCCCTCGAACTGGCGATCGATGCACCTCGTACTCAGTGACCACAGACTCATCGATCAAGTTGTCGGGACGCACGGCAGCCCATTCGATCGCGTTGTCGTTCTGGCCAATCTCCGTCCGCAGGTAGTCCGCAGCCTCTTCATTGTCTCTGTGCATGGGAAGAAGCAGACGAAGAAGTGCGATGACACACTGATCGCCAAAGGACAGGCGCTCGCCAAGATCGCGATTGCAGTTCGCTATCGTGTTCATGAGCACGAACTTGGTCGATTGCGCTGACTCGTTTGCTTTGATGGCATCACACAGTCTCTTAGTGGCATCGGTAACGAGCCGGCGCGGATGGCCAAACATGCCCCTCAGAGTAAGATTGTGACCCAGACATGAGGCCACCGCATCACATCCGTCGACGTGGCGGGCCAGCTCGAGATCGCCGAGATCCAGGAAGGTTGCGCAGATCACGGACAATCGCTCGTGGTTCCTGAGATCCTCCGGCAGCCTGTCGGGCGATCGCACAATCACCCGTACGTCCTGCCCGCTCTCCAGCAGTTGCCTTACTAACAGCCTTCCCGTTGCCCCTGTCGCTCCCACCACGAGCACCGTCATCTGTCCCTCACGTGCAGAGCTGTTCGCTCGCAGCCAAAACCCAAACGAACGTCGGCGCCTCGCTACGGCGCGCGGCGCCCGTCGGTCGCAAGCGCAGGCTAGCTGTCATCCGCAGCGGTCTCGGTCAAGAATCTCTCGGCCTGCTGCCTGATGTCAGCGGCATAGTATTCGAATGAGCCCGACGCGGCGGCCAGCTCGGCCGTCTGCTGAACCGTTCTCCGTAGAAGATCCGTTTGATCCTGATCAAACGGACTTCCCATTTCAGCCACTTGACACAGACTCGCAAGGAAGAAAAATACGAACTCCTCGTCGGGTTGCAGGCTCGCGAGCGTCTCTCGCAGATACTCGAGGTAGGCTCGCCCGTAGTATGTAAGCGGCGCGCGGCTCAGAACCGTCCATTCTTCAAGGAAGTACGCGCCGCCGAAAACCGGCTCGTCTTTCAGCCCCTGCAAGTGTGAAAGAACGTCGCGCCAGGTCTTCTCCGAGAAGAACTGGACCGCTGTCTCTTTTTCCAGGCGGTCAAAGCCATCCCAAACGACGAGCTCGCTTTCGCGAGGCCGGTCGCCGCAGCCAAATATCGTGATTGGGTCGTTTAGCGAATCCACCTTTAGCAGACCGATCCAGCGTTGTGCGGGCAGCTCACCGGGATCCTTCGATCCTGAGCATCTCCAGGATGCTGGTGATGCGCTCATCCACGGCCGCGGCCGCGGTCAACGCAAGCTCGTGGTTCATCAGCCTCAGCTGCACCTGGTTCTCGAATTCAAGACTCGTCAGCAGGGGCGCGATGTCGCCTGCAAAGGAGGTCTCCCCACGGCTGGTCATGCCGTAGCGGCGCAACGGGATATGCCGTCCCACGGAGGGCAGGAAAGCATTGAGAACGAGTTGGGCGCCGTAGTCCTGAGTCCGATTCAAGCCGGCCAGCGCCACTGGAAACGCTGCCAGTGCGGCTCGCAATTCGGCGTTCTCGATGAGCCGGAGATCCCCCGAGCTCAACAGCGCTTCCAGAGACCCCAGGGATGGAGAGAAGTATGGGATGCGGAGCAGCGGCGGCATCAGAACCGCAAGGCTGTCGGAGTCAATTGCGGTTGCTTCGGGTCCGGTGAATTCAAGCAGCGCCTCGGCCGCCGCGACCCCGCTGCTATGTGAGTTCGAGACGCGGCGCAGCAGCGCTGAAGCGGCCTCGAAATCCTGCTCCAGCGCACGAAGGGCTCTCAGCGCATCCTGCCGACGCCCGCGCTCGGCCCACGACGCGTCGATGGCGAACGCCAGCAAGATGCTGACTACGATCAGGACTCCTTCGGCAAGCAGTCGACCGCGTGTTGACGTTGGCATTTCTCGCTGACGGCTCTATCGAGCTTCGCTTGTGGATCGAAAGCTCTCGGTTTCCCTATCCCGCAGGTCCCATAAGGTGGACCTCGTAAGCCACTGGCCGCGGAGCACCACACCATGCAAGGCGTCCAGAGCTTCCAGCGATTCAAGAGGGTTGTCGTCAAGCATGATCAGGTCCGCTCGGTGTCCTACCGCGATCGTCCCGAATATTCCGCGCCAGGGGCGGTGCGCGGACATGAATGACTTGACGTTGGCCGTTGCAGTGCGCAGCGCCTCATAGTTACTCAGGCCTGACGCGGCAAGTTCTTTCAGTTCCTGTTGTAGCGCCGGTCCCGGTAGAGCGACAGGGATCGAGGCATCCGAGCCAGCAAGCAGTGGGACGCTCTGTTCGTGGAGCGCGGGAACGAGTCGACGGATCCATGCGTGCCTTCTCCGACTCTGGTTCAGGAAGCCAGCGGGGTCGTCGCGATTCACGTAGTAGTTGTATTTCGGCTCCCACCAAACTCGAACCGCGGGAGCCAGATACGCGACCTGAGGCTGACTCAGCTGCGCTTCCAAATCTTCCAATTGGAGAACTAAACCGTTGACGAAAGCGCCGTTGGGAATGACGGCCACCCCGCTTCGCTGTATCTGGCCGACCAGATTTGCGATGGCCGCTTCCAAGTCCTCAGTCTCTTCGATGGCCGGATAAAACTCCTCAGCATGGCTAACGACCGCTTGACCGGATGCCAACGTGCGTTCGACGCCGACCGCCTCCGGTATGTGTCCGAAAACGGCGAGCCCGAGCTCGTTTGCACGGTCGATGATCGCCCGGTGCCGGTCCACATCAAGCGCATCGTAGACCTTGATGAAATCGAATCCGGCTTCGTACTGCTGTTCAACGGCGGCCATCGCAGCGCCGACCGAGGACAGCGCCCGCTGGAACGGTCCTGTCGCAGGGTCGCCGTCCAATGCCTGGCCAGCCGAGTAGATGGTTGGGCCCAGAATCTGGCCAGCCGCTACCGAATCTCGCAGTGCGAGAATCGAGCGCCGCTCTCCGGAAAACAGATCGACGTGATCGCCACCAAGGTTGACGACCGAGGTGACACCCGACAGCAGGTAGGAAGACAACTCAGATCGATGGCCGATGTGAACATGCATGTCGGTTAGGCCAGGAAGAACGTACCTGCCCTCGCAGGCGATGCGCTTGGTATCAGCAGGAAGGTCAAAGCTCCCATCAGGTCCGATCGCGGCGATCGTATCCCCAGCTATCACGATACTGACGTCAGACTGTATCTCTGAGGTTGCCATCGTTAGCACCTGACAGCCCTCGAGTACGAGAGACGCTGATTCCAATTGCACTTGCCTGGGAGCGCAAGAACCCGAAACGACACCAACGGCGAGTCCTAGGAGTAGGATGACGCGCAGCTGCATGGCACGTGACTTCGGTCGGTGCGAGTGCATCGATGAAGCCACTGGGAGCTTGTTCCCCTCACATTGCATGGGTCATTGCCTATCTAACCGATTAATGTCTCGGCAGCACCGCGGCGGAGCGAGCGCTGCCGCTCTTGGCGATTAACACGTCGGGCGGTTCAGGACCGCGGCCACCAGCGGCGAACCCGACGGGAGTAAGCCTCGTACTCGTCGCCAAACAGGCGCCGCAGGGTGGGTTCCTCGTAGAACACCACGAACAAGTGGATGACGAGGATGAACAACCCCGTAAAGACCATGAGGCCAACCGACTGATAGTAAAGAGCGGCACCAGCGATCGCGAACGCAACGCCGATGGCCATCGGATTGCGCACGAACCGGTAGGGGCCCTGCACCACCAACCGCCGGGGCGGGTCAAACGGCAATGGGGTACCTCGGCCGGTGAACGCGAACGAGATGACGCACCACAAGGCGAGCGCGGCGCCGCCAATTCCCACCGCCATGCCAACCACCTGTGCGACGTGCATCGCCCCCGGCCGCGTAACGCCCGACCAAGACAGGGTGTCGGCTGGAAGGAATAGGAGTACAAGGCTGACTATGAGCGTGGCGTAGATGACCGCACGGATCAGGATGAACACGCGTCTACTCCTAGTCCGGTAGTCTGGGTGCCCAGCGGCGAGCTGAGAGGAGTCCGCGTAACACTTCATAGCCTGAATAGGAGAACTGCTAACAGTGCAGCTGTCAGGCTCGCAAAAGCCGTCCTGATTGCGTTCCAGCGGTTCCAACGCGGCTCGAAGTCTCGGCGGGCAGCTCGTCGATCTTCCTCGTTCATAGCGTCGACATTCAGAGCCTGTAATCGGTTGTTTAGCGGGATGTTAATGGTGACGGTCGGCAACTGGACACCAAGAAGGTAGGCAAGTGTGGCGATGATGATTAGCAGACGCCCAGCCTGATCCAGTTGGCCCACACCAAGCGCCGTCGCAGTCACTAAAGCCACAACTGACCCAAACCAGACCGACATGAATATCGGCTGCTTGTTCTGGATGACACGATCTATCACCTGAAAAGCTCGGATAAACTCCCGGTCACTCAGACTCTTCATACCTGGCATCGCCACTACGGCAAACGCAAACAGAAAGCCTGCCACCAGGGAACCCAGGATCACAGCCAGGATCAATGCAATTTCAAAGAGTCCCATGAGTCATCCAATACCGCCAAGGACTACGCCGCGCAGTAGGCCCCGAGGCCGTGGCCGAATGGAGGCGACGCCAGCTGCAACGCTGGTTAGACAGCGTGCCGGTAACGACCTCTTGCTTCAGTGAGGCCGGAATTCCTCGCCGACTCCGTCTAAAAAGAACTCCACTCGGCCGCAGCGCGGACACACATACACGTCGAGGTGCTCGCGGTTCTCAAAGAGCTCGGCGAGGTTCCCAAACACACCCCACTGCGT
The DNA here is from genome assembly GCA_041617795.1 of Gemmatimonadota bacterium. Lineage (GTDB taxonomy): Bacteria > Gemmatimonadota > Gemmatimonadetes > Palauibacterales > KS3-K002 > JBFJOD01. Next base: position 1,796 of record JBFJOD010000142.1, on the reverse strand, counting down.
GCCCTCGTGGAACTTCTTGGTCCCCTGGTATCGCAGCGCCATCTCGCACCGAGGACACTTCACAGGGTCAGACCTATTCTCGCCACTCATAGTCAATTTCAACTCGGCGTCTAAGTGATTGCCTTTAAGCTGCGGGCCGCAGTTCGCGGGCGCAACGCGCGCGACGCCGAGCACGAGGAACGACCAACGCTTCGGCACCTGAAAGGCTTCGAAGAGCACATAAGCGATGCACGCGCCGCTAACGGCCAGAGTGTCGATGACCGCATGCCGCTTAGACATATTGGGGCCGTTCGGCCCTCGTGCGTTTTCAACCGCGGCGGCGAGTCGAATTGCTAGCCGCCGTCGGGCAAACACTTGCTAGACAACAGTGTTGGAGTTCAAGTCGAACGCGAATGTGGAGACGTGCATTGTCCGCCTTGCAAGTTACAAGGATCTTAGGAGGAGGTGAGTTTCTTCGTCGGAGCACCGTTCTCTTCTCGGGAGCGCATCGCTACATACCCTCCAAGATAGGAAAAAAGAAGGGCCGAGATCAGCATACCAATTGGAACCCAGAGTACCGCAGGAAAAACTATGTAGAATGTATAAAGGGCCCAAAGGGAAAGCGTCAAACCGATTGCGCTGGTCACCCAGACTATGTTCTCTTTGGCAACTCGAGCACCGATGACACCACCTAAGAATGCACCCAGCGCAAGTCCGAATATCGTCGAGAGCCAAGTACTTAGTGGAGCGGCAGCCACCCGCCGCGCCACAGCTTCTGGGGTTGCCGGGTCCATCAACTCAGGTGGAGTGGGCTGTATCGCATTAGCAATCACCCCGACGATTAAGAGGGTAACAGAGCCGACAATCGCACCTGCGAGAACTGCAAGAGTCTTTCGCATATGTTCTTTCCGACTATAAGACTGCAGCCCTCCTTAGTTCTAAACATTCACTCCCACCAATCCTCTTGTCGTCAAGCGCTCCGGTTCAGCGGCGGCGCGTAACGCCGTCCGCTGCAACCGATTGTTCGACGGCGCCATGTAGTTGCGTCACCAAGTACTTGCACGGCCCAAACTCTGGATCCTCGAAGTCTCTGAATACGCGAAACCCGGCTTTCTCGAACGCTCTGATCGCTACGCGATTTGAAGTCGACGTCCCGAGGCCAGCGAATCTCACGCCCTCGAAACGCAGTTTCGCAAGTAGCATGACCAACGCTCTCGGACCTATCCCACGGCCCAGGAGCTCTGGCTCGCCAATCAGAATGTCGATATCCACCAGATCCTCAGGAAGGTCCGTGAGTCCTGCCGCCTCAAGTTCCGATAGTGACGGTCTCTGCCAGCACAGGTAGCCGACCGGTAAGCCGTCAGCAGTGATGACGGCGTGTGTGTCGCTCGACCGCTGAGCTAGCGCGGTTACGCGCAGGTCCAGAGTCCCCCACCATCGGACGACGTGCGGCCTTCGCAGCCAACGCTCGAGCAATGGCAGGTCCGCCTGAAGATCAAGCGCCTTGAGGTGAACGTCGTCTACGTGATTCACTTCACTCATGGTCCGTGTCCGTCGAACGGATCTGCGTTTCAGCTGCGCAGCAACGGCCGCGCCCGGCCAAAGGGAGCGGCCCGGCCGCGAAACATTCCTCAACGGAATCTACGGGCGAGCGCGTTTCAAGTCAGCGCCACCTAACGTTGATGCATGTCTGCTGCGCGAGCGGCTAGCCGATCGCACATGTCAGTTTGCGGCTACGGAGGTGAACGCGCCGTCGATCTGTCTCGATGTACTCAGGGGGAGAGTTCATAACTTTCCCGCGAGGCTCAACTAACTTA
>JBFJOD010000141.1:0-8077 GCA_041617795.1 Gemmatimonadota bacterium | reverse complement strand
TCGATGCCGAACACCAACACGCAGGGGGTCACGTTCGTTGAGGATTTCGAGGGCGGGCCCGGTTTCACGGTTTCGCTGCTGCAGCGCGGTTGGCGGCTCGGGTCGGCACCCGTCACCAGTGCCGGGGCGGAGGCGATCGCACCGATCAGCTTTGATCAGACAACCGCCGGTGAGCTGGTCTGGCAGGATCAGGCGGTGACGAGCGGAGGGATCCTCGGGCGTCTGGAACCTGGACAGATCGATCAAGAACTGCTGATCCAGGGCCGGACCGCCGGCGAACCGGTTCTCTACCTAACGGCTCGGACGGCGGCGAACCGACGGATCGCCCCGAATCCGAACCCGGCGCCGGGCCCGTCGTGGGCGGCGATGACCGGCGTGATTTCGGCCAATGGCCAGGATTTCACCACGATCGAATTCCTAGAGTTCTATGTCGCCGTTAATGACGACCTGGCCGATTCTACACAGCTGATCATCGACATGGGCACGGTCAGCGAAGACGCTTTCGGTCTCGACTCACTCGGTCAGCCATCCGGTGTCGGGCGGTTGAACCGCGAGGTAGACCCGCCGCGTGTCTGGACCAGCGCCGACGATATCGGTCTCTGGTCCAGCGGTTGCATGGCTGAACCGCTTCAACTGCTGTACAACCTTGGCGACGTCGCGGCTAACTGCACGCGCAACAACGGGCTCGAAGACAGCGAGGACCTCAACCAGAACAATGTACTCGATAGCGAAGAACGGTTTTTCAGATATACGGTCAGGATCGGCGATCCATTGAGTCCGTACTTCGTGCGGGACGCGCGGGAGCTGGGCGGCGCTCGCTTCCGGCTATTCCGCGTCCCACTTCGCCGGCCAGATCATCGCGAGCGGGTCACCGATGCCGAATTCCAAAACATCCGTCATCTGCGGTTCACCTTTGTCACGAGTTCGAACAACTCGCTCATCTTGGCGCGCCTGCGTTTTCTGGGCTCGCGCTGGCTAAAACGAGGGGGCAACGGCGTCGTGGTCGGACTGACGGACACGACATCGGTGGTCGGTGGTGCTGGATTGGTAGAGGTGGGTCCGATCAGCACCCTGGACCCGCGTTACACGCCACCACCCGGGGTAACAGACCAGGCGGCGAATCAAACGGACCAATTCAGTCTGGGCGGAGTCACTATCAACGAGCAGTCGCTGAGCCTGAGGTTCAGCGATTTGGGCGCCGACGAACGTGCGGAAGTCTATCTCCAGTACGTGCAAACGCCCCGCGATTTTCTGCCTTACCGCAGTTTGCAGCTATGGGCATTGGGTGCCGAGGGTTCGTGGGGTACGGCAGGTCAACCGCTACGCTTTCTGTTCAAGTTGGGTGAGAATGCGGGTAACTATTACTTGTTCAGAACCCCACTCCCTGAGGTTCCACCCGGAGCAACGGGATCCGAGCTGCGGCAGGCGTGGTTGCCCGAGCTCGAGATCGACTTCGATCGCTTCATCGCGCTCCGCTCGAAAGCCGAAGAGATCATGCTGATGGAAGGAGTTTCGGCGGACAGCGTACTGCAGGTCTGGGATGTCGATGTCTTTCCTGACGCTGATAGCAGCTATGCCGTGGTCATCAGTCAACGCTCGCGTGCGCCCAATTTGGCGGCGATTCGCCAGATTTCGCTGGGGGTGCACAACGCCGGCAGCGCCTCGAACTTGGCTGGCGAAGTATGGATCGATGACCTGCGGCTGGCGGTGCCGGTGGATAACCTTGGCATCGTCAGTCAAATCAGAATGGATGTCAGGGCGTCTGATTTCCTCGATTTGAACGTCTCTTATGCCAGCGAGAACCCGTACTTCCGGCAATTGGCGGACGAACCCACGTTCCAATCGAGCGATCAATTGCGGATCGGCGGCCGGATGCAGCTGGGGCAGTTCCTGCCGAACGTTTGGGGCGTACGCATGCCGTTGGCCGTCGATTACTCGGACAACGGCACCAGACCAGTGCTGTTGCCGCGCACCGACATACAGGCGGAACGGCTGCCCGGGCTGAGATCACCCGGTAGTCAGAACCTGCGGATGGATTTGAGCCTCAGCAAACAAGCGGCCGCGCCGACCCCATTTCTCGGCTGGTTTGTGGACAACTCGTCGCTGCGTCTCTCATACGATGATCGTTCTTCACAAACTTCGCGGTCGCTGACCGAATCACAGGGCTTTTCCGCCGGCTATAGCTTCCGGGACAACATCGGCGACGTATCGTTGCCTTTCTTCCCGGGTTTTCTGAAGAAAGTGTTCTTCTTCCTCCCCGGCGGCATCAAGGATTCGCGGCTGAGACTGACGCCCACGGCCTTTCAGTTCAATGCGACCTACCTGGACAACGAGGCGGAAACTCGCCGGTTCCAAGAGATCATCGAGCTGCCGGGGGACACAGCGGTCGTTCCAGTCGTCACGCTCGACGAGCGGATTCAGACGAACGCCACGCTCAACCTTGAACCGATCCCCTCCCTGACCGGCCGCTTCAGCCTGTCCCAGGGGCGTGAGCTGGTGCCGACCGAGGATCTTGTGCAGAGTCCCCGGGCACGTGACCTGATCAACGCGGAACGAGCGAGCCTGCTCGGTCTGGATTGGGGTTGGGAGACCAGCCGGTCGATGAACATCAATTGGACGTATCGGCCCGGTCTGGCCACCTGGCTGACGCCGCAGGTGACGCTGGACACCAGGTATCGCTTCAACCGTGGTGCATCGTTTATCACCGGGGCTTCCGGTGACACCGTGTTGACCAGCGACTTCAGTAACTCGCGCATCCTCGGGCTGTCGACGGGCTTCAACACGCCCGCCTTTCTGCGCGTCTTGTTTGGCCAGGATCGCGTCGGCTTGTTGGGCTCGATCCTGGCTTTGATGGACCGGATCGATATCGTGACCGCTACATGGGTGGGTAGCCTTGGCTCGAACTACCAGCGCCAGACGTCGCGGCCTAGCCTCCGCTACCAGTTTGCCGTGCACGGATTCGGAGGTATCGTCGCACAGGACGGTGACACCGCGTCCCGGGTGAACGACGGCGAGACGTTCACGCTGAGCGGTGGTCTGCAGCTACCCCTCGGTATCGGCTTAACGATGGAGTACTCGAACAATGACGCTCTGACATGGACCCCGATCACCCAATCGCTGAACAACACGAGGACGTGGCCGAGCGTGAACCTGAACTGGAACAGGGTGCCGCTGCCGAGTTTCCTGCGGCGTTGGGTGAGTCGCGCTGGAGTACGCACCGGGTATAGCCTCAGGAATACGAGCAGCATTGTTCCAGGAGCCAATCAGGACCGGCTGGGTGAAACCCGTAGTATCCCGTTCAGCTTGGACTTCGCGCTCACGAGTGACTGGTCGCTCAACTACAATCTCAACAAGACAGACGAAGAGCGGATCGACCCCACCGGCCTCTCACTGGGCGAACGCCTGAACCAGTCGGTCCAGATAAACGGCCGGGTGCGGCCGTTGAGCCGGCAGGGGAATTTCAGGAATCCGATCCGCGTCTCGCTGCGCTTCTCACAGAACGACCAGCGGCAGTGTCGACAGCTAGGCGGGGCACCGTTGGAAGAGCCGGGTGAGGGTGGTGTCGCCGCGGAAGCCAGCTGCGAACCATTCAGCGACCTGCGTATCCGCAACATCGACGTCACGGTCGGGACCGATGTTCCGCCGTTCGCCGTCGGGCTTCAGGGTTCGTGGCGCGACACCCAGAGTGGACTTGGCCAGCGGCCCGGCTCGACGCAGTTGGAGATCTCATTGTTTGGCCAGTTCCTCTTCGAATCAGGAGAGATCCGTTGAGACATGCTTCGAAATTGCTGATCTCGATCGTCGTTCCCCTGGCCTGGTTGATCTTTGCGTGCGGTGGCGCGGGCGGCGAGCCGGATCGCGCCGCGACCGCCGATTCAGCTGGCAAACCGTATCCGCGTTTCGACGGTGCTGCGGCATATGAACTCGTGAAGCGACAGGTCGAGTTCGGCCCGCGCGTGCCCGGCACGGCCGGCCACACGGCGATGGCCGACTGGATGGAGGAGTATTTGCTTGAACGGGCCGATACGCTGATCGTCCAACGGTTCACACACGTCACCGGCGCGGGGGAAACGTTGCCCTTAGTCAACTTCCAGGCCCGCTTTCAGCGGGGCGCGGGGCCGCCGATTCTACTTCTTGCTCACTGGGACACACGGCCGTTCTCCGATCAAGCCTATGAGGAGGAGGATCGCCAGAAACCCGTGCCCGGTGCCAACGATGGCGCTTCCGGCACGGCTGTACTCCTCCAGCTTGCCGAGATGTTGCGGCAGGAGCCTCCGCCGCAGGGCGTGGACCTACTGCTTGTCGATGGAGAGGATTACGGCGATTTCGGCTTGGGACGCGATGTGTTTCTCGGATCGCGTTACTTCGCGCAGAACCTGCCGACGGATTACTCACCCAGATTCGGTGTGCTGCTGGACATGATCGGGGATCGCGATCTGCAGATCTATATAGAAGGGAACTCCAACCGATTGGCTCCCGAAGTGGTAGACCGGGTTTGGAACATTGCCCACCGTTTGGGCTTTGGAGATATCTTTCAGCGTTCCACCCGGCATACCATGAACGATGACCACATCCCGCTGAACGATGCGGGCATCCGCACCATCGACGTGATCGACTTCGACTATCCCTATTGGCACACTCCAGACGATACCGTAGACAAAGTGTCAGCCTCCAGTTTGGGTGTCGTGGGCACCGTGATGACGCGGCTCATTTATCGGGGTAACTGACTCGGCGTCAAACCGGCGACGGGGCGATGACAATACGTTGAGGCCGCCCGGCGAATTTCCCCTCCATGAGTCGCGGCGTGGGCCGGCTCGACCTGTGTGTGAGACATCTGTCCTGGTAAGCTCCGTTGACACTGACCGAAGGGGAAACCAGAGCGCTGCTGGCCAGCTCGTTGCTCGTCCTGCTGGCGGCGCTCGGTCGTTGGCTTTTGCTACCAGCGGGTGTCGAGGTGGAGGTGAGCGGCTTGGCCGCGGCCGGACCCGTCGACTCGGCGCTGGCGGTGGCGGAATCGCTGTATACCGAGGCGGAACGGCGCCGCCAGCCGCTGACCCCGGACGAACGAATCGACCCGAATACGGCCAGCGAAGTCGAGCTGGATCGGCTGCCCGGCGTCGGCCCGGGCCTGGCCCGGGCGATTGCGGTTGAGCGCAATGCGGCAGGACCGTTCAACAGCCTGGCTGAACTGGAACGGGTGCCTGGGTTAGGGAGTAAGACGTTACAACGCCTGGCGCCTTACGTTGAGCTCCGCCGCGAAGCAGCGGCGCGCGCGCCGGGACGGGAGTGGGGGAATAATCTCGAAGTCCAGCCTCGGCAGACGGGGCGGCGCAAGGTCGATTTGAACCGTGCCGCGCCGGGGGAACTGGTTACGCTGCCGGGGATCGGCCCGGCGCGGGCTGACGCGATCGTGCGTTGGCGCCGCGACCACGGTCCTTTCCGGAGCTTCGAGGATTTGCTGGAAGTGCCGGGCATCGGGCCGACGACGCTCGAGCGGCTGCGACCGCTGGTATGGCTGGGACCTTGACACCTTCTGTAACTTCTAGCAGCTTTGTAACTTGCTGTATTCCCCCCGCCACTGGGACCTGGCTTCGGTACCTGTACCCCGATCGAAATGGCGACGACCCGAACGAAATCCAGTGATCTGATTGGCGATTTGCTCGTCCGTGAGGGGCTGATCACGGAAGAACAGCTCCGCAGCGCCCTCAGCGAGCAGCGCTCGAATGGCAATCGGCTTGGCTACACGCTAGTAGCGATGGGTTTGGTCTCCGAGACGGACCTGACGCGGGTGCTGGCGCGCAAGTACCGGGTCAAGGCCGTCGATCTCTCACGCATCGAACAGATCGACAAACGGGTGATCAATCTGGTGAAGCCAGAGATCGCCACACGCCATCTGGTGTTGCCGCTGCGCCGCGTGGGTCGGACCCTGACGGTCGCGATGGCGAATCCTACGAACCTGGACGCGATCGACGAGTTGCGGTTTTCGACGGGTTACGACATCGAGCCGGTGGTAGCGGGTGAATACTCGCTGCGCAAGTCAGTCGAAAAGTACTACGAGGGTCCGGAAGACGGCTTACAGGACCTCCTCAAGGAATTCGATGAGGAGGACATCGAAGTGATGGAGGGGGGCCACGACGACGAGTTGTCTGTAACGGCCCTGCAAGCGCAGGTCGAAGAAGCGCCCGTCGTCAAACTGATCAACGGCATTTTGACCAGTGCGGTCCAAAAAGGCGCGAGCGACATTCACATAGAGCCGTACGAAAAAGAGCTGCGTATCCGGTTCCGCGTCGATGGTGCTTTGCGTGAGATCATGCGCCCTCCGCTTCGCATGAAAGCGGCTTTGACCAGCCGTGTAAAGATCTTGGCCGACCTTAACATCGCCGAACGCCGCATTCCACAGGACGGACGCATCAAGATGCGGATGGGCAAGCGCGTGATCGACTTCCGTGTCTCGACGCTGCCCGGGCTGTTCGGCGAGAAGATCGTGCTGCGAATTCTCGACAAGTCGAATCTTCAGCTTGACCTCGAGAAGTTTGGCATGGAGCCACGGGCCGAGAAAGACTTTTTGACCGCGATTCGCAACCCCTACGGCATGGTGCTGGTTACTGGGCCGACCGGTTCTGGTAAAACGACGACGCTGTATTCGGCGATTACTAAGATCAATACCGAAGAGGTCAACATCATGACCGCCGAGGATCCGGTCGAATACAATCTTCGCGGAATCAATCAGACTCAGGTGCGGCCGGAGATCGGACTAACATTTGCGGCCGCGCTTCGGGCCTTTCTGCGTCAGGACCCCAACATCATCCTGGTCGGTGAGATTCGCGATATGGAGACGGCAGGGATCGCCATAAAAGCGGCACTGACCGGTCACCTAGTGCTCTCAACCCTTCACACCAACGACGCGGCTTCCACCATCACGCGCCTGATCGATATTGGTGTCGAGCCGTTCAACGTGGCGTCAGCCGTCAACATCGTCACGGCCCAGCGCCTGGTACGCAGGATCTGCACGGGTTGCAAGGCCGAGACCACTTACGATCGTGAAATGATGGAAGCGGCGGAGCTGCCGCCCGAGCGAGAGAAAGAACTCAAGTTTTATAAGGGTGAGGGTTGCGATCTCTGCGACGGGACCGGCTATAGGGGGCGTCAGGGATTGTATGAGGTGATGCCGATCACGCCCACGATCCGCAGGATGATCATGCAGGGTGAGGGCGCGGGTGTGATGAAGACTCAAGCGATCGAGGAAGGGATGTTGACGTTGCGTGAGGATGGCCTCACCAAGGTGAACAGAGGTGTAACGACGCTCGAGGAGATATTGAAGGAGACCGCGGCCTAAGCCACGTGGACCTGCGCCTGGACCCGGCGCTGGCCCGTGTCACCTCCCCCAGCCGCGCGAGACAGCAGACCTCGAGAGGTACCGGCGACCGGAGAAGGGATCCAAGGGTGGCCGGACGCCCGAAACTCCTTACATTGATTGCGACAGTGGACCTCGGGAGGAGGTCCGAAACCTGCACATGATCAAATGGTGACACTGAGCGTAAGAGCCCTGCTCGAAGAGATGATCGAGAGGCAGGCTTCGGACCTGCATCTGACGGCAGGCGACCGTCCGAAGCTTCGGGTCGATGGCGACCTCGTGAACGCCAGCGTGGACAAGGTGCTCATGCCGAAGGACACGCTGCAGCTGACCTACTCGATTCTCACCGAGAGTCAGAAGAAGAAGTTCGAGCAGGAGGATGAGCTGGACTTCTCCTTCGGGATCCAGAATCTGGCCCGCTTTCGTGGCAACGCCTACAGGCAACGGGGTTGTGTTGCGCTGGCCATCCGGCTGATACCGTTCAACATCAGGAGCTTCGAGGAACTGGGCTTGCCTCAGATCCTGCGGAAGCTGGCTGATCGGCCGCGCGGGCTCTTCCTGGTCACGGGGCCGACCGGGTCTGGAAAATCAACGACGCTAGCGGCGATGGTCGACCACATCAACAAGACGCGCCGCGGCCACATCATCACCATCGAGGAGCCGATCGAGTTTATCCATCGTCACCAGAGCTGCATGATCAACCAGCGCGAAGTTGGAAGCGAC
>JBFJOD010000140.1:0-8211 GCA_041617795.1 Gemmatimonadota bacterium | reverse complement strand
GGACTTCCCCAAGAAGAGCACCTGAACAGACCAGCGAGCGCTCCCAATGCGAGCGCTCGCGGCGTGAAGTCTCGAGCGGGCCCGTGTCGTTCGACAGCGGGCCCGCTTTTCATTCGCGGCTGCGCTGGGCGGTGGACCCCTGTGTCGGTGGTCGGGTAGGAAAGCGCTACTAGCGGCCAACAGCCGAAACGGAGGGAGCTTGCCGGACGTAGTGAACTCGGGCATCTTCCCGTCGCCGTATCGCCGGTTCCGGGTCTCGGAAGCGGCGCTTTGGCGGCCGGAAACAGGCCAGTTTGGCCCTATCGGCCGCACCATTAAAGGAGGAAAAATGCTGAAGAAAGCTGCTCTTTTGGCCCTTTCGGGAATCTTGCTGGCCGGGCCGGCGACCGCGCAGCAGGCGTCCCTGCAGGACGTTCTAAACAACTACTACGAGGCCGTTGGCGGCCTGGATGCCTGGAACGACGTCCAGTCGATCAAGGCGACCGGCAAGCGGATGATGGGTCCCGGGATGGACGCGCCCTTCGTGATGATGGCCAAGCGGCCCGGCATGATCCGCGTCGAATTCACCGTCCAGGGAATGACGGGGGTCATGGCCTACGACGGACAGACCGCGTGGATGTTTATGCCGTTCATGGGCAAGACGGAGCCTGAGGTCATGCCGGATTTCATGGCCGAAGAGATCAAGCAGGAATCCGACCTCGATGGCCCGCTCATGGGCTACAAGGACGACGGGCATCAGCTCGAGCTGGTCGGCAAGGAAGACGCGGACGGCACGCCGGCGTACAAGGTGAAGGTGACCTTGAAGAACGGAGACGTTCAGTACTACTACCTGGACAGCGAGCACTACGTGCCAATCAAGATCACGGGTTCGCGTGATATGCAGGGCAACATCATCAATTACGAAGTGACGCTGAGCGATTACAAAGGAGTCGGCGGATTGATGATGGCGCACTCGATAACGAGCCAGGCTCAGGGCATGCCTGCGCAGGATGTCATAACGATCGAGAAGGTCGAGCTGAATACGGCGCTCGATGATGCGTCGTTCAGCATGCCGAAGAAGGCGGCGGCCGAATCGAAGAAGTAGACGACGAAGCAAGGAAGGCCAGCAGCGATGCTGGCCTTCTTCTTTTAGCGAGAAAACCGGGAGAAGGAGTTCGCGATGAGCAGGGCCTTAGGTTGGCTGCGGCGCGGCACGGCGTTGTGGATCGCCGTGCCGCTTTTTTCCAGTGTGGCGGATGCGCAGGTCCAGATCGAGTCGGCCACCTTCGGGGGTCTAGAGGCGCGAGCGATCGGGCCGGCAGTGATGAGCGGGCGCATCGCGGCGCTCGACGCTGTTCCCGAGGATCCCATCACCGTATATGTGGGGTCGGCGAGCGGCGGCGTCTGGAAGTCGCGGGACGCTGGTATCACGTTCGAGCCGATCTTCGACGATTACACCCAGTCGATCGGTGCCGTCAAGATCGATCCATCGAACAATGAGACGGTTTGGGTGGGCACCGGTGAGAGCTGGGTTCGCAACAGCGTTTCTGTGGGCACCGGCGTTTACAGGACGACGGACGGCGGCGATTCGTGGGAACATAAAGGACTGGAAAAGACCGAACGGATAGCGCGAATCGTCGTCGATACCCAGAACGGGGACATCGTCTATGTCTGCGCCACTGGCCACCTCTGGGATGCGAATGAAGAGCGGGGCGTCTACAAAACGACGGACGGCGGTGGATCTTGGGAGAAAGTTCTCTTCGTCGATGAGGACACCGGCTGCTCCGACATTGCCATCGACCCGCAGGATCCCCGCATCCTTTATGCCGGGATGTGGCAGTTCCGGCGCTGGCCCTGGTCGTTCAAATCGGGAGGCAGCGGCAGCGGACTCTACAAGTCGACGGATGCTGGTGCGACATGGAGTAAGCTGACGACCGGCTTGCCGGAAGGCGAGAAGGGAAGGATCGCGGTAGCCGTCGCGCCAACCCGAACGAGCGTGGTCTACGCCATAGTCGAGTCGAAGGAGACAGCGTTCTACCGGTCTGACGATCTGGGTGAATCCTGGCAGAAGGTCAATAGTTCATTCAACATCAAGGCACGTCCATTCTACTTTGCCTACATCGTCGTCGACCCCACCGACTTCAACCGTGTTTACAAGCCGGGCTTCGTGCTGACGGTCTCGAATGATGGTGGGGTGTCCTTCACCAGTCCGTTCATCGGTGGCTTCGGGGCCGGCGGAGTGCACCTCGACCATCATGCTCTCTGGATCAATCCTAATAACCCGCGCGAGCTGATCCTGGGTACGGATGGTGGTGTGTATTTCTCTTACGATCGTGGCAGTCGTTGGCGGTTGTCGAAGGCGCTACCTCTAGCGCAGTTCTACGAGGTCAGCCACGACATGGAGATACCGTACAACGTGTACGGTGGTCTTCAAGACAACGGCACCTGGATGGGGCCGTCGCAGAGTCCGGCCGGTATCCAGGCAAAGGATTGGCACAATATCGGCGGCGGCGATGGGTTCCACGCCTTCGTCGATCCCAATGATCCCGATTTCGTCTATGTCGAGTATCAGGGTGGTAATCTGCTGCGCCGCCGCAAATCGACGGGCGAGACCAAGACGATCAAACCGTATCCAGAGGCAGACGAGCCGAAGCTGCGCTTCAACTGGAACACGCCGATCCATGTAAGTCCGAACGATCCGGGCACGCTCTACGCCGGTGCGCAGTACCTTTTCCGTACGCGCGATCGCGGTGACTCGTGGGAACGCATCTCGCCCGACCTCACTACCAATGATCCGGCAAAACAGAAGCAGGAAGAGTCCGGCGGATTGACGATCGACAACTCGACTGCGGAGAACCACACGACGATCGTGACGATTAGTGAGTCGCCGCAAGACGCTCAATTGATTTGGGTCGGGACAGACGACGGCAACTTACAGGTGACTCGCGACGGCGGGGCCAGCTGGAAGAACGTCGTCAGTGGCGTACCTGGCCTCCCGCGCAACACCTGGGTCTCGCACGTGGAGGCGAGCCGGCACGACGCGGCGACGGCTTATGTGACCTTCGATGGTCACCGCACCGGCGACATGAACCCCTACGTCTATCGAACGCGGGACTACGGTGCGACCTGGGAATCGCTAGTCGGCAAGGCGGTTGAAGGCTATGCCTATGTGGTCAAGGAAGACATTGAAAATCCCGGCCTGCTGTTCTTGGGTACGGAGTTCGGGCTGTTCATCAGTGTGGACGGCGGTGGGACGTGGGCGCGCTTCGCGACCGAGTTCCCAAAAGTGGCCGTGCACGACCTGGCGGTCCACCCCCGTGATAACGATCTGATCATCGCGACGCATGGTCGTGGAATCTGGATACTGGACGACGTGACTCCGTTGCGGGCCCTTACCCCGGAGGTTCTCGAAGCGGACGTCGCTCTGTTGCCGACCCAACCAGCGGTGATGACGATCTCCACCAGCGTCCAGGAGTTTCCGGGCAATGATGAATTCGTGGGTGCGAATCCGTCGCAGGCGGCCTCGATCGTTTATTACCAGAAGAAGCGACACATCTTCGGCGACCTGAACGTCGAGATCTACGACTCTGACGGCGAGCTGATCACGACGATCCCCGGTGGTAAGCTGCGCGGTATCAATCGCGTCGCCTGGCCGATGCGCCTGCCCGCGCCGAAGGTGCCGCCGGCAACCACGTTGGTGCCGGTATTTGCCGGGCCACGTGTTCCGGAAGGAGCCTATACCTTCAAGCTTATCAAGGGAGAGGAAACCTTCGAGGGGCAAGTGATGCTTGTCCCCGATCCGCGATCCACTCATACGGCCGAGGACCGGCAGCTGCAGCAGCGGACGGCGCTCGAGCTGTACGAGATGCTGGAGCGCCTGACCTACGTGGTCGACGCGACGATCGATCTGCGCGACCAGGCCCGGGAACGCGCGGCGCAGCTGAGTGGCGGCAATGCAAGACGGTTGAGCGACTATGCCGACGAACTGGATGAGTTCCGGAAGACTGTCGTGGCGACGAGCGAGGCGGGCCAGTTGTCCGGTGAGGAGAAACTGCGGGAGGAAATCGGCGAACTGTATGGCAGCGTTAACGGGTACGACGGCCGACCCACCGACTCGGAGCTTGGGCGCATGTCCGTGCTTGCGGGCCAGCTCGATGCCGCGGAAGCTCGCTTCGCTGAAATTACCGCTGAGCGACGCATTACGGCGCTGAACTCACGGCTTGGGCGCGGCAATCTGGAGCCGCTGGTCTTGATGAGTCGCCAGGCATGGAAAAAAGAGCAGATGGGTGGCTAGCTATAGTACCCAGCCAGGGCTCATGGTGCTCAATAGGAGGACGAGATGCTGATAGGCAAACGCTTGAGAAAACCAGGTCGGATCCTCAACGCGAATCTGATCTTCATGATCTTGATGGCGCCGGCCCTGCTGGCGCAGGGGCTGACGCCCGAGCGGATCGTTGCGATCGAGGAAATCGGGACGGTGGCGCTGAGCCCGGATGGGAAGTTGGTCGCCTATACACTCATCAAGCCGCGCGCCAACGGTGAAGCATTCGGGCCGCCGCGCAGCGAGCTTTGGATCGTTCCGGCCGGAGGCGGAAGCGCGCGCGCGATCATCACGGCGCCGAACAGCGCGAGTTCCCCCCAGTGGTCGCCTGACGGCAGCATGCTCGCCTTCAGCGCTCGCCTCTACGAGGCCGCTGCCAACCAGGTCTATGGCGTGCCGGCAGCTGCTGGGGACCCGAGACCGCTCACCGATTCGCCGTTAGGCGTGATGTCGTTCGCCTGGTCACCCGATGGCCAGTCGATCGCTTACACGGCGCGAGAGCCCGAGGCGGAGGAGGCTGAACAGCGCCGGGCTAACGGCGATGATGCGCAAGTCGCCGGCGAGGGTGAACGGCATGTGAGGCTCTGGGTAGAAGGTGTCGGAACCGGCCAGCGCCGGGCCGTGACGCCGGCGGATCGCACCGTACGCAGCTTCGTCTGGACGCCGGATGGCAGCGGCTTCGCGCTTCAGATCACCGAGTCCACCGACGTCGATGCGAGCTACATGAATCGTCAGATCCATGTCGCGGCTGCGTCCGGTGGCGAACTCCAACACCTGACCAAGACAGCGGGCAAACTGGGTGACATGGCCTGGTCGCCGGATGGCAAGCAGCTCGCCTACATCGGTGCCGTGTCGCTGAACGATCCGTTGGCACAAAGCGTCTTTGTGGTGCCAGCCCGCGGTGGTGCTGCCACAAACCTGACGCCCGGCTTCGAGGGCAGCGCCCTGTCTCTCGAATGGCTCGACAACAAGACCATCGCATTCGTAGCCGGGCAGGGAACTCGGACGACTCTGAACGCCGTGAACACCGGCGACCGCCGGATCGAGCAACTGGCTGGTGGCGGCTCGGAAATATTCACGGGCGTCAGCCTCGACCGCCAGCGCCGCGGTTATGCGGCGGTCGTGCACACGGCGAGCCACCCGGATGAGGTTTACGTCGGCTCGGTCAAGCAGCGCGGGTTGAAGCGGATCACCCGGCATAACCCCTGGCTAGCCGATGCCAGACTGGCGCGCCAGGAGACGATCGAATGGATGGGCGCCGACGGCTGGCGGATCGAAGGCGTGCTGGTGCGTCCGCTGAACGAGGTTGCGGGAGTGCGGTATCCGCTGGCGATATTGCCGCATGGCGGCCCGGAGGGGACAAGCTATGACGGCTGGACGACCCGGGCCCTCTACCCAGCCCAGCTACTGGCGGCGAACGGCTACGCCGTCTTGATGCCCAACTACCGCGGCAGTGGCGGACGGGGCGTCGCTTTTGCGAAGGGCGACCATCGCGACCTGGGTGGCAAGGAGTTCTTGGATGTGATCGCCGGGATCGACTACCTGGACGAGCAGGGTCTGGTCGATCCGGAGCGGGTTGGGATCAGCGGTACTTCGTACGGCGGTTATTTCTCGGCCTGGGCGGGGACAAAGCACAGCGATCGCTTCAAGGCGGCGATCACATATGCCGGCATCTCGAACTGGGTGTCGTTCACCGGGACCACGGACATTCCCTACGAGATGTCTATCGTCCACTGGGATACTTGGTGGTTCGATGATCCCGGCCTCGCCTGGGATCGCTCGCCGCTGGCGCATATCAACAAGACGAACACGGCTATACTTGTCGGCCATGGCCTGGCTGATACGCGCGTTCATCCCGGACAGTCGATCGAGATGTACACGGCTTTACGCATCAAAGGTGTTCCAAGTGGGCTGGTGCTGTATCCGCGTGAGCCACACGGTTTGTTGGAGCGAGCGCATCGGTTGGACTTCATGCGCCGAATGCTCGAGTGGTTCAACGCGCATTTGAGGAAAGGCGTGCCGGCAACGCGATAGACCGCCCTTACGGCCCACACGATTACTGGTACGGCGTTCGGGTGAGTGATCTGGAGCCATTCATCTTGTGGTCTAGGTTAACCTGGCAAAGGGAATCGAACGATGATCAACGCGGGACGGCTTCCTTCGCTGCTGGCGATCGTAGTTGTCGTTGCAATCGCATCCGGCCTCGACACGCCGGATGAAGTGAGTGTGCAGCAGATGCCGCGCGTCCATACGCTCATGCCAGTGCCGGCAATGATATCCTATGGCAGCGGTTATCTGGCCATCGATTCGACATTCCGTGTTGATCTAGTACGTCACAGTGATGCGCGCCTCGAGCGGGCGGTGATGCGTCTGGTCGACCGGCTTTCCCGCCAGACGGGGATCTACTTCGGAATGACGATGGCTGGGGCGAGGGCGACGCTTGAGATCGAATGCGAAGGACCGGCCTCCGAAGTGCAATCCGCGATCGAGGACGAGTCGTACGAGCTGGTCGTGACCCGCGCTGGCGCCCGACTACGGGCGCCGACTCCCTACGGTGTGCTGAGGGGCATCGAAACTTTCTTGCAGTTGGTGGAACTTGGAGACAACGGATTCAGAGCGCCAGTCGTCACTATCGAGGACCGCCCTCGATTCCCGTGGCGTGGGTTGCTCATCGATGTAGCGCGCCACTGGATCCCGCCGGAGGTGATCAAGCGGAACCTCGATGGAATGGCGGCACTCAAGATGAACGTGCTGCACTGGCACCTTACCGAAGACCAGGGCTTCCGTATCGAGAGCAAACTATTCCCCCAACTGCACCAGCTAGGGTCAGATGGGAAATTCTTTACCCAGACTGACGTGCGTGAGATCGTCGAGTATGCCCGTGACCGCGGTATCCGTGTTGTGCCTGAGTTCGACATGCCGGGTCACACCACGGCCTGGTTCGTGGGACACCCAGAGCTGGCTAGTGCGCCGGGTCCCTATACCATCGAGCGACGTTGGGGAGTTTTCGATCCGGCGATGGATCCGACGCGCGAGGAGGTTTACGAGTTTCTCGACGCCTTTTTGGGCGAGATGGCCGGGCTTTTCCCGGACCCTTACCTGCACATCGGCGGTGATGAGGTCAACGGAAAGCAGTGGGACGCCAATCCCCAGATCCAGAAGTTCATGCGTGATAACCAGTTGCAGGATAACCACGCGCTCCAGGGTTACTTCAATCGCCGCGTCCAGGCGATCCTCACAGGGCACGGCAAGAAGATAGTAGGGTGGGATGAGATCTTTCAGTCCGACCTTCCCAAGGACATCGTCGTTCAATCGTGGCGCGGCCAGGAGTCGCTGGCTGAATCCGCGCAACAGGGTTACTCGGGCATTCTCTCCAACGGCTACTATCTGGATCACATACTACCGGCTTCGCTGCATTACACCGTGGATCCGCTGAGCGGAGAGGCGGCGAACCTGAGCTCGGAGGAGCAGCGTCGCGTGCTGGGCGGAGAGGCCTGCATGTGGGCCGAGTTCGTCACGTTCGAGACCATCGACTCGCGCATCTGGCCACGTGCCGCGGCGGTGGCCGAACGGCTCTGGTCGCCGGCCGACGTTCAGGATACCGACGATATGTATCGCCGCCTCAATGTGACCAGCCAACGGCTGGATCTACTCGGACTCACCCATCGTTCGAGCTACGACCCGATGCTCAGACGGCTCACCAATTACGGGCCCATCGACGCGCTCAAGACGCTGGCCGATGTGGTCGAACCGGTCAAATACTACGAACGACCGTCCAGTCGCGAGTACACCAGTCAGATGCCGCTTAACCGTCTGGTCGATGCCGCTCGCCCGGAGAGCGATGTGGCACGGGAGTTCTCAGGGTTGGTTGATGCGTTCTTGTCCGATCTGGCCGACACGTCCTTCAGCTC
>JBFJOD010000139.1:0-8321 GCA_041617795.1 Gemmatimonadota bacterium | reverse complement strand
TCTCGTCGAGCAGGAGCGGCCCCAGCCGCAAGGCGGTGGCGGTTACGGACCTTACCTGGGCACGATCCCGGATTTCGGAGAGGTCGAGGGCGGCGGGCTCAGGATCTCAGGTGTGCGGGCGGGCAGCCCGGCCGAGAAGGCGGGCCTCCAGAGCGGCGATGTGGTGATCGCGTTTGGCGAAAAGGAAATCACCAACATATACGACTACACGTACGCACTGCGTGAGAATGCACCAGGCGACACCGTAGCGATCAAGGTCCGTCGGGGAGAACAAGTCGTGGAGTTGACGGCGGTGTTGGGCCGCCGCGAGTAGCAGTTAAACGGTTACAGGCCTTCAGACTTGAGGCGCGGGCGCGTTTTCAATTCCGGGAAATAATAGACCACGATCCCGCTGTCGGGCTCGTTACCGACATCGACATAGCCGCTGGACACCATCTCGCGGAGCATCTGCTCCGCCTGCTCGAACGAGTAGCCGGTAACCATCGAAGCCTGGGTTACGGTCAGACGCCCGCCCTCGCGCATGGCGGCGTCCAAGATCATCTGCTGCGGCGTGCGCTCCTTCCGCGCCGCCCGCACCGCTCGCATGGCTCGAGCCTCTTCCAGCAGGTTGGCTTCATCTACGTGACGGCGCATCTTGATCAGATCGTACAGCTGGCCGACCCCCAGCAACCCCCAGGTGAACAGCCAGAGAAAGCCGGTCCCGTACTTCCCCAGGTAAAGCCGGTGAAGCCCTCCGAAGCCAACCAACCAGCCAGCCCACAACCCGTAGGCTATGCCCTCTTTGTACTTTTTCTCGCCGTCCGGCATCTTGGGCTCGTTCTCTTGCGACGCTTAGTCCGGCCACAGACCCCGGCTCCCGCCGTGGGCCGCCTCCCCCTTATTATAGACGGAGGCTTACCCCATTACGGTTTCAGGCGCTGGGCGGACCGTGCATTCAGGATGGTGCCGCCCCGCAAGCTAAACCAACTGCCACACCGCCTCAAGGTCGTCGACCTGGGCGGAGGAGGGACCATGTTTAACCGCCTACTCTTGTCAGCGCTAACCTGCCTTGTCGCGTCCGCCTGCGCAGGTTCCAGCGGCCCGATCTACGAGTTCCAGCCCACGCCTGGGCCACTCCACTACGAGATCATCGACCGCGGGAGCCTGCTGATAGAAACTCCTATGGGCGAGCAGCGCTCCAGCGATTCCACCAAGGCGACGCTCCGGCTGGAGATCGGCCAGATGAGCGCCGGCGGCCGCCGGGTCTCGGTTGCCTTCGAAACACTCGATATCTGGGCGGGTGGCGATTTCCAAGCCGAGCACATCCAAGGCGGAGAGCTCATCGGTCGCGCCTTCACCGGCACGCTGTCCGATCAAGGCATCATCACGGTAACCGAAGCGCCGGAGATCCCGGCCGCGCTCCAGGGGAGCGCGGACCCGGCGGCGATCTTCGCGGACCTATTGCTCCCGCTTCCACCAACCGGCGAAGAGTCGGCCGATTCGTGGAGTCACGCGACAACCCAGATGTCGGAGACGACGATGTCAATGGAGGGTTCTTACGAGGGGACCGCCACCTTTGCCGGTGACACGACCTGGAACGGCCGGCCGGCCCGCATCATCGTTTCCGAGGGTAACACGATGACGAGCGGCCGCGGCACGCCGGTGGGTGCGCCGGGTGAGATCGAAATGGTCTTGAAGGGCAAAGCCGTGACTCGCTACATCTGGGATCCAGCCCGCGGCGTTATGCTGGGCTACCGAACAACGAGCTCAGCGGAGGGTGAGCTAGAGGTGCTCAGTATGGCGATGGCCATGCCGATCTCTTACCAGGGCGCTAGAGAGGTCCGGCTTATTCCATGACAGGCGACACGATAACCCAACAGGATACCCGTCCATGAAAAAGTTCTCACGTCGACTTCGTTTTGTACCGGTCGTGGCCCTGGCTACCGTCACGCTGACCAGCTGTCCCGTTAACCCAGCGACCGGGGAAAGGCAGCTGATCCTGCTCAGCGAGAACCAAGAGATCCAGATGGGCCTGGAGTACGCCAAACAGGTGGATGCTTCTCTCGGTCTCTATGACAATGCCAGCCTTCAATCCTATGTGAGCGAGATGGGCCTGAAACTGGCCGCGCAGTCGGAGCGCCCCAACCTCCCCTGGAGCTTCAAGGTCGTCGATGATCCCGTGGTCAACGCCTTCGCATTGCCGGGCGGTCCGATCTATATGACGCGCGGGATCCTCGGGTACTTCAACTCCGAGGCGGAGATGGCGGCGGTGCTCGGGCACGAGATCGGTCATGTCACCGCTCGCCATTCAGCCGAGCAGCTGAGCCGCGCCCAGTTCGCCCAGCTCGGCCTCGGGATCGGCTCCATCTTCGTTTCAGAGATCGCTGCGGCCAGCGATCTACTCGGTGCCAGCTTGGGCCTGCTATTCCTGAAGTTCGGTCGAGATGACGAGCGGCAAGCCGACGATCTCGGTCTTCGCTACATGATGCGCGGAAGCTTCGAGCCGCGGGAGATGGTGGACGTCTTCATCATGCTCGGCCGCGTCAGCGAAGCGGCAGGAGGTAGCGGTTTGCCCGGCTGGCTCTCCACGCACCCCGATCCCGGCGAACGGCGCGAGCGCATAGAGGCGGCCATCGCTGCAGGTGGTGGCTCGCGCGGCGGCACCGTCGGGCGCGATCGCTACCTGAGTCGGATCGACGGCATCGTCTTTGGAGAGAACCCACGCAACGGCTTCTTCCGTGGCAGCTTGTTCCTTCACCCGGACCTCGAGTTCCAGATCAACTTCCCGGAAGGCTGGCAGACTCAAAACATGCCGCAAGCCGTGGCCGCCCTCAGCCAGGAGAAAGACGCGGTCATTCAGCTGACACTGGCCGAAGGAGGGTCCGCCAACGCCGCCGCCGAGAGCCTTCTCGGGAAGGAAGGAATCCGGCGCGGATCGACCTCGCGCCGATCCGTCAACGGCTTACCCGCACGCTGGGATTACTTCGCCGTGACGACCCAGGACGGCAAAGAGCTACGCGGGCTGGTCGTCTTCATCGAATACGCTGGCCGCGTATACCAGATCCTGGGATACACGACAGCCGAACGAATGGGCAGCTACGACACGGTGTTCCAGCGCTCGCTGGGCAGCTTCGATCGCCTGACGGACCGCGAGGCGCTCAACGTCCAGCCGCGACGCATCGAGATCGTCACGCTGGATCGGGGAATGACGCTCGACCAATTCGCCCAGCGTTACCCCTCCACCGCCTCGCTGTCGACTCTCGCTTTGATCAATGGTGTGGAAGAGGGCGCGACTTTGGCCGCCGGCCAAAAAGTGAAGCGTGTAACGGGTGGAGTGATGCCACAAGGTCAGTAGAGATTCGGCTCGGCGACAAGACAAACGCAACGGCCAGGTGAGATCATGGTTTACCTGGCCGTTACTTTTGCTGGTTAACGGATTTTGCCGCGGGCCGCAATCGGCCAGACATCGACGACCTCATCGCCCTCACATAGATAGAACTCTTCGTGAAGGTTGACCGCGGGGCACACGTGGTTCGGAATGATCTCCACGCGTTCGCCGATTCCCGGAAAGCTGAGGTCTGCACCGAGCTCAACGACGCCGTGCTCCTCGCTCAGGCTAGTTATCCGCGCGCCCGGTGACTGCCGCACGTAGCCGTAGCCCTCGTAGTCCGTCAGTGCGAAGCCGCGGCGTGCCGGCTCTGCGAACAGCGACTTGCTGCCCGCGTCGAGCACCGTGCGGTCTGACGCGGGTCGGCTGATGACCGTCGCCAGAACGCTGAGTGCGCAGTCCCGCGGCTCGGCCTGCCCGATGGCCATCTGGTTCACGTCGTTGAACACGTATGTTCCCGGCCGCATCTCGGTTATCCCGGCGACCGAGGCGGTCCACGGTGCGGCCGGCGTCGAGCCGACGCTG
This sequence comes from Gemmatimonadota bacterium, assembly GCA_041617795.1. Classification (GTDB taxonomy): domain Bacteria; phylum Gemmatimonadota; class Gemmatimonadetes; order Palauibacterales; family KS3-K002; genus JBFJOD01. The sequence goes on along the minus strand of JBFJOD010000139.1, from coordinate 4,429 downwards.
ACTTCAGCTATCGCGTGACCCAAGCCACGCAGCGTTTCCGCCACCTCGACGACCCGGCGGCCCGCGGCCAGCGCCCGCTCCTCCATCTGACCGGCGCTCTGCGCGCCCGCGGGTACGTGACCCTCGTGGGTTTCCACACCGCGAAGACGCAGGTGCGGGCTGACCGCGATCGACCCGGCCAGCTCGATGATCTCTTCCAGGTCGGAAAGTCCACAGCGGCGCTTGCCGGTGTCCACCTCAATCAATACGTCCAGCTCGATGCCCACCTTCTGTAAAGCGCGTTCCAGCAGCGCCGCACCCTCCTGACTGTCCACCAGCACCGCCAGGCGAATCCGCCGCGCCAGTTCTACCAGGCGAGCGACCTTCTGGGCGCCGACGATCTGGTTGGCTATGAGGATATCGTCAATCCCGGCCTCAGCCATCACCTCCGCTTCGCCCACCTTGGCCACCGTGATGCCCGCAGCGCCCGCCTGCGCCTGGATCCGCGCCAGCCGGGGCGACTTGTGGGTCTTGGTGTGGGGCCTCAGCCGGACGCCCAATCCCGTGGCCATCTCTTGCATCCGGGTGATATTCCGCTTTAGTGCCGCGGAGTCGATCACAAGAGCCGGGGTATCGAGATCTTGCTTCTTCATCGACCCCGCTCAACTTTCAACGGCTTTCAGCGTCCGCTCGATTTGGGCGAGGTGCCGCCGGTCATGACCGGCCAGTAGCCGGATGCTCAGATCCACGCTCTCTTCACCGCGCTCCGAATGCAGGCCGGCTCGCTGCCAGGCCGCGCCTTTCGTACGCCGGTACAGATCGAGGTTGAGGCCACGAAGCCGGCGCAGTTCTTCCATTAACATCGACAACGGGCGCTGGTTATGTTCCATTCCTGCTGCCATCACGTCTTGATCGTATCCGGCAATCGGCGGCCGATCGTGGCTCAGCATCATCCGCATCCGGTAGCCATACACCCACTCGGTGTCGCCAAGATGCCCAAGGATTTCCTTGACTGACCACGCGCCCTGACGCGGACGCTTTGCCAGTATCGATTCATCGATGCCTTTGAGACGTGCCTCGAGCTTCGCCGGCGCGTACGCCATCACATCCAGCGGATCATCCGCGCCCAACAGGCTCAACAGTTCATCCCGGTACGCCTCGAATTCTCTCACCGGATCGGCAGCCATGTCTCCTCCTGCTCTGGCGTGTTCATCGTGTGGGCCGCGGCCCGGTCGGGGAATTCAAATTGTCCTCGAACAGCTCGAAGATCCGTCGGTACTCGTCCGCCCACGACCAGGCATGAACGAATCCATGATCTTCCTTCGGGTAGAAGGCGACTTCCCAGTTCTCCTTGCCCAGTTCGATCAACCTTTGCGCCAGTCGGACCGTGTCTTGGAAATGGACATTCTGGTCGATCATGCCGTGACAGATCAGCAGCGCGCCCTCCAGTCCGGCGGCATGGTAGATGGGCGAGCTTCGCTGGTAGGCCTCGGGATCGTCCTGAGGCAGTCCAAGGATGCGCGATGTGTACCAATGGTTGTAGTAAGCCCAGTCGGTCACAGGCCGCAGCGCCGCGCCGGCGGCGAACACCCCGGGCTCCGTGAACATCGCCATCAGCGTGATGAATCCCCCATAGCTTCCGCCATAGATGCCTATGCGGCCGGGGTCGATGCCGTGCTGCTCGATCAAATAGCGGGCACCATCGACCTGGTCGGTAAGGTCGTTGCCGCCCATGTGTTTGCGGATAGCCGTGCGCCAGTCGCGCCCGTAACCGGCAGAACCCCGGTAATCGATATCCAACACTGTGTAGCCACGCTCGACCAGGAGGTTGTGGAACATGTACTCGCGATAGTAGCTGCTCCACCAGTTATGCACGTTCTGTAAATACCCGGCGCCGTGTACGAAGATGACAGCGGCGCCGTTGGGGCGGGCCGGCCGATAGAGCCTGGCCGGTACCTCACCCCCTTCCCGGTCAGGGAAGTAGATGGTTTCAGGCAACCGCCAGCTGTAAGACTCGAATTCCTTCGTCGTGGACTGCGTGACTTGGGATGGTCGGGCGCCGGGCCGGTTCTCCTGCAGCATCAGCTCTGGCGGCCGGTTCGGCCAGCCGTACAGCACGCCTAAGCGGCGGCCGCCAGGCGAAACCGCAACGGGACCCCCTCCGCGACCCGATCCCTGGAGCGACGCATGGCCGGTGATCAAGCGGCGGTCGCGGCCGTCGAGATTCATCTTGTAGAAATCGCGCTGGTGCGGACCGGCTTCGCTGGTGACCAGGTACCATTGATCCTCGTCCTCGGAGATCTCCGCGCTCAGCACTTCCCAAGGTCCCGTGGTCAAGGGCGTCGCCTCACCGCCACCCTCCGCCACCGTATAAAGGTGCGCGAAGCCAGTCGCCTCCGAGATGAACCAGATATGATCGCCATCTGGCATCCAGCCAGCCGAGCTCCAGCCCGGTCCGCCGATCCAAGCGTCATCGTAAAGGTGATCGAGGACGGTGGCTTCGCCGGTCGCGGCATCGACCAAGAATACCCAGCGATCGTGCGCATCATCGGAGAGGCCGACCGCCAGCAGTCGTGTGCCTTCCGGCGACCAACCGCGGAACTGGAGGTTGACTTCCCGATCTTCCTGACCGGATTCGACCCAGGTCACCTCCCCCGTGATCAGATCCATCACACCCAACTTGCCGGAGCCCTGCTCGTCGCCAACGAATGCCCGCTTGCGAGGTGCCTCGCGGGTGTAGCCATCCTCGGTGACGTAGTCGGGCACCCAGGCAAGTCGCGCTTCCTTCGCTTGCTCGCCGAGCGTAAAGGCCATGCGCTTACCCTCGGGCGCGACCCAATAACCAGCGATCCGCTGTTCTCGATCGAAGTGGAAGACTTTTGGCGTATCGACCTTCGCCGTATCCGGCGGTGGTGGCCAATTCCGGGCACGCCGGATCGAGTCGGCTCGGAACACCTCCAGTAGTTGGCGCTGTTGTTCACGCAGAAACAGCGCTTGCCCTTCTGGTGGCCGCGGCTCACGAGGCTCGCTGCCGCGGCGGATGTCGGTGAGCTGCGCAACGGCGCCGCTGCGCGAGTCGACCCGAAACAGGTTGTTGTCCCGAACGAAATAGACGGCCTGACCGTCTGGCGCGATCTGGACTGACCCCAGACGCCCCGGTGCCGATACCAATAACCGTTCGCTACCCGACTTCGGATCTAAGAGGTAGAGGTCACCGTCGTCCGCAAAAGCTGCCGACCGTCGATCGTCCGAATAGACCAGATTCAAGCGCGGCTCGATCGTCTCCGCCTCAGCATCCGCCACCCGCTCCGGCTCACCACCCCGCGATCGAACTCGATACAGCCCTTCGCGTTCCTCGTTTGGCCGCTTCCAGACGAAGTACAGATAGTTCCCATCCGCAGACCAGCGCAGGCGCGAAGGCGAGGTTCCGACCAGCTCGGACCCGCGCATGATCGAGGCGACGGTGAGGCCGCTCGTTTCCACCGCTGGGCTCACCTTCGCCACTTGACCCGCTAGCGGCGACGCATCGACTGCCCAGATGGCTAGCGTCGAGGTACAAATACTCCACACGAGTGATCTACTCATCTCGTCTCCTTGTTGCGAATTCTTGGCCGCACCTTGTCAGTTGATCCCGAGCTCTGACTTGACTTCCGCCGGCATTAGCGGAATCAGCTCCTTCATCCGCACCGCTGAACCCGGGCCGCCAGCACCGCGGAAGCTTTCCCCCTTCACCGCTACGACTTCGCCCGCGGCATTGAAGATCGGACTGCCGCGCGACCCTGCGATCCCGAAACCATCAAAGTGAATCGCTTCCGACGTGACCGTGAACGTCCCCACAACCAGCGATGTGTCTGCGAAGACCGCGTCAGCCGAACTGGCGCCGGCCGCCGTAAAGCCGATCAGCGCGACCGCTTCACCCTGCACGGCACCGCTTCCCGACCAGTCTATGTCTTCGATGTGGGCACCGCGGTAGTCGCGTAGCCTCAAGAGCGCCAGATCCGCGCTGTCCGGCGATGCGACAGCGATCACCACCGCCCTCATACGTTCACCGGCCGTCGTGACGATCAGCGAATCGGCTACCGCCCGATCCGGCTGCACGACACCCCTGCTCGTGACGAAGTAGCCCGAGGCTGTGATGGCGAAGCCCGACCCTTCAGCTTGCTTCGATCCGTGGAAGGCTACCACTCGTCCCACCGCCCGCTGGTTGGCCAGAGCCAGAGCGGCCAAGTTGATGCCGCTGAGCTCCCTCAGCTGTCCACCGATCTCCGCAGCGCGCAGCTCGGCTGTGCGTAGCGACCGCTGCAAGCTATCACGCATCCCGACCGCCGCTTTCGTCTCCAGGTTCGCTAGCTCGGCAGCCAGCCGTTCGACTTCGGCGTCGGCTTCACGACCGGCCGCGTTAGCTGCCGCGAATTGCCGGCGCAGCACGGCAAGTACGCGGGCCCGCAGG
>JBFJOD010000138.1:0-8353 GCA_041617795.1 Gemmatimonadota bacterium | reverse complement strand
GTTCATCAATGATTGGGAAGGCAGCTGGACGAGGAAGTAGCCGGCCTTCTCGACGCAGCTCTTGCTGGCGTAGTCGCGCGACAGGCGTAGCGCGACTACGCCAGCAAGCAACCCCTTTGACAGCGGTTTTCGTAGCAGTTAACGGGCCCCGCTCGTTGCTTCTCCCGGTACGCTCTTTGCTTTACTGATAGAGCGAGTAGTGATGGAGCAGTTGCAGCGGATCGGTCGAGCGCTCGGCCCAGACCTCCCCCCTGGAGGCCGCCTAGGCATTAAGGCTCGCGATCCGCTGCGCTGCGATGTTTCCAGCCAGAATTCCAATGCATTTGTTCGGCTGCCACCCTCAGGACATCTAGCGGCTGGCTTGTACTACACACGGTTCTGAACTTCCTCGATCCCCCGGTGGAAATAGCCGGCATAGGGCGACTGGCCACAATGCTTCAATAGGAAATCATAGATTTGCTTCGCTTGATGCGGTTCACCGCCGTGCTTGAGTGTATCCTCAGCGGTTTTCATTAGACACTGAATAGCGATTTGGTCGTTGCTGCCTGCCATAAGCAGTAGTGCGCTCGCCTTGCTCGCCGTCGCCAAATCCTGTCGCTGCATCAGATTGGTGATGATTCCACGCATCTGGGCGCGGGGCAATCTCATGTCGCGGACCTCGGGCCACAGCGCTCGGAAGAGGTCTGCCGCCACCGACCAGTTTCCGTTCCGAGCCGAGAACTCCAAAGCCTCTCTTGCAAAGCGAAGCTGTTCTGGCCCGTGACCGTTCTTCAGCTGAAGCAGTGACAAGTGCAGGCTTTGCGGATTCGAGGCCCCTAAGTGCTCCAGGATCATGATCGCCCCTTCTGGGTCGTGCGCGAAGCGGAGCCGGGCGGTCTTGAAGGGGTCAGGATCCACCTGCGCAGAGACAGCGCCGGCCGAGTTGCCGTTAGGGGATGCGATGTTGTTTGCGCGCGCTTTTCCATTGCGGCCCCTCTCAAAGACCTCTCTATACCAACGGCGATGGTGATGCTTGGCCCACTGCCGGTCCACGAATCCGCTGAACATTCCCTGAAGGCCCTTCCGCGTGCTGCTCGGGATCGTCGCCATGAAGATGTGCCCGAGGATGAAGGGCGTTGCTACGACGGCCATGAAGAAATGAACCAGCCAGGCTAGTAGGGCGGCCCCGGTCAGCCACATGGTCAGGCCGGTCACGATATAGAGCGGGTAGGTCGACATGACCATCATAAAATTCAGCTTCTGCGCCGCATTGAACTTGCCTTGCTCGGGCAAAGAGATTCTGCGGAAGATGGCCGCGAGGCCCATCAACGAAAGCCATTTCAGGTCATCGAAGATCCAGACCCAGGCCTGCTTGATGTTGTAGAAGTGAACGCGGAAGTCGCCCACGCTGCGGAATACAGCCAGCAGCGGAAAAACGATGAGACAGAGGCCGGATATGCGATGTGTCCAGGAGACCACGTCGCGATAAGGGCGCAGCGGGTCAGGGTTGTAGACGACGACTAGAATCAGCGCCGTTGTGTAGCAAACCAGAAATGGAATGGCAATCGCCCAGTGCAACCGCCGTTCCGAGGCACGGAAGCGCAGCACCTTGCCGCCGGCGGCCTTCTTCCTCCTTATCGCTGATCCCATACGCTTTCGCTCATGTCGTGTTTGGTGGCGTCAGAAGCCGACCCAAAGACCGGTGTAGAGGCTGTTGCTGGTCAAGTTGCTGCCCCGCTGCGAGCGAGCCTGCAGTATCGTGAACCATCGCCGGGTCAGTGGGAAGCTGAATGCCAGGTCGAAAGTGTGCGTGGTGATGGTGGTCACGGAGTTGGCGGTGCTGTAAAGCTGGTAAGACAGCCGTGAGTCGAGTCGGCCAAATGAACGTCTGATTCCGGGAGACAGGAATAGCGTCTTGATGCTGTTTCGTTTCCAGTAACTGGCTGAACCGTTGAAGCCGAGGCTGAGAAACGCCGTGCGCGGGAAGTTGAAATGCGACCCATAGGCATAGCTGATGTCAGTGCCGTCCAGGCGGTTCGCCGTCACATCCGCGCCAATCGTCCCCCCAGCCAGCGAATAGGCGAAGCCAACGCTCCCGCGCTCGCGTTTGAAGCCGGAGGATGCCTTGGAGCTGAAGATCGAGTAGGGCTGCCGCATCGAGAACTGGGTCCGTAAAGCCAACTTTCGGCCGACGGGCACCGAGGTTCGCACTTCGACTTGCGTGACCTCCCATTTGTCGGTTTCCGGATTGCGGTCGACCTGAAGGCGCTGGTTCAGAGTGAATCGTTGCAACCGGAATCGCTGCGCTAGGCCGAAAAAACGACGGTCGAAGAGATCGATCTGCGGTTTCACTTCCGTATAGGAAAGGTCGGCGCGGTAGCTGAGTGAGTTGCCCCGGTACTGATAGTCCAGGAAAGCGGTGTACTTGGGCAGGTCGGTCGTGACCCCCTCGTTCTGTCTATCCGGCTGGAATCCCAGTGCGACGCCGGCGCCGAGACCTTGTCCTCCCAGATGCAGGAGGAGCCCATCCCAATAGCCGCTGAAGGTTTCATGGGGATTGTAGAATCGACCGAGCTGCATCTGGATGGGCACGCTTTCGAACTCTTTCGCCAGGCTGGCTTGATAGACTCGCAACGACTGCGCGGGTTGAATCACGTCGCCGGTACTGTAACGCGAAGAGGCACGCAGATTCGTGTTGAAGCCCAGACCGCCGGGAAGGTTGGCGACGGCAGTACGGAAGCGAAGTGACGGCGTCGTGAAGCGTCGATCCACCGGGGCGGGGATAGCCCCACCCACCTGAGTGCTGGACTCGAGGACGTTGAGGTCGACGGAAAGCCGCCCCGAGGCTTGCAGGGAACGGTGTGGCGTGCTGCGGGGCAAGAGACGCTGCTGCGGAGGCGGCCTGTCGCCTGCCGGGACGGGTGGCGCCGCGCGGGGTCGCTGGGCAACCTCTGCCGGACGTCGCACCCTGACCTCACCGCAGGCGACGAGTAGGTAGCCGTCGGAGGCGTTCCGCACGTCGACGGTCTTGAAGCTACCGAGTGCCGCGTAGTCCGCCCCGTCGTTCGTGGCGGTCAGCCTGCCGTTCCCGCTGCTGTCCACGGTCCAGGTGCCGACCATGATCGAGCGCTGTCCGTTCGTCGAGATACAGGCCGTTGGGCCGTGCGCGACCGAGCCGTTGTCGTAGAGCCATGACGCGTATTCATGGCCAGGATCCATACCGACGGCCGTGCCCCGCACGCTCAGGACCCCGCCCCTATCTGTGAAGGCGATCCGTGCGCTGATCCCCGATCCGTTTTCCTGGTGGAGCGTGGCTTGGCCCGCCAGCTCATCCGAAGTGGCTATCGGCCGAGTCGCTGGCGCGGTTTGCCCCGGCGATCTGATAACGAGTTGCAGTACGTCACCGCGCGTCACCGGGAATGGACGGCCAGCGAAGGTGACGACCGCCCTTCCTTCGGAGCTGCCGATCACCTCGAACGCTCCCAGCAGAGCGCCGTCGGGTTCCGAATAGGCGAAGAGCGTGTCGCCCGGGTTGATCCCTGCTTGCGTCCCCACATTGAGGTAGATGTTGACGCCGGCGATGTACTGCACGACGACCTCCAGGCGATCTTCCTGGGCGAGGGCGCGAGCGCTCAACAGGAAGAGCCCTAGAACGACAAGCGTGGCGGATAACAGTCTGGTCATCGTTGCATCTCAGGTTGGCGGGTGCCCCTACGGCTTCCTGCCATCGGGGTGACAGGAATAGCACGCGTTGCTGTCGTAGGCATAGCCGTTCACCTCGCTGTGTGCCGAATCCATCCGGTCCTGCGAATGCTGGTGACAGTTGAAGCAGGTGAAGACCTGGTAGTTGTTCGGATCGATGTGACAGGTCTCGCAGGCGGTCCCAGCGTGGGGGCCTGAACTAGTCGGGAAGTAAGCAGAGTGATCGAATGTCGCGCCGGCCCAGGTATCGTTGGTGTGGCAGTCCAGGCAGGTCACAGGAAACCCGGTTCCGCTGTGCTGGAGGTCGTAGTCGTTTTGATGGCAAGCGACACAGTCGTTCTGGCCGGTCGGGGGCGGAAAGATGAGATCGAAGCCGGGCAGGTTGTGGCAACTGATGCACTCCAGCGCGGTATGCGCCCCGATCAGGTCGTATCCGTTCGCGGCCGTGGCATGGTCGAACGCCGCGCCAACCCAGGTGTCATTGGTGTGGCAATCCAAACAGGTTAGGGGGAACCCGGTATGCGCGCCGTCATAATCAGTCTGATGGCAGGTGACACAGTCGTTCTGGCCGGCCGGGGGCGGAAAGATGAGATCGAAACCGGGCAAGTTGTGGCAGCTGATGCACTCCAGCGCGGCATGCGCCCCGATCAAGTCGAAGCCGTTACCAGAGGTGATGTGGTCGAACGCCGCGCCAACCCAGGTGTCATTGGTGTGGCAATCCAAACAGGTTAGGGGGAACCCGGTATGCGCGCCGTCATAATCGGACTGATGGCAGGTGACACAATCGTTGTGGCCGGCCGGGGGTGGAAAGATGAGATCGAGACCGGGTAGGTTGTGGCAACTGATGCACTCCAACGCAGCATGCGCTCCGATCAGGTCGTATCCGTTGCCGGCCGCGGCGTGGTCGAACGTCGCGCCGCCCCACGTGTCGTTGGTGTGGCACTGCAGACAGTCGACGGGGAATCCCGTTCCGCCGTGGTCGCGGTCGTAGTCGTTCTGATGGCAGGCGATGCAGTCGTTTTGCCCGGCTGGCGCCGGAAAGATGAGATCGAGACCGGGTAGGTTGTGACAGCTCGTGCACTCCAGCGGGGCGTGCGCTCCGATCAGATCGAAGCCGTTCCCGGCCGTGACGTGCGCGAAGTCCGCATCTTCCCATCTGCTGTCGTTGTGGCACTCCAGGCAGGTGACAGGGATACCGCTGCCGCCGTGATCGTTGTCGTAGTCGGTCTGGTGGCAGGCGATGCAGTCGTTCTGTCCGGCCGGCGCCGGGAAGAGGAGATCCATGCTGGGCTCGTTGTGGCAGCTCGAGCAAGCCAGCGCAGTGTGAGCGCCCGTCAGATTAAAGCCGCTCGAGACCGTGATGTGGTCGAAGGTCGCATCGCCAACCCACGCCAGGCTGCTGTGGCAGAGTTCACAGTCGGTCGGGAAATTCGAGGCTACGTGGTCGACGGTAGAAGTCGCGGTGTAGTCTTGTTCGTGGCATGAGAAACAGCTGATGTCCAGGCTGGAGAAGGCCCCGCCCTGATCGTCCATGTGGCAGCTCTCGCAGGCTATCTGCATGTGCGAGCCGGTGAGCGGGAAGCCCGTGGTCGAATGCAGAGCGCGCCCATCGATATCATTGAACGAGATGGTTCCGTGGCAGGACGAACAGTCATCCGAGAAGTTGCCGCGGTGAACGTCGACGTGACAGCTCGAGCAGTCGGCGCTCGAGAGCTGAGGCTTGTCAAAGCGCAAATCGAGATGACAGCCGCTACAGCTGGCCTGTGCATGTCTCCCGAGCAGAGCAAAAGAAGTCGACCGGTCGTGATCGAAATCCAAACGTGCCTTGGCCGGCTTCCACGCCGTCGGCGTATGGCAGGCACTACAGTCGATGCTTTCGCTCAGCGTGCCATGGGGGCTGTCGCCGTTGGAGCGCTGCGCCACGCCGTCGGAAGGGCAAACGGCGATCGCGGCGAGGGCGAGGCTGAGCAGCGCGACACGCTTCCTAGTCATACTTGCCTCCATGACAATCTCTGCACTCGGTCCCCAATGGTTTGTAGCGCGTGACCTTGGTGCCGTCCGGATCAACTGTCTCTTCGTGACACGATTCGCAGGGGACGTCGCGATGCGCACCGTCCAGGGGATAGCGCGTCGGCGCGTGGTCGAACTCCGGAATCCGGAAAGCACGAGTATCGTGGCAGTTCTCGCAGGGCTGAGCGCCGAACTGTTCCGCGTGAGGGTCATCACGCTCATGACAGGAGAGGCAGTCATCACCCCGCGAACGGAACTGCTCCACCTCCTGGCCGCGATCCGGACTCGGGTGACATTCCGTACAGGCGACCGCCAGATGCGCTCCTTCCAGCGCGTACTCCGCATCTCGGTTGTGCCGCTCGATGTCATATTTCCCGGGAACCCAGCCGTATTCATCATGGCAGCCGTCGCAGGCGACGCCGCCGGGCCTGTCCGCGAAGGCGCTGCGGTGATAGTCGAGGTGGCAGGAAGTGCAGTGCTCGAAGTAGGGGTGCGGATACGCGAAGGACTGCGTCTGGGGCTTGAACGACATCCTCAATCGATCGTTTCGGACCGGGTAGCGGCCGTGGCAATCCTCACAGTCGGCGTCCGCGTGCTTGCCGAGGAGTGGGAACTCCGTGCCCGAATGATCCAAGCGGTCTTCCACCGATTTGCGCTCGACGCGATGCCAGTTTGCCGTGTTGTGGCAGCTGGTGCAGTTCGCTCCCAGCTCGCGCTCGTGAACATCTCTGTGGCACGACTCGCAGCTGGCGAACGCGACCGGCGCGAAGTTGAGCGTTGGCTGCCCCTGGCGGTTCTTGATCGGCTTGTGGCAGTCTCTGCATTCAGTCTGGCGATGCCGCCCCGTGAGGCGGTAGCGCGTCTGACTGTGATCGAATCCCTCCGCCGCCTTCCAGGTTTTCTCCGAATGGCAATCTGGGCAGCCGCGCCCCTCGAATTGATCCGTGTGCGGATCATCGCGCTCGTGGCAGTCGAGGCACGTGGTGCCAAGCCCCAATAGTGTGCGCTCCAACGCCCGATGCTCTGTTTTGAACGAGCGTACGTCGGCGGCCTTGATGAGAGCGGGCTGGTGACAATCTTTACACCTGACGTCCTTGTGGCCATCGACCAGTTCGAATCCAGTCTTACTGTGATCGAACCGTGTCGTATCCAGGTCGACGATAGACACCTCCGACCCGCGGTGCTCCGCGTGGCAACTAGCGCAGGTGCGGTCGGCGACGGTCGCGTGGTAACCGAGCTTCCGCTGAAGCCGATTCCTCAGCGGCGCGTGACAGGCCAGGCACTTGTCATCCAACGCCCCCCGCTTCCGCAGTTCATGACAGTCGGTGCAACGCCGAACTCCTTCAAGGTGGCTATGCACCTGCGAAAGCTTCCCGGGCGAGATGACCTGCGCCTGGACGCCCTCCATCGGCACGGACAAGCTCGTTAACAGCACGACGATCACGATGACCGATTGGCGGCGGGCCATACAGCGGGATTGTAACCTCAGAACCGCTTGCGGCGGCAACCGCGGTATTCGCGAGGGTGAGAACGTGTACTGATTATCGTGCGCATCGTTTCTCCCTCAACTTTTCGGGAATGCAAACGCTCGTTCGGCGGCCATGGTTGTCGCAGCGGGGGACGCTGAAGCCGGAACTGATGCGCGCCGAGTTGGTCAGACGCCTGATCTGACGGGGCCCTCTATTGAGTAAGCTGGATTACTGACCCTCGCCGTCAGCTGGCAAGAATGGTCTCGGTAGTTGCAAGACAGGTGCCCGACCGAGGTTTGGCCCTGGCCGATCTTCAGCAGTGCTCGATCCGGTTGTGGAGGGTGGAGATTGGGCGCCTTTTTGGCTCATTGATGTGGGTGCGTCGGCTCGTTATACAACGTACATGGCATAAGCAAACTTTTACCAACCCCACCCGGTCTCCGGTTGGAGGGCTGTAGCGTTACGATCCAATTGTGCCGCGACGCTACGGTCAGGTAAGGGCCGGGTCTCTGGACTCGGCATTCCTTCGATGGGAGCTTGTAATGTGCCCGGTTTGTCATGACCGCTAGGCGCGTCGTTAACAGCTACTTCGTCATCGCCGGCCTCTACACGCTCTCGGCGGCGCTGATCTGGGGTGTGAACACGCTGTTCCTGCTCGATGCCGGCCTCGACATCTTCGGCGTCTTCATCGCCAACGCAGCGTTCACCGCCGGAATGGTCGTGTTCGAGATCCCCACCGGCGTGCTGGCCGACACGGCCGGGCGCCGCGCTTCCTTTCTGCTCAGCGTCGTCACCCTCGCCGCCACGACCGTCGGCTATTTGGCGGTGGCGCGCAGCGGCGGCGGCGTGCTGCCGTTCGCCGCCGTCTCCGTGGTCATGGGGCTCGGGTTCACGTTCTACTCGGGTGCGGTGGAGGCCTGGCTGGTCGATGCGCTGAAGAGCACCGGGTTCGGCGGTCAGCTCGACTCGGTTTTCGCCCGTGGCTCGATGGTGAGCGGCGCGGCGATGCTGGCCGGTACGCTGGGCGGCGGCTTGCTGGGCGACATCGATTTGGGGCTGCCCTATGTGGTACGCACCGTGATGTTGGTGGCGGTGTTCGGCGTCGCCTGGTTCACGATGCGCGACGTCGGCTTCACGCCGCGCACCCTCCGGTTAGCCAACCTGCCCGCCGAGATGAGGTTGGTCGCCCGCGC
>JBFJOD010000137.1:0-8365 GCA_041617795.1 Gemmatimonadota bacterium | reverse complement strand
GAAATGTGCTTCCCACTCGTTCGCCGCGTTCTGAAGCGTTACATCGCGAACCGGCCCGACCGGGTCTCCGCCGAGCGCGAGAATAGCCGCGCGGCGGTGCGGTGCGGCGCGCTGCTACTGGAGCAAGTGGCACCTGAGCGACTCCTCGATTACCGGCGGAGCTTCGTGGCGGTAGAGAACGGCCCAGCCGATGCGGCGGACGAGCTGGAGCGCCAGTTTGAGAGCGTCTACCCCCTGGATCCGAAGATGGAGAAGGGGCTGCTGGCAGAGATCAAGCTGGCTGCTCCGCGTCGCACGGATTCGCCTCACTAGCCCCCCGTCTCGGGGGCGCTTTGCCCCACGCGGCGGCCGCCCAGCGCTGGGTGCCCGACTGCAACATCACGTTGCAGCCCAGTCAATCTGTTGGCAAATCGTCACTTCGAGTCTCGTTATTCAATAACCAGCCGCGGCCTGGATAGGGACGCTGTGGGCATCGTTGTTGCCTAAGACGAGCGCGAGCCTGCGTGATGAATGCCCCAACCCGTGGAGAGGCCCGACCTCGAGCTCCTAGCGAACGGGCCGATTCGATAACCTCCAGGGGAGGACGTAATGAAACGAAAGGCGACTAATAGTTTCCTGTTATGCACAGCACTGCTCGTCTGGACGGCGGGACAGGCGCGGGCGACTGACGGTCATTTCCTGCATGGCGTCGGCGCGATCAACGCCGCCATGGGAGGTGCGGGGGTGGCGGCGCCGACCAGCCTGTTAGGCATTTACTACTTGAACCCGGCCGGCCTGATGGCTTTCGAGGGGACGCGCATCGAATTCGGCTTTGAGATGTTCAAGCCGGACCGCAGCGTCACCAGTTCGGCTGGCCTTGAAGGTGTGACGGCCAGCAAGAGCGAGTTCGTTCCAATCCCGGCGATGGCGTTCAGCACCGCGGTGGGGGAGCGTTTCGTCATAGGTTTGGGAGGTCTTGGGATCGGCGGCTTCGGAGTCGACTATCCCTCTGATCCCAACAATCCGATCCTCAGCGCCCGTCCGAACGGTTTCGGCTCGGTGTTCAGCAACTACTCGCTTCTGAGGTTCACGCCGGCCGTCGCATTTGCGGCGACCGATGACCTCTGGTTCGGTGCAGGGTTCGACATTAACTGGGCATCGCTCACCGTGGATCCGCTGCCGGTGGCGGCTCCGGCGGTCGATCCGGGCCCGGATGGCCAGCCGTTCACAGCGGATGATCGTGCCTTCTATTCGCGGGCGACGGCAACCGACGGTGCCTTCGGGCTCGGCTTCCAGCTCGGTATCATGTACAGGTTGAGCGAGCAGATCTCGCTCGGAGCGGCCTTCACCAGTCCTCAGTGGTTCCAGGATTTCGAGTACAACTCCGTTTGGGAGAACCCGAACCTGGAGAACTTCGGGGCGCCGCGGACCATCCAGTTCGGCCTGGACATTCCCGCCGTCGTCTCGGGCGGCGTGGCGGTGACGCCGATGCCGAACCTGCTGTTTGCCGGTGACTTCCGCTACATCTTCTATGACAGCAGCGACGGGTTCAAATGTGAGGATCATGAGCGCCCCTTCGCCGAGGACGGATCGGTGTCCGGATTCGGTTGGGAGAACATCTGGGTCGCGGCGCTGGGCGTTCAGTACCTGCCGGTCAACGGTTTACGGCTTCGCGCCGGGTACAATCACAGCCAAAACCCCATACCGGACGACATGTCGTTCTTCAACATTCCGGCTCCAGGCATCGTCGAGGACCACTTAACGCTGGGCCTCGGCTTCGACCTGACGCGGCAGGTCGGTGTCGACCTGGCTTACTACCATGCCTTTGCCAATCAGGGAAGCGGTTCGTTCTGGAGTCCGCTCGGCCCCGTCGACGGGACCAGCGTGACGAATGAGATGAAGGAGGACTCCTTCCTCGTCCAGTTCAGCTTCTTGACGGGAGGGGGCTTGTAGAAGTCGGTACGACCTGTCGGAGCGGCCGCGGCGCCGCTCGACGCATACCCCGGGCTGCTGGTGGAGTCTGATCGGCTGCCCGGGGTTTGACTTTCAGCGGCTTGCGGCCTGCTTCCCGGCGGCGATAGCTTTGCGGCTCACCCTTCCAAACCCCAACCATGGAGACCCTGATGAAGTCACGTCACGGCGTAGGTGCTGCATTCGTCTTGGCCCTGATGACAGCGATCGGTGCGTCGCCGCTTGCCGGCCAGGATTTCGAAAACGTTCAGATCCAGACGCAGAAGGTGGTGCCGGGGGTCTACATGTTGGTGGGCCAGGGCGGCAATCTCGGCGTTTCGGCGGGCTCCGATGCGGTCTTTCTGGTTGATGACCAGTTCGCGCCGCTCACCGAAAAGATCCGGGCCGCGATCGCGGCGTTCAGCGACCGGCCGATCAAGTTCGTGCTCAATACCCACTGGCATTTCGATCATACGGGCGGCAACGAGAACCTGGGGACGGGGGGCGCGTTGATCGTCGCCCACGACAACGTGCGCAAGCGGATGAGCGTGGAGCAGTTCATGGAGGCGTTCGACCGGACCGTGCCGGCATCCCCCAAGGTCGCTTTGCCGGTGGTAACTTTCTCGGAGGAAGTCACCTTCCACATCAACAACGACGAGATACACGTGTTTCATGTGTCCAACGCCCACACGGATGGCGACGCGATCATCCACTTCAGCAAAGCCAACGTCGTGCATATGGGCGACACGTACTTCAATGGCTTCTACCCGTTCATCGATGTGGGCTCGGGCGGCTCCATCGACGGCATGATCACGGCAGCCGATCGGGTACTGGCGATAACGGATGCGGAGACGAAGATCATCCCGGGTCACGGCGCGCTCTCTGACAAAGCCGGTCTGACCGCCTTCCGTGACATGCTAAAGGGCGTTCGCGATGCGGTGGCCGCACAGGTCGCTACGGGGAAGACGCAGGAGCAGGTGGTCGCCGCCAAGCCGACGGCGGCGTTCGACGCAAAATGGGGTGGAGGTTTCCTAAACCCCGACCAGTTCACCTCGATCGTCTACAGCGATTTGTCCCGCAAGCGCTAAGCGAAGAAGCGGAAGGGAAGCGGGCTGCCGGGCCCGCTCCAGCCGTTAGGATGCGCCGGCCCGGCTCTCCGCGGCCGCGGAGCGCCGGGAGCGGCGCGCAGCGGAAACCTCTGGCATGTTGCTGCGCACGCGTGCCAGCCGCAGGCGTTCCGCGACCAGCCGATAAGCGAGCAAGGCGACGAGGATCAGGCCGAAGATCGTGGGCTCGCGCATGTCGGCCTTCACCAGCCAGAGGAAGTGGAACACGCCGAGGGCCGCAACTAGATAGACCGCTTTGTGAAGGCGGTTCCAGCGCTTGCCACCCAGCCGTTTGATCATCTTCTTGGTCGATGTCAGCGCCAGCGGCACCATCAGCACCAGACCGGCAAAGCCCACCGTGATGTACGGCCGGTCCATGATGTCCTCGATGATATACTCGAACGCGAAGAACTGATCGATCCCGATGTAGATGGCGAAGTGCAGGCTGGCATAGAAGAACGCGTAAAGCCCCAGCATGCGTCGCAGCTTGATCAGCCAGCCGATGCCGGTCAGCTGCCGGATCGGCGTCACGGCCAGCGTTAGCATCAGGAATGTCAGCGTCCACCAACCGGTCCGATGGGTGATATTCTCGATGGGGTTGGTACCCAAGCCATCGGTCAGTGCATCGCCCGCCAACAGCGCCAGGGGAACCAGCGCCAGCACAAAAACTGCGATCCGAACGCTGCGCTCGGTCAGTTTCCTGCGATCCCTCATTCTATGTTCATCCGCAACTAGAAGTTCTTCCGTAGATCCATGCCCGCATAGAGTTGAGCCACCTGGTCAGCGTAGCCGTTGAACATCAGCGTCGGGCGTCGGCGGAACTCGCCGATCCGCCGCTCCCGCGCCTGGCTCCAGCGTGGGTGATCGACCTCCGGGTTCACGTTCGAGTAGAAACCGTACTCGTTCGGCGCGGAGATCGCCCAGGTATTGAGCGGTTGCTGGCGCACGAAGCGCATGCTGACGATCGACTTGATGCTTTTGAATCCATATTTCCAGGGCACGACCAGCCGCAGCGGCGCGCCGTTCTGGTTCAGCAGCTCTTTGCCATACAGCCCAGTGGATAGAATCGTCAGCGGGTGCATCGCCTCATCCATCCGCAGCCCTTCCACATACGGCCAATCGAGGATCCGCCGCCGCTGGCCCGGCATCTGCTCCGGGTCGAACAGCGTCTTGAACTCTACGAAGCGGGCGTTGGAAGTCGGCTCGAGATCGGCGATGAACTTGCTGAGCGGGAAGCCGAGCCAGGGGATGACCATCGACCAGGCTTCGACGCAGCGCAGGCGGTAGACGCGCTCCTCCGCCGGATAACGCGCCAAGATGTCCTCGATATCGTACGCGCCTGGCTTGTTACACTCGCCCTCGACCGTGACGGTCCAAGGTCGCGTCATCAACGAGTGGGCGTTTTGGGCCGGGTCATCCTTTCCGGTGCCAAACTCGTAGAAGTTGTTGTATGTCGTCACGTCCTCAAACGGCGTCAGCTTTTCCTCTTGCGGCCCCTCGCTGCCCGCTTCCAGCCGGGGTTCGCCGGTGCAGGCCAGCAACGGGGACGCCGTGGCCGCCAGGCCGATGCCCGCACCCGTCGCCGTGCGGATGAACTGCCGCCGGTTGAGATACAGCGACTCGTCGGTGACCTCCGATTCCTTGATATCGGGCGCTCGCCTGATCAGCATGTTTGAGACCTCCCAGCTGGCTTCATCTTACAGGTTCGGGCTGGCCCGGCGCCTGCCCGGGTCCGCCTCTCGCTTCTTGCGTCAGCTGCTATTCGAGTAGGCTAACCCCGGATCGTTGACCGGGGTTCCGCCAGACCGCCGGCCGTCCGCCTTGACTCTCAGGGGTTGCCGCATAAAGCTTCCGCGTTCGCATGTCATCATAATCGGCTTCAGCACTGACGAGGACGTACCCTATGAGGAGAACCCAACTCCCAAGTTGGGCCGGGCTCGCCGCGGCCGCGACCCTCGCCTGGCCCGGCCCGCTGGCCGCCCAGTTCAGCGAGCCGCCGGAACCGGCCGCCTACGCCCTGCAGGGTGTAACGGTGGTCCGCCCCGACGGCACCCGGCAAGCCGGCGTCAATCTGGTCATCCGCGCCGGAAAGATCGAAGCGATCGGAGCGGCCGTGGCTCTACCGGCCGACGCCAAGCTGCTGGAGGGTGATTCTCTCTATGTCTATCCGGGGATCATCGACGCCCAGGGCGAGGCAGACTACAAGTTTCCCGAGCTAGAGGTCGATCGCAGCGAGGTCGCCTCCTGGGATCCGCCGCGCCATGTGCAGGGCTTCATGCCCCACCGGCGCGTCGTCGACTACCTCGAGGCGACGGGCGGAGACCTGGCCGACCAACGCAAACAGGGGGTCGTCGCTGCAGCCGTACACCCGTCGGGCCGGATGATGCCGGGCCGCGGGGTGCTGTTGCTGTTTCGCACCGACGCCGAGATGCCGGAGGAACTGGTGGTGCAGTCCACGCTCGGTCCGCTGATGACGTTCCAAGGCGCGGGCGGGGTGTATCCGTCATCGCTCTTCGCGGTCATCGCCTTCTACCGGCAGATGTTCCTGGATGCGGCTCACCACACGGCGCAGCAGCAGGCCTTCGACCGGAACCCCGGCAGGCTGGAACGACCCAAATGGGATCCGGACATGGAGGTGGTGCGCGAGATCATGGCAGCCGGCGCGCCCGTGTTTTTCGCGGCCGATCTGGCGCGCGACATTCAACGCGTGTTGAAGCTGGCCCGCGAGCACGGATTTCGGCCGATCATCGTCGGTGGCCAGGAGGCTTGGAAGGTGGCCGACGAACTGAGCGCTCAGAACGTGCCGGTCCTGGCGTCCCTGGACTTCCCGAAGCCGAAGCGCTGGAAGCCGGAGAAGAAGAAGGAACAGAAAGAAGGTAAGGCGGAGCCGGGAAGCAACGGGGCCGGCTCGCAGGATGAAGAGACGGAAGCCGAGGAGCTGGATGCCGGCGCCCTGCGAGAGAAGCAGGAGCTGGAAGACAAGTATGCCAACGCCGGGCGTCTGGCCGCAGCGGGTGTGCGGTTCGCGCTCACCAGCGGCGGCGGAAAGGCCGAGATTCGCGAAGGCACCCGCAAAGCGATCGAGTACGGCTTGGCGGAAGACGATGCGCTGCGCGCCGTTAGCACTACGCCGGCGACGTTGTTCGGACTCGAGCCACTGACACGGCTGCAGGCGGGCAGTTCAGCGACCCTGCTGGTCACCGACGGTCCGCTGTTCGACGAGGACACGAAGATCCGCTACACGTTCGTCGCGGGTGGCTTGGAGGAAGGGAAGAAGGAGAGCGCCGGTTCCGGTGAGGAGCCCAGCGTCGATATGACCGGAAGCTGGGAGGTAACGGTCGACACCGGTGATGAGACGATCACCGCGGTGATGAAAGTGACGCAGGAGGGGGCGAAGTTCGAGGGCACGATGGAGACACCGTTCGGCGAGGGGAAGGTGGAGGACGGGTTGGTGTCGGGTAACGAGATCGAGTTCGCCATCGTCATCGGTGCCGGAGAGGAAGGCATGCGGGTCGAAGTTAGAGGTACCGTGGAGGGTGAGAATGCGTCGGGCGATGGAGATGCCCCGGACGGCTCATTCACGTGGACGGCCAGACGAACCAGTGGTCCAGGAGGGGGAATAGACCGATGAGGAAGCCAATTCGCTTATTCGCGTCCTTCGCCCTGGCCCTGGGCACCTTAGCGGCGCCGGCGGCGGCGCAGTGGGACCTCCAGGTGAGGCCTGGAGAGATCGATGTCCCGCGCGGCTCGCTGGTCATCGAGAACTTGGATTCGGTCTGGACGGCGGCAGGGTCGGTGCTGGAGAACGTCTCGATCGTCGTTAGGGATGGGGTCATCCGGCAGATCGGCACCGACGTATCAGTCCCGCGCGGCGCCACGGTCATCGACGGCAGAGGTCTGACTGCGATTCCGGGCATCGTCGATGAGCACTCCCATGCTGCCATGGACCGTGGCACGAATGAGGGGTCGACGCCGGTCTCGGCTGAAGTGCGGGTGATCGACACCCTCGATCCCACCAAGCTCAACATCTACCAGGCGCTTTCGGGCGGTGTCACCACCGCGCTGATACTGCATGGCAGCGCCAATCCGATCGGCGGCCAGGCCGCGATCATCAAGATGCGCTGGGGCATGGAAGACCCGGAGCAGTTGCTGTTCGAGGGCGCGCCGAAGGTCATCAAGTTCGCCCTGGGCGAAAACGTTACACGCAAGAACTTCAGCAGCGAGGGCCGGGCGCGCTTCCCGCGATCGCGCGCCGGTGTCGAGTCTTTCTATGACCAGGCCTTCACCGCCGCACTCGAGTATAAGCGTGCCTGGGAGGGCTACCGCGCGAACCCGCGGGCGTATCCCGTGGCCCCGCGGCGCGATCTGCGCCTGGAGGCATTGATCGACGTCATGGAAGGCCGGATCCGCGTGCATGCACACTCCTACCGCAGCGACGAGATCGTGATGCTGATGCGGGTGGCGGAGCGCTACGGGTTCAAGATCGATGCGTTCACCCACGTGCTGGAGGGCTACAAGGTTGCCGATGAGATGGCGAAGCATGGCGCCGGCGGCTCGACCTTCTCCGACTGGTGGGCTTACAAACTGGAAGCCTACGACGCCATCCCGCACAACGCGGCGATCATGCACCAGCATGGCGTGCTGACCAGCCTCAACTCGGACATACCGTACTTGCAGCCGTTCATGGTCTACGAGTTCAACAAGCCGGTGAAGTACGGCGGTGTATCGCGGGAAGATGCGCTGCGCATGCTGACGCTCTACCCGGCGCAGCAGCTTCACCTCGGTGACCAGATCGGATCGCTGGAGGTCGGCAAGCAGGCCGACATCGTGCTGTTGAACGGCGATCCCTTCAACACGTACACACGGGTCGAGAAGACGATCGTCGACGGCATCGTCTACTACGACCTGGCTCGCGACGCGGAGCTGCGCGGTGAACCGGTCAATCCGTTGCCCCAGCCGCCGGTGACGCCGGTGGCCACGGTACCCTCGGTTGCGCAGTCGGCGACCGCGGTCACCGAAACGCGCGTTGGCTCCAACGGTTCGAACGGCTCCAACGGTTCGAACGGTCCACTCACTGCCGCCGGCACGATCGCACTGGTGGGCGCCACCGTGCACCCCGTGTCGGGGAACGCCATCGCTGACGGCGCGGTGATCATGCGCGACGGCCGGATCAGCTACGTCGGCGCACGCGCCGGCGCCGAGATTTCCGCCGACGCGCAGGTGATCGATGTCGCGGGCAAGCATGTCTATCCCGGGATGATCGATCCGTTGACCCAGGTCGGGATGATCGAGATCGGTCAGGTGGCTGCCAGCCGTGACGATCGCGAAGG
>JBFJOD010000136.1:0-8454 GCA_041617795.1 Gemmatimonadota bacterium | reverse complement strand
GTCCTTATAGCTGATCTCTCCGGGCTGCTGTGCCTGCGTCGTCGCTGAACCCAGCAGCATCAGCGAGAGTACAGCGAATGTCTGGCGAAACATGTTACCTCCGGAAAGGTCGGCATGACGATCGAATAACATACGAGAAGGCTGTCGTTGAATCTGATGATCCACGACAGGATTTCGTTGCGTTGGGGCTATCGCACAACGGCCGGAGCCCGCGAATCCTTCTACCGGGACCAGGGTGGGACGATGCCATTCATGCGCGCGTATGCAACCGACTGGCCGACGTGTTCGTTCATATGCGCCAGCAGCTGAAACAGTACGGCCCACCCGGCGACGTTACGACCATATAACAAAGTCTGGCCGGTAAGCTCCGCCTCTCCCATCTCCTTGACCGAGGTTCGTACGTGCTCGATCGACTCCTCCAGCACCTGAACCACCGTCGCCTTGTCAGTGAGCGACTCGAAGTTCTGCCAATCGACGCCTTCCGGGGCATCGATGCCGAGCGACTCCTCGAGGTACAGGTAGTTGTAGCGAGCGATGTGTGCGTAGACCCGAGCGATCGACATCACGCCTTCGCCGGGACTCCACGTATAGAGATTTTCAGGAATCGCCTTGGAAAGCAAAACGAGCTTCCGAGAAGACCGCTCGAAGTGGTTCGCGAATTCATCGCGATAATCAAGCGGCGAGCTTTGTGCTTGAACGGATTGCGCACAGCAGAGCAAGACAAAGGTAACGAGTCCGGTGCCACGTTTCATTCTTCTGCCCTCGTTCTCTATTGGTATTTGATCAACTGGGGTGCCGCAGCGCGCCCTTTCCTTGGAATTTCAGGATCATCGGCTTCAACAATGGTAGTGGCTCACGGCGCTGAAAGGAAGCGCAGGATCTCACGCATCAAGGGCTCACCCTGGTCGGTCTCGAAGATGAACTGCGCGTGTGCGGACCCATCGAGGACGATCAGCTCTTTCGGTTCCGCCGCCCGTTCGTACTGCTGGTGGATCATCTCGAGTCGCGGGACGCCGCGGCTGTTACGGTCGTCGCGGCTCGTGATGAACAACTTCCGGCCTTGCAAGCGCTCGGGCTCTTCGATCGCCGCAGGCGCCAGTAGCAAGAGCCGATCTATTGCACCGTCCGGCGCCTCGCTGGCAGCCCGCGCCGCGGCCCAACCGCCCAGGCTGGCGCCGATCACCGACACGGTTTTGGCACCGCCCTCACGGGAGTAGCGGACCGCGGCCAGGACATCGAAGTGGAGCCCGCCGTCGTCACGAAGATCGGATTCGGGTCCACCCCGCGACCGACCGCGGCCTCGGAAATCGATGGCCACTACCCAGAATCCCGCATCCGCCAGTGCCTGCGCTTGGCTCACCCAGCTCTCTTTGTTGAAGCGGCCGCCGTGCGCCAAGACGACAGCATGCTCGCCGCGTCCATACAAGTCGGCGTAGACAACCCCACCATCCTGGGTAGGGAAGGAGACCAACTCTTGCGGCCCGGCGAGTCCGAGCACGAGCAATGCTAGCGCCGCTTCAAACATCGGCATCTCGCTGCGACCCCAGTATCCGGAGCCGGCCGCTATCAGATTCCACGACTCTCAGACTGCTGTTGATCGTCTCAAGTCGCCGGCATTCTTCGCTGCGAGGACGATACCGGTGATCGGGCCAAACAACAGCCCCATGAAGAACCAGAGCCAGGCGCTGCGCTGAGTAACCTGCGCCCAGTACGCACAAAAGATGCCGAACAGGAAGTTCACATAGGCGACAGATGCGTAATCCTTCTCCATAGCGTCCTCCAGCGAGGGAGTCTTAGTCTGCTGCACTACCTGCGCCGGCAGCGCATTGTGGCCCGCATCCTACTTCGCGCGAATCGGAATGTAAATGCGTACGGGCGAACCTTCGTCACCTGCAGGCGGATACCGCTCGTACGCAGGCGCCGCGCTGTCGACTTCGTACGGCGATCCGGGTAGCCATTCGGTAAACACATAGCGATAGGTCTTGCCGATAGCTTGTAGGTGACACTCGAATACCGCGCAGCGCGCCGCCGAAACCGGTCGAATTACCAAACCCTTGGGAACGACGCGAACCTCACCAACCGCCATCCCTGCCACGTAATCGACGACGCCTTCTTCGTCTGTGGCGAAACTAACGCCGTAGTACGCCTTATCGGTGCTGAGCGATTTGATCTCGTCGTGGCGTGATTCGAAGTCCTTCCAAATCGCTCCGTAGGCTTCGGCGCTCTCGTCTGCCATCGATATATGAGTCAGGGTGCCCATGACCGCAAACGGCCCGCGCTCGCTGATTCTCGCTTCCATCAGTCTTCAGGCACTTTTCGCTCTGGCCAGCACCTCGAACAGCTCGGCCTCCGCTCTCTTGAGCAGCCTGTCCCTGCCGTGTTTGAAGTCCTTGAACGGCTTCCAGAATCTTATCGTCCGCACCGAGCCAAAGCGCGGCAAATAGATGGCGATTGGATTGAATTCTCTGGTTCGCGCGAAGTGGCGAAATACACGCGATTCGAGACGCGCCGTTTCGCGCCACCTGTTCCGCTCCGACCAGTTCAACACAACGGAGTGGGGGGCAAGATCCGGCAGCCAGTTTTGCTCTATGTACTGTTGCCAGTTTGGGCTGTTGGAGTAGACGAAGAGCATGGACTTTCCCCGCCTTCCCCACTTCTTGTGGAACCTGAGCTGCAACCATTTACCGCGCAGCCACATGCCGACCAAGGCAAACGGCAAAAGCACCAGAATGACAGGTATGAGGAGAAGCAGCCCGCTGATCAGCAGGGCCCGCCCGATTTTCCTCAGTACGTTCATGACCTTCTTAAGCTTTGCCTATTGGCGCAAACTGCAGCCTTAGGACCCGTGACTGGCGAGCTCGGCTCAGGGCCTCATCGCCTCCGGTCTGGCATGCCGTGGCTGATAGATTCCCAGCTTTCCACCGCCCGGCAGCGTCAGCCGCGTGAGCAGTCCCCAGCTCACATCCTGCACGGGTTCAGTCATTATGCTGTGCTTCTCCATCTCCGCGAGGAAGGCCTCGATGTTCTCGCACATCAGGTAGAACTCGTGCACGTCGTTTTCTTCGGACGGGTGCACCGCAACTTCAGCCGGTGGTAATCCAAAGATCAGCCAACCACCGCCCACATCGACGTTCGTCAGCTTGAGCACATCACGTAGAAAAGCGCGGTCGGCCTCAGAGTTTCTGCTGTAGATGATCGAATGTGCACCGATGATCATGGCCAACTCTTCCTTTCCACTTTCAACAGCGCCCGGACGGCCGCGCGGCTACGTCTACGATCACATTAACACTTCTGCTTCTCACTTCAGGATCCCTTGCGCAGGATGTTCTTGAACCGCCCCTTGCTCACGTAGTGGTCGGAAAGCAGTCGGCCGTTCCACACCAAGTTGAATACACCGTAATAGGATGGAGCACGTTGCGCTTTCTTCGGAGTGTCGAGCACGGTCACGTTTAGCTCGAGCTCGTGTTCGGCTGCCATCTCGGCTAGGTCGTTAACCGATTTCGGCAGCATTGGACATTGAGCGCCATAGACGATGTGGAGGCCTTGGTACTGTGCCAGATTGTTGGAGATGTCGCGGAAGCGCGGTTCCGGACCGTCTTTCAGCCGGTGGATGACAAGCTCGAACCGATCGGCCTCCGCTATCGATACGAATCCGTTCTTTAGAAACACTTGCTTGCCTGCCATCCAGGGGCCGTCACTCACCATCGCGGCAACCCCGCTGACGCCCGCCTGTCGCGCTTCCTCCAGGCACGCACGGATCAACCGCGTGCCCAACCCACCCACCTTCTGGCCGCTGGGATAGACCCACAGGCAATGCACGAACAGCCAGCCCCTAGCGTCCACCGGCCGCCAGGCGTGTTCACCCGGCACATACTCGAGGAAAGCCAGTGGTTTTCCCTGGGTGTCGCGGAACAGCAGGAAGCGCAAACCTTCGTCGAACCGTTTCTGCAGCCAGTCGACCTTGGGTTGAAAGCCCTGGTGTTTGGGGTTCGTGAGGCAGCCGATCCCGCAATCCGCCAAGTTCCCGGGACCGACCTTCTCCAGCGTTATCCTGTCATCTGCGGCTTGTCCCATCCGTGGCTCCTAGCCGGCGTTCGCGCTGCTCTGGCACCATGCCAGCTAACAGCCAGGACCGCAAGTTGGAAAATAGGATCTCGTGGGCCAGCGTCCTCGAGACTGTTGGTGTTACACTCAGGTCCCACGCACCCTCAGTCTTCTGCCGGCATCCAGATCCCCCGCATCATGACGCCACTGATAGCCGAACTGTTCTCGATGTTCTCGAGCGGGTTTGCGCTGAGCAGAACCAGATTGGCTTCCTTCCCAACCTCAACCGTTCCGAAGTCGTCGATGGCGTCCAGGTACTCAGCCGCACTGTAGGTCGAGGCACGCAAAGCATCATAAGGTGTGAGCCCGGCGTCCACGAACAGCTTCAGTTCCTCGTGGATCATCTCGGCACGATCATCCGTCCCGGTCAGCAAGCCGGCACCCGCGTCAAACAGCGCTCTCAACAGTTTGCGCCGATTCTCCTCGGCCAATGCCCTCAAGTCAGGCGTATTCCAAGCATCCCTGGCGAGCGGGGACGTGAGGTAGTTGCTCTTCCTCCAGAGCGTCGGGCAATTCCACACGCCGGCTCGCGCGGTTCGGCCTGCGAGTTCCGGCAGCTTGGCATCATCAATCTGCACGGCGTGGATACCTGCCCGGCCTCATCCAGGATCGCGTCATACATCTCACGGCTCAAGAGACTGTAGACCTTGATGTAGTCATAGCCCGCGCTAGCATGATCACGCACAGGCTTCCGCGCTGCGTCTTTGCTCTCCGGGACTTCGTGCCGCCGACTGATACGCCTCCCTGCGATGGCGGGGCCTGCGGTGACGACGATGGGTCCTGGAATGTGCCCCGCCCTCACCTGATCACGAAACTCGAGGTGCGAGGGATCACCCTGCATGTTGCGTGCAACGGTAATACCCTGAGCTAGGTAGTCCTCTGGTCGGTTGCCTGGGGAGCGACGGAGATGGGCATGCATATCTGAAAGGCCGGGAATCAGGAACTGCCCCTTGGCATTCAAGACCTGCGTGCCCGGTGGGAGCACAACCGAGGTGGACGGGCCAAGGGCCGAAATTCGTCCATGAACGACGAGCACGGTTTGATCTTCGAGAATCACATCACGTGTCATTGGGATGACAGACACGTGAGTGAAGGCGAACCTCTTAACAGCCTGGTTCGGCGGTGCACCCTGCTGATAGCTGACCTCGGCGCTTGTCACCGAGATGGACATCAGCGCAAGCAACGGTACGACGGAACGCATTTGCATCTCCAGGTCTAAAGTTGACGCTAAGATAGACCAGAGAGTTTCCCTGGGTGTCCTCAAAGATCTTCTAGGACCGTTGTTCCCGGGTTTGCCGTGGTGTTTCGCCCTTGATCTGCTTGAAGGTGCGGTAGAAGGCAGACCGCGATCGGAATCCGGCCTCGTATCCCACACCGTCGATGGTCAAATGATCGTAGCCAGGATCAGTGAGGAGCCGTGAGGCCTCGGCGACCCGATATCTGTTGATGAGGGTAGAGAAATTCAGTCAGAATCCCTGGCAGCGGGCTCGTGATCATGCCCGCGTGCTGCGCGGTCACCGAGCCGACCGCTACAGCAAAGCTGGCCAACAAGAAGGCCAGGGCACGACTCGGACGTTTCGCATCACCACCCAGCGACGCCACAGCAACCGCCAGGACAACTCCCTGCAATGCTCCGAATAGACCGAGCAGCGTCGTCGCGTCGATGGATCGTTGAAGCACCAAAACAGGCTGGATTCTGTTCCTACTGGGCCTGATACAATTCGTCGTCTGTCTGCTCTCCGCCGCCAGCCTCGAGCCGTTTGACGATATCGGCCAGCGTCGCGCGGAGCGTCGTGTCTTCGTTGCGGTACCGCCACTTCCAAAACAGTCTGCCCGGCAGATACGACAGAGCCAGCAGAGTAAGGGCTGTGCCAAATCCCAGCGCCACGGACTGGTCGAGAGCGCTCAGGACTGCCAGGCCTGCCACGCCGGCCATCAGACCTCCAACCCCCGCCACACTGAACACCGTGACGGCGCCATCTCGGAAATTGCCCAGGGCGCGGACCAGCGTCTTGTCGTCCCGCGCTTCGACGGTAATGTACCGGCCGCCCAGAGCATCGCGCGCTCGCCATTCCAAGCCGCGGCGCGTCTCTTCGACGATACCGTGCCGGCCCATGCGTCGGCGGATCGCCAGCACGATGTCTTCTCGATCATCGGCGCCGAGCTCGTGTGGCACCCACACTTCGTATTGCGGCGTCACCGGCGTCCCGATGATGGCGTTCGGGCGCCCGGCGGCCTGGCCTTCGAGGGCCCGTGCGGCTGCTTCGATCGCTGCCGGACTGATGCCTACCTCCGCCCCGATGCTCATGAGCTGATTCAGCGTCAGTCCCTCGGAATCACCCGGCACCAACGACCGCTGGTCACTTGCCGCTCTCTCGAAAATGAACGCGACGTCCTTCTCCGAGTAGCGCCTTTCAGTCAAATTGGAACGCCTCCAGCTCGTTCGTTTCAATCCTTATTGCCGCACCGGGACTCCCACTGCCATAGTGTACCGATAAGTGAATGATGCAGTCATCCTTCGAGATTTGCATGTATAGAGGCAAATCTCCCTCAAACCGGTGCTCCCAGTCGATCTTGAAACCCAAAAACTCCGTAAAAATTTCGGGCCTTCGGCTCGTCAAAGATGCGGAGCACCGGCGTGGTCTTTCCGAATCCCATGTCACTCTCCGTCTCGCGGCTACCTTTCGATCGCCTGATTCAAGAATCTCGCTTCCGTCACCGTTTACTTCTGCGGCCGGCGGGGTACGCCCGCTTCAGCAGCTGTATCTGGCCAACATGGTAGAGGTCGTGGCTGACGACGCCGAACAAGAGGTCAACGATCCTGTACTTTCCGCTTCCTGCCGCTTCGTCGTCCAGTCTGCGAGCATTCAACGCCCGGACCGCTTCTACCAGTTGAGCGTGTTCCGACCGCAACAATCCGCGATCCGCCTTCCAAGCGGCCGCGGTAGCTGGCTTGGGAACCGCCGGCCAGTTGGCCGGCGAGCGTGGGAATCCACCCTGCGGCAGGCTTTCAAGCCGTCGGCGTACCGCATACTTCCAGTAGGCGACATGCAGCGTCAATTCCCAAATCGAGTGCGCCTTCCCAGACGGCTTCCAGGCGGCCTGTTCCGGCGTGACGCCGCGCAGGCAACCGCTGACGGTGGTCCCGCCATACCACAAACGCGTGCCGGCGGGCGGATCGAGTAGGGTGAGGATTTCATGCAGTCGGGGATCGTCCACTGCTCGCTCCTCTCTGGCGGATCACCCAGCCACCGAGCGCTGCCTAGGCAAAACTCTCCAGGAGACCTTGAGCTGCTAGATAGGCCACCGCGCAAAGGAAAAAGATGCCCGCGAAGGCCTGGTTGTACCTCTGGTTGGACACCCGGATCGCCGCGCCACTGCCGATGATCCACAAAGCCATGAACAGCGGGTACCAGCTGGTGGCGCCGAAGCCCGCCGGGCCTCTAGTGAGCAGGCCTCCTCCTTCACCCATGTATCGAGAAGCTCGACAACTCTGAGAGCACTCGAACGTGCTCAAACTCCCATCCCCAGTTATGCGGCCCCGACGGCATCGAGAACCGCCACGACTTCGGCCGTGACGCCGGCCTGCGCGGGGTGCGAGCTCGTCACCAGAAGCGCCCGCATGCTCTGGCCACCTCCGTACATGTTCGCTTTCGCGTCCGGGTCGGCCCCGCGCTCGAGCAGCAGAACTGCGATGGCCGCAGCGTTCAGCGGGACGCGTTGCCGGTACGACTCGACGCCGTTAGCGGCCAAGTAATGGAACAGCGTTGCTCGATGCCCGTAATGCGAGCGCTGGGTGACCAGGTCAGGTGCGGCATCGAGCGCCGCGCCCAAGCCCTTGAGATCACCGGCCAACAGAAACTCCACGGCAGACTCGAAAACCGCGTCACCCTTCCGAGTGTCACCGGCCTCGTCAACCTCTTGCCATGAGGCGAAGCCATGCGACTGCGAGATGACCTCGAGCGCCTCCTCAAGCGTCAGCTGTCGGTCGAGTAGCTCCTCCTTCGGAACGCCGGCGGCACCTGGCAGCCAGCTCGCCAGCTCGAAGACGACCGCCTCGACGCGCGCGCGGTGACCGTCGAGCAACCTTTGGGCGAGCCGTTCGATCTGCTCGCACGCCGGTCGCTCCCAAGCATCGGTGTCCACCAGCCCCTGATAGAGACGAATGACTTGTGCGACCGCCGCGGAAACGAAGACCTGGCCTGTCACCTTCGATTCCCTTCCCAAGAACTCGCCGAGCGTGCGGCGCTCACGTCACCTCGCTGATCTCCAACAAGTGGCCATCCGGGTCTCGAAAGAAGCAGCGGATCTCGCCACCGCGGTCCAAAGGCGGCGTGAGGAATTCGGCGC
>JBFJOD010000135.1:0-8540 GCA_041617795.1 Gemmatimonadota bacterium | reverse complement strand
GGCAGATCGAGCAAGACGGTTACCTTGCGGTCGGATATCCGCAGGCCGCCAGGAACGCTGCGCCTGGCTCGCAGCTCGAGCAGATCGACGCCGAGCCGTTTGGCCGCTTCCATTGCCTGCTGAGCCAAACACGCCTGCGCGGACTGCGTTCCCAGCGGACCGCCGTAGTTCAAGAAGGGCATTGAGATCAGATAGTCACCGAAGAGCCGGCTCCTCACGCGGACCAGCGGCAGCACACCCTGCCAGCTGCCATCGCCGTCAACCGCGACCGTGTAGACCGGTTCGTGGCCCAACACGTCAGCCATGATTCGCAACCACCCGGAGTGGTGGCAGAACGTGCCACCCTCCGCCGCCTCGACGAAGCGGTTCCACTCCGCATCCGGGCCCGCGAAGGGGATGACTTGCAAGTCGGTGCGATCAGCAGCCGTCATAACGACTCAACGGTTTCTGCGATCGGTCGGAAGCTGAATTCGTCGAGCAGCCGTCGCAAGCGCGCGACTGTGCGGTTCAAGCCACCGTAATGCCGGACTTGCGTTAGGAACGGCACATCCAGACGCGGCTGGTCCGGGTCGACTTCCCAAGGATGGATATAGAACGTGGCCGATACTTTACGGCGCTCGCAGTCCCGAACGGCCGCCCGGGCTAGGCCATAAGGAAGCAACCGGAAGTAGGCCCCTCCGGCGGCCGGCAGGACTAGACGTCCAACCTTCAACGTCGTCGGCGGAATCTCCGCCAAACGTCCCACAGGACGGTCCAACCAGTGCGGATCACGTTTCCCGTTCGGGTACCCGTAGCCCGGGCGCCACACCGGGAAAAGACTGGAATCGTAATGGTAGCCCTCTTCAATCAGGATATCGAGCGCCCATTCCAACCCCGGGACGATCGAAAAGCTGGGAGCTCGATAGCCCCGCACCGGCCTGCCGGTTAGCTCTTCCAGCAACCGCTTCGAACGCTTCACCGCCTCGCGGAACTCGGCCCGGCTCAGATCTGTCACCCGGCGGTGTGCCCAGCCGTGAGACGCGACCTCATGCCCGCTGGCGGCGATCTCCCGAACCAGTTCCGGGTGACGCTCAGCGATCCAGCCGAGGATGAAGAACGTGCCTCGGGCACCATGTGTCGATAGCAGATCCAGCAAGCGCGCCACGCTGAGGGCGACGCGGCTATCGTACTTGTCCCAGCGGTCCCGTGACACCCGGGATTCGAATGCGGAGACTTGGAAATACTCCTCCACATCTACTGTAAAGTGGTGATTCATGGTTTCTTCCATGCTCCTCGCCAACCCCGGCCCCGTGCAATCTATATGCCTTGCACCGCGCTAATCTTTCGCGCCTCTAGCTAGTTTTTGCAGAAATCCGGCCCGGTAACCTCCGGCACATCTATAACGTAACATACCACAATATAACAACTTAGAGCCTCAGTCCCCACGCGGTGCGACCCTTGCGTTCCCGCCACCGCGCACATACGCTGGGTCCTCTGGAGGCCGACTCGAATCGAGGATTCGCCAACGCCCTGCCAGACCAAGGGGCCTCCGCTCGGGCACGGTTGAACCGGTCCGTGGTTGCAGTTACTCGAGCGGAGGCCCGGGGGGCAAACCCGACCCGCCCGCGGCAAAACCCCATCCTGGCGTTGACATCAATCTAAGCGGTAAACCTGATCCGATGAGAATATCCGCCAAGACGACGGTGCTAGGTCTGCTCGCACTCGTCGGGCTCGGGATCGCGGCCTGCGATCTCACGGGTCCAGACGCTGCCGGAACCGTCACGCTGGCCTGGGAGGCACCGACGACCAATGCCGACGGCTCGCCGCTGAATGACCTCGCCGGATACCAGATCGTCTACAGCGTCAGCACGCCGCTGAACCCGGCCAACGGCACTGTCGTCGATGTCGGTAACGTGACCACTCACACGCTCACGGATCTTCAGCCCGGCACCTATTACATAGCGGTGACGGCGATCGATGTAAGTGGCAACGTGAGCGGCCTCTCTGATGAGATCAGCACGGAGGTGATGGCGCCATGAAGCTGAGATGGCCGAGCATCTTCTTGGTTGGCGCGACTCTGTTCGTTGCAGGTCTTCAGGAGGGGCACAGTCAGGAGTCGCGGCCGATAACCGGCATCGCGTTCGACTGGCCGACTTATCGACTTGAGGCGCCCGGCTCGGACAATTTCCCGCTCACCTGGTGTGAAGACGATAACCAGTACACGTCCTGGGGCGACGGGGGCGGCTTCGGTGGCACGAACACCAACGGCCGTGTCTCGCTCGGCTTCGCCCGCGTGGAGGGCGACTACGCCAACTTCACGGGTCACAACGTCTGGGGCGGTGTCGACGCCGAGCGTGAGGCGCGATTCGACGGCAAGGTCACGTCGATGATTTGTATCAACGGAAACCTCTATGCCTGGCAATCCTCCGGCAGCGGCGAATCGGCGCTCAGTTGGAAGCAAATCATCAAGTCCTCCGACAAAGGCAGAACCTGGATCGAGGATGAGTTTCCTCAGAGCCGTGTCGTCGGCAATGAACCAGGTCGCCCTGGCATACCTTACTTCATCAATTACGGGCAGAACTACAGCCTGAATCGCGACGGCTTCGTCTACATCTACACGATTCGTATCGTCAACCCGGATTCCTGGAGGGTCCAGATACCGGGCGTTGCCTGGCTGGCACGGGCGCCGGTCGCCAACGAGGCGTTCACCGACATCGCCAACTGGGAATGGTTCACCGGTCTGAGCGGCGGGGCAGCTACGTGGAGTCCTGACTCCGCTGACCGCCAGCCGGTGCTCGAGGATCCCGACGGGATGCTCCGCAACAGCACGATCTACGTTCCGGCTTTCGATCGCTACGTCATGGTCACCAACCACACGGCCCGCAACGAAGGCAACCTCGCCTGGTGGGAGGCCCCCGAGCCCTGGGGCCCCTGGCGCCTGTTCCGAAAAGAGTTCGCCTGGTTGAACAGCGAAACCGGAGCGCCCGATATCAGCAATAACGCCACCTTCGGCGTCTTCGGCCCAAAATGGATGGGTGCCAACGGCGAATGCGCTTTCGTCTGGTTCCGACCCGACGCTTGGAACAGCGTGGCCTGCCAATTCCTCGTGGATGGCACGCTGGACACCAGCCCGCCGCCCCGGCCGGCCGGTCTCGCCGCAACAATTATCAGCGGGGCGCGGATCGACCTCAGCTGGTCAGCCGTCGGCGACCCCGAAAGCGGCGTGCGCTTCTACAATATCTATCGTAACGGACGGAAAGTCGGCAGCTCGAACGGAACGAGTTTCTCTGATTCCGATCTCGACGACGCGACGAGTTATTCGTACGAAGTGACCGCGGTCAACGGTGTTGGGCTGGAGAGCGAAAAGAGCGACGCGGTGACCGCGACCACCCGTACCGGCGACCTCGATGTCACGATCTCCAGTATCGCTGTCGCGACCGGGAGGCCGTACCGAGTTAGCGAGGATGGGCTTGCCGTCGGTTCACCCATGTATGTCGATCGCAGCTTCACCTTATCGTCTGTTCCGGAACCGCTCCGCGGCTTGCCCTACATCCAGACCGCAAACGATGACAAAAACGCTGAGACCGGCTCCAGCGAGTTCCTCTCCTTCGATGTCGATCGCACCGTCACAATCTACGTCGCACACGATGACCGCCTCGAGCGGCCCGCCTGGCTGATTAACGGCTTCAGCGATTCCGGTCTCGACCTCGTCAGCAACCAGGGCGGTAGCTTCAGTCTCTTCGCTCGTAACTACCCGGCAGGTCGCATCATGCTTGGCAGCAACGCCGCGGCCGACCAAGCACAGAGCAGCATGTACATGGTGATTGTCAGCCCCGGCTCCGCCGACGTCCTGCCGCCCGCCCCGCCTCAGGGCTTGCGGGTAATCTCAGGGCCCTAGCACCAGGCTGACTGCCAGGCCCCGGCGCCGGCCGAAAGGCCTAAGTCCAAGCGTCCTAAGCGATTGTGACCTAACCCACCGACTTGCGCCTCGCTCGGCAAAACGCTAATCTTTAGTTCTCCCTGCGATGCATTGGATGCGGGGAGTTTTTGTCTCGCCAACCCTTCCCGCTGTCCTGTGTTTTGGGACTAACGGGTTCAAATTCCGATAAAGATGTTGATGACCAAGGGGAATATGGAATTAGTTCGGCTCAGATTCCCGAGCTTGATGATCGTCTTCGCTGCCCTCACCCTGGCCGGTTGTGACTCTGTGCAAGGAGATGTCACGCCGAACGAGGGGATCCCTTTGAGCCAGACGATCACCGGTATCCGCTTCGATTGGTCGACCTACCAGCGGCTGGCTCGCGGGTCGGACAACTGGCCGATCACCTGGTGCGAGGACGACAACCAGTACACCAGCTGGGGTGACGGCGGCGGCTTCGGCGGTACGAACGACGACGGGCGCGTCTCGCTTGGCTTCGCGCGCATCGAGGGTGACTATCCGAACTTCACCGGTCACAACGTCTGGGGAGGCAGGAATCCGGAGAACCCCTCAGACTTTGCTG
This sequence comes from Gemmatimonadota bacterium, assembly GCA_041617795.1. GTDB lineage: Bacteria > Gemmatimonadota > Gemmatimonadetes > Palauibacterales > KS3-K002 > JBFJOD01. Next base: position 4,059 of record JBFJOD010000135.1, on the reverse strand, counting down.
GCAAGGTCACCTCGATGCTTTGCCTGAACGGTGTGCTATACGGCTGGCGCTCGACCAGCAGCGGGGCCGCCGGGTTGCGTTGGAAACAGATCGTCCGATCGCGTGATAAGGGGGCCACTTGGGAGGAGAATGTCTTCCGCGCCAGCCGCGTCGTCGGCGACGAGCCCGGCCGGCCCGGCTTGCCGTATTTCATCAATTACGGAAAGAACTACTCGGCCAATCGCGACGGCTACGTATACATCTACACAATTCAGATCGAGAACCCGAATCGCTGGGAGGTTCAGAAACCGGGTATCGTCTGGCTGGCCCGGGCAGCGGTGGCATTCGAGGCGTTCACCGACACGGTCGCCTGGGAATGGGTGGTCGGGCTGGACAACGACCACAATCCAACCTGGGGCTCCTTCGCCGACCGCGTGCCGGTATTGGAAGACCCCGACGGAATGATGCGCAACAGCGCCATCTACAACCCGGGGCTCAATCGCTTTCTGATGATCACCAACCACACGGCGCGCAACGAAGGCAACCTCGCCGTCTGGGAGGCAGCGCAGCCCTGGGGTCCCTGGGCGCTGGTGATGAAGGAGTTCGGCTGGCCGGACAACGATCCAAACGCACCACCTGAAGATGTGGTTAAGCGCAACTTCGCTTACGGCAACTTCAGCCCCAAATGGCTAAGCGCTGACGGCAAGCGTTGTGTGATGATCTGGTTCCGTCCCGATTCTTGGAACAGCGTGGCGTGTGAGATTCTGGTCAACGACGCCGGCGCGCCCTGACGGTTGGTGTGTCTACTGCCTCGGCGACGCGGCTGAATATCCAACTATCCATCTCTTTCCAGAGCTCCGGCATGCCCCCGACGCCTGGCGCTTCGCCGATCCTGACCACCACCAGGTCGAGACTGGGGACAACCAGCAGCAGTTGACCTCCAGCCCCCAATCCGGCGAATGCATCGCGGGGCAGGCTCTCCCAAGCGCCCAGCGAATTCGTCCACCAACAAACGCTGGGGGCCGGGTGCGCCGCCGGCACCTGCTGCGGATCAGGTAACGGCGCATCACCATAGCTGATCATCCTCTCAACCCAAACCGAATCGATCAGCTGTCGACCTTCCCAGCTGCCCTTCTGCAGCATGAATTGTCCGACACGCGCGATGGCGCGCGCCGTGTACATGCCGCCGGACCAGACGGCATAAACACGCATGCCGTCGATTTGCAGCGGTGCGCCATAGCCAATCGACCAGGCGCTGTTAGGCACCCCGATCGGCTTCATGATCCGCGCCTGCAGCAGTGTCAGAATGTCCGTTTGCGGCGCGTCGCGTAGGCCCGATGCCAGAGCGTAGGACAGCGCACCGTAGCCGATCCCGCTGTACAGGTAGGCCGTTCCCGGCTCGAACCCTACCGCCGCTTCGCGGAGTGTCTTACTGAAAAGATCCGGGTTACCCAGCTGGTAACTGCGCCGCAGGGTCCGCAACCGATCGCCGCCGCCATGCTCGACTCCGGACGAGTGGTTGGCCAGCTGTCGTAGTGTAATGCGTGACTTCAGCGAGTCGTTCGCCCAGTAGGGAAGGTAATGCGCCGCGCTATCCTCCAGCCCGACGCGGCCGTCGGAGACGGCCACCATCAGAGCCAGGCCACCGACAAGCGACTTGCTGAGCGAGGCAGTGCTCTCCAACCTCCAGGAACCGTGACCCCTGGCGTACCACTCATAGACTATCTTGTTGTTTCGAACCACGAGGAAGGCGTGCGTCTCTTTTGCGGCCAAATCGTCTTTGAGCGCATCCAGTAACGAGCCGTCCAGCCCCCGGCTTTCCGCACTGGCCTTCTCCCACGAAACGACCTGCCCGATCGGCAAATCGCGCCGACACCCACCCAGACTCAGCATCGAACCTATGATCAGCAACCAGCCCCAAGGGCGCATCGATCACATCTCCGTCTTTCCATGATCGCAGTGACTCACGGCACGGTTCGCCATCGGTGTCTCGCGGTGTCCGCCGCTGCGCAGCTGAGCGCAGCCTGCCGGCGATCACCAGCCGTCAACGTGGCAAGTCCCGGACCCGCCGCCGGCTCTGGCTCCCGCTATCCCGCCCAAGTCTGTCCCGGCGCGGAATGTAGGCCCGGTACCACAGGCGGCCCGCTAACCGCCGCCTCAGGCTGGCCCGACATTTGACAACTACCGGGTCACTGACGTCACCTTAGAGCGGTGAGGATCATCGCAACCGTGAGAGCCAATCGTTGACAAGGACAGCGCTCGGGAAGCGAAAGGCAGGTCATGCACTTTAGTATGTTCACCCGGCGAATCAGCGCCGCGAAGTTGATACTTCCGGTCTACGTTGACGCCTTGATCGCCCGGCTCGCTCATGCTTGGCTGCATTTCACGTCGACACCCAGGCGCAAGGTACTGATGCTCGTCCTCCTGGCCGTCCTCGGCGCGCTGGCGCTCTGGCGCACCGGGTCCGCCGTCGGTCTGGTCTTCCTCATCCCAGCCTTGGCGATCGCTGGCACACCGCTGGTAGAGCGATTGGCCACGCGGCGATTGGCCAGGATGCTCGCCGGCAAACCGCGCAGCCTTACCGGGCTTTCGTCGGCGGAGGCAACCCTGAGCGAGATGGGAATCAGTCATGATCACGTCGCAAAGGTCCTGGCTCTGGCCGCTGATCGAGAGTTCGTCGTGGCTGAATTCGATCAGAACAATCGCGTGCTGAGCCACGTGGGCCACATTCCACTCTATGCCGATGCCAACATCTCTACCGATCAGTTCCGCAAACGCTCCAGAAACCGGATGCAGATTGTCATCCGGTCCGGCGTTGTGGCAATACGAAAGCAGTACAGCATTTACAGGCGCTTTGCCAACGAGCTGATCGCCCTCGACAGCCTCGACGCGGTTCCAGCCGTGCCGAAGATCATCTCCGTCGATCTGCAGAGCCGCGTCCTCCACCAATCCTATGTTCCGGGCAAGAATCTAGGCAGCCTGATGGCGGAACGGGGTGCGACTGTCAGCATTCAGTTCCGGGTCGGAAAGGCTTACTCGCGTCTCGGGGCCAGCCAGGTAAGCGGTGAACGATCGCTGCTGTTGCGCGCACTCCAAGCTTCAGTCGACCGAGGCTTCATCGAGACACTGGAGCGGTTGTTCGTAGATATCCACCAGGAAGGCGTTGCCCTGCGCGACATCAAACATGGAAACGTCTTGATATATGACGGGCAGCCTTTCTGGTGTGACTTTGATCTATCGCACCGTTTCGCTGGCAATAGTCTTCGTTTCTTGCTGACGCGCGATCGCGAACGCGATCGCTTCAACTACCTGTTCGATGGATACCTTACGACCCTGGAATCGCTAGAATCACAGCTCACCTCGCTGGCCGAGGAGTCTGGACAATCGCGGCCGAAGGTCTATTTCGGCAAAGGCCAGGGCTCGGTAGCACTCAGTCCAGAGAGTGGAACCGGTCGCTGGCGCCGCATCCGTAGGATATTACCGCCAGTCGCTGATCGCACGATCATCGTCCTCGGCGGTGACGCGTCCATCGCGATCGGAACTCTACGCGAAGGAGCCGCAAGGTCGCTGATGATCACAGCTGATCCGTTCCTCACCGCCCAGGCGAAATTGCTGCATGCAGGTTATGAGCTGATTGACAATCGCTGCTATAGTTTCGAGCTAATCGACGAGCACGCAGCGCGTCTGCTGCAACTTGGGCTTGATGCTAATACTATGATCCTGGTATTCCCGCCCACACCAAGCTCGGCCATCGAGTGCTTGAAGGGTGATTTGATCGAGAGGCTGACGAAGGCAGCCGAGATGGTGGTCGTAGACTGCGTAAGCGAAGAAAGGCCGGATCAACGCGGGGACCCCTCTGGTCCGCTGAGCCAGTTCTTAGCCGAACAGGGTTTTTCGACTCGACACACTTACAACACGCCGGCTGTTCGCGGCATCCTTCTGGTGGCATCGCGCTCGCCCCGCCCCACGGTAGCACCGGCTTCCTGACTTCTCGACCCCGGCCCTCGTCAATGGGCTGCCGCCTCCAGAGCCTCCCGCACCGCGGTCAATAGCCGCTCGCTGGTCTGCTTTTCCTCGGGG
>JBFJOD010000134.1:0-8677 GCA_041617795.1 Gemmatimonadota bacterium | reverse complement strand
GGGTGCGTCGTCGGCGGCTGCTGCTTTGGGCCTTCGCCGGCCTCTTCCTCGTCGGCATCACCGGCTACGGCGGGTCGGGGACGAGCGACGCCCCGCCCAGCGCTACCACGTCTTCCCTGGACATCCGAGCCCCAGAGGCCGCGCCGCCGCAGGAGCATGCGGACGAGCCGGCGGCGGAGGGCGGCGACGACCACGGCGATTCGGGTGGCCACTCGGTCTCGCGGTTCCTGCTGATCCTCGTCGCCATCCTGATGGTCGGGAAGTTCTCCGGCGAGATCGCAGAGCGGATCGGGCAACCGGCGGTGCTGGGCGAACTCGTCGCCGGTGTGATCGTCGGGGGGAGCGTGCTGGGGATCGTGCCCACCGCTGCCGGCGATCCGATGGCCGAGACGATTCACCTGCTGGCCGAGATCGGGGTGGTGATCCTGCTGTTCGAGGTGGGTCTGGAGACCGACCTCAAGGAGATGTTCCGGGTGGGGGCGGCCGCCGGGATGGTCGCGTTAGTCGGGGTGGTGGTGCCGTTTCTGCTGGGCGCCGGCTATTGGTATTTTGCCAACCCGTCTCTCGGAGCCCATCCCGAGGGTGTGAGCCTCATCAAGGTCGCGATATTCGTCGGCGCTACTTTGACGGCGACGTCCGTGGGAATCACGGCGCGCGTATTGGGCGACCTCGATCAAATGCGCACCAAGGAAGCGCGGACCATCATCGGGGCGGCGGTGATCGATGACGTCCTCGGCCTGGTCATGCTCGCGTTGGTCGTCGGACTGGCCGCCGGCGCCAGCGTTACCGTCGGCGCCGTCGCCTGGACGTTGACCAAGGCCGTCGGCTTCCTGGTCCTGGCCGTGATCATCGGCAACTACATTGGGCCGCACCTCTTCGACTTCGTCGATCGGCTGCGCGTCCGCGGCGTGCTGCTGGTCTCGGCGTTTTGCTTCGCGCTCTTGTTGGCAGCGCTCGCCGATCTCTCCGACTCGGCGATGATCATCGGCAGCTTCGCGGCCGGTATCATCCTTTCCACCACCAACCAGTTCGACCTGGTGGTCGAGCGCATCGAGCCGGTCGCCGACGTCTTTACGCCGATCTTTTTCGTGTCGGTGGGTGCCGCCGTAAATGTGCGGCTGTTTTTGCCCTGGACCGCGGACTTCAACACCGGCGTCTTGGTAATCGGTGGTCTCCTGACCGGCATCGCGATCATCGGCAAGATCGTCGCCGGTTGGGCTGTGCCTTGGGAGAAGATGAACCGGTTGGCTATTGGCGTCGGTATGATCCCGCGGGGCGAAGTCGGCCTCATCTTCGCCGACATCGGGCGCCGCGGTGGTCTGCTCTCCGATGCGGTGTTCAGCGCCATCCTCATCATGGTCATCGTCTCAACCTTCATCACACCTCCGCTTCTCAAGATCATCTTCCAGCGGCAGCCCGGGGAAGGTGCCTATACCGGCCCGGCGACCGGCGACTCGGCGGGTGCCATGCCGCTGGGGTCGCATGGGGGTGACTCCTCCTGACGGCAGACCGAGTCGTCCGCATCGCCTCCCGCGGTAGCCGGCTGGCCATCTGGCAGGCGGAATGGGTGCGCGACCGGCTGGCCAGCGCCTGGCCGGACCGGCGGTTCCTTATCGTCAAGATCGACACGAAGGGCGATCAGATCCTCGATCGCCCGTTGCCCGAGATCGGTGGAAAGGGGCTGTTCACCGAAGCACTGGAAGCGGCTCTGCTTGCCGGTGATGTCGACGTGGCCGTTCATTCGCTGAAAGACCTGCCGACGGACCTGCCCGATGGCCTGAAGATCGGCGCCATCTGCGAGCGCGAGGATCCACGCGATGTCTGGGTCGGCTCTGCTGCCGGCCCTCAAAATCCAGCCACGGCCGCGGCCGGTGCGCGGATCGGCACCAGCTCGGAGCGGCGGCGTGCCCAGTTGTTAGCCTTGCGGCCGGATCTGCGGGTGAAGTCGATCCGTGGCAACGTCGAGACACGAATCCGCAAGCTGGACCAGGGCCAGTACGAGGCGATCATCATGGCGGCGGCCGGGCTGCTCCGTCTGGGCTTGGCCGAGCGGATCACGTCGTTTCTCGAGCCGCCCGCCTGGCTCTCGGCGCCGGGACAGGGCGCGGTCGCGGTGGAGAGCCGGGTAGGTGACGCAGCCAGCGATGATTTGTTGGGGCCCATCGATGACCTTGTCGCGCGCGCTGAGACGAAGGCGGAGCGCGCTTTGCTTGCCGCTCTCCAGGGCGGTTGCCAGGTGCCGGTGGGCGCCCGGGCAGAGGTCGAGGGCGGTGAGCTGGTCCTGCATGCACTGGTGGCAGCGCCAGACGGTACGCGAGTGATCCGGGCCCAGGGACGCGGGGAGCGCAGCCGTCCGGCCGAGCTGGGAGAGAGCGTCGCAGACGACTTGCTGGCGCGGGGTGGCGATACGATCGTCGCGATGTTCCGCCATGCGGAAAGCGGGTCCGGTTCATGAGCAACGCAGCCCCACTGCCGGAGGTCTTGCAACGCAAGGTGCTGAGTCGCGATGCGGCCAAACGCGACTTCGGTCCGGGCCGTGACTTCCGGCTCATCTTCACGAACGGTTGCTTCGACATTCTGCACCGCGGGCATGTGGAGGTACTGATCAAGGCACGGGCCCTGGGTGATCGTCTCTTGGTCGGGCTCAACAGCGACGACTCGGTCAAGCGCTTGAAGGGGCACGGTCGCCCGCTGCAGCCGGAGCTCGACCGGGCGGCGTGTTTGGCGGCGCTCGAGTGTGTCGACGCCGTCGTTGTCTTTGAGGAGGACACGCCCAAAGAGCTGATCGGCGTGCTCAAGCCCGATGTGATGGTGAAGGGCGGCGACTACCGTCCGGAGCAGTTGCCGGAGCGAGAGGTGGTGGAGGCCGGAGGCGGCGCGGTGGTCATACTACCCTACGTGTCGGGGCGCTCGACCACAGACCTGATCAGGCGTGCGGCACGTGCGACCCGCGAGGGCTCTTAGTTGAGCGTTCTACGACCCTCCGGTCGCAACGCCTCTGAGCTGCGAAAGGTGACGCTCGAACTCGGCGCCGTGCCGCGGGCTGAAGGCTCCTGCCTCATCTCCATGGGAGCGACCCGCGTGCTGTGTGCCGCGACGTTGCAGGATGGCGTGCCGCCATGGCGCGAGGGTCTGGGCGGCTGGGTAACGGCCGAGTATGCCATGCTGCCTCGATCGACCGAGCAGCGCGTAGCGCGGGAGCGGACGGGGCCCCGCTCGCGCACCCAGGAGATTCAAAGACTTATAGGTCGCTCGCTGCGTGCCGCCACCGACCTGGAGCTGCTGGGGAATCATACGATCATCGTCGATTGTGATGTCTTGCAGGCGGACGGCGGAACCCGGACCGCTGCCATTACCGGTGGCTGTCTGGCCGTTTGGCAGGCGGCGGCACGGCTAATGAAACGAGCCGGCCTACCCAGCAATCCGGTCAACCAGTTTGTCGCGGCGGTGAGCGTCGGCATCGTAGATGGCGAGCCACTGCTCGATCTCGATTACTCAGAGGACGTGCGTGCCGATGTCGACATGAACTTCGCGGCACTGGAAGGCGGAGGCATCGTGGAGCTACAAGGCACGGCCGAGAGATCGCCGTTCGGGCATGACGAATTGCAAGCGATGCTCGATCTTGCCCGGGCCGGTATCCGCGAGCTGGTCAAGCTTCAGCGCGATGCAATCAAGGCGGCCGAGTGAAGCTGGTCGTCGCCACGCGCAATCAAGGCAAGCTTCGCGAAATCGAACCCATCTTTCGAGGGACCTCGATCCGGCTGGCAAGTCTGGCTGACCTCGGCCTCGCGCCCAAGGCGGAGGAAGAGAAGCTGGAGGTCTTCGCCAGCTTCGCCCGCAACGCTCTCGCCAAAGCCCAGTACTTTCACGATCGCACCGGTTTGCCCATGATGGGTGAGGACTCCGGGATCGTCGTCGACGCTCTGGCAGGCGAACCGGGCCCTCGCAGCAAGCGCTATGCGCCACCCGAGATGCAGGCGGAGTATGGCGTGGACAGGGCCAACAACCTGTTCTTGCTCCGTCAGCTTCGGGATGTGCCCGACGAGAAGCGGGCCGCGCACTTCCACTGTGCGGTCGCGGTCGTGCTCGATCTCGAGGCCAAAGTCTTCGGCGGCCGGGTCGATGGAGTGATACTCCGTAAGCCGCGTGGGGAAGGGGGATTCGGATACGATCCGCTCTTCTTGCTTCCCGAGCGCGGCGTGACCACGGCGGAACTGAGCCTGGAGGAGAAGAACCAGATCAGTCACCGCGGACAGGCCATGCGGGCGGCGCGCGATTGGCTACTGGAGCGCTTGCAGCCGAAACAATCCGCCGACTCTAGCAGTAGTGATGAATAGCCCGGACGAAACGGCCAACTAACAATCGAAATGGGGCGACCCAGGAGTCGATTATGGATGAGAAGCTACCCGTGAAAACCGATCAGCCGGCCGAGGAAAGCAGCAGCTGGCGCGACGTCGCACAACGCTGGAAGGAAGTCGGCAAGCAGGTGAAGGACTTAGGCGAGCGTTTTGGTACCGCCTTTAGGGAAGGCTGGGCGACAGACGAGTTAGCGGAGGAGGAGAGCCGCAAGATGGCCGATCGTCTGCGCGAATTGGGTGAACGGATGGACCGTGCCGTGGACAAGGTTCGTGCGGAGGCCAAGGCGGCCGAGACGAAAACCAAGGCGAAGGAGACGTGGGGCAAGACCCGCGACGCGTCAGCTCAGCTGTTCGATGAGTTGCGCGAGACCGTCAGCGAAACTTTGGAAGAGGTCAACAAGCGGGTCGATGACATGGTGAAGAAGCGCCGGGAAAAGAAGGCGGAGTAAGAACTCACGCCGTCGCTGTTGCCCGGCAGCCGGCAGGAACAACGAAAGCCTCACCGACGGTGAGGCTTTCGTTGTTGCGGCAACATTCTGTTTCGATTTACTGAATACTGAATGGCCTCTGAGTCACGCCACCGGCCGCGTCGTATTCGTAACCGTTCTTCAGCACGTTCACCACGTTCACCGTGTATGAGCCAGTGCTCTGGTTGCGTGGGATCTTCCAGGTGAATGGCGCTTCGCCGGCGTCATCGGTGAACCCTTGCTTTTCCGTTACGAGGCTCCCGGATGCGTCCCAGATCTGAGTGAAGACCTGGGCACCCGACAGCGGGCTGCCGGATTCGTCCACGGCAACGGCGATCCAGCCCATCGTGTCACGTGGGCGGAAGGAATCACACGGCTGGGTGAACGTGCCGCCCTTGCCGGTGCACCAGGTCGCCAGGCTGCTAACCAGCATGCTGGGAACCGGCGGCGTCGGCGCCGTTCCCCAGGTCGTCGAGGTCATCACGTAGGGTTCGGCCATCCCGGTGCCTAGCCAAGCATCCAACAGGTTAGCGCCCTCGTCGGCCAGGAAGGGGTTGGTGCCCTCGTTCGCCAGATAGAGGAACTGGATGTACTCCCAGCTGGTCGGCTGGTAGAGCAGGTCGATGGTCGCATAAACGGCGCCCGCCGGCGGGTTGAGCGTGACCTCGTCCCAGTAGTTGTAGGCGCCCGCAGGCGCGGGATTGCCGTACTGATCGGCAGGAACCGGCAAGGCGTTGCGCTGGCGAGCCTGCTCGTAGTCCATGCCGTACGGCGGGATGCGATTGTCCTTCGCCACCTTGTTGTTCAGCACGAAATGGAAGGTCTCGGCGTAGTCACCTACAAGGCCGTCGGCCAGGTCTTGAAGCGTGTACTCCACGAGTCCGTCGACTCGATCGAAGTGCAATGGCAAGTCCGACTGCGTGCCCAAACCAAGCAACTGGTTCGCCCACTCCCGCGTCATCGCGTAGTGCGCTTCGTAGATCTTCGTGTTCGCGCCGCTCAGATCGAGAAGGGTGCGTACCTGAGTTGGGACGCCGTCGATGTCGACCGTCAGCGCGCCATATTTGCCGTCCTCGCGAAGCAGGACGTCCCCGTCGTCGTACCACTTGATGTTGAGCCACATGCGCCGCCCTTCAGGGTAGCCGGAGATCAGCTTGTGACCCGTGTGGTTGACGATCTTCAAAATGTTGCCGGTGACGCTCAGCGTCGCCGCCTGGTTGAGCTGCTTGTGCGCCCGTGTCACTCCGGCGTCCAACGCGGCGATTTGTGTCGGTGTGAGGCCGCCGCCCAGCCGGAGCAGCCCGCGCTGATCCAGCCACTTGATCGCCTCGGGCACCCAGTAGTTGCCACCGGTCATGTCGTGCAGCGGCATGTCCTTCCGCTGCGGCGCGCCTTTCTTGTTGCAGCCTGGGCCGACCACCGGCCGGACGTGGCAGGTCTGGCAGGTATAGTAGCGGGTCGTACCGTCCTCGTAGTTGCCACCGGTGCCGGCGGAGAGCGCGCTCTCGTAAGAGGCCCGCAGAGCGCCGCCCTGCAGGTCCGCAGGCAGGTTCGGGTAATCGGACACGGGCGTGTCGTCGATCAGGCCAGCGCGGAACTCACTGAACGTGCGCTCGACGATCCCGTACTGGAACGGGAAGTTGTTGAATGCCGCCTTGGTCGTCACATCCGATCCGGGTATCCCGCTGGCGATGACCGGATCCGCCGTGGGCGGCACGCCGTTGTTGTGCGCCAGATCGCCCACTACGGGGTTCGAGACGTCGTGACACGTACCGCAGAAGTCGCCGTCGCGGTGAAACTGCGACTGCTCGAACTGATGGCGAGCGACGGCGTCGGGGTAGGGGCCTAGCTTGCTCGACTGCGACCAGAGCACGAACATGCCGGTTCCGTAGTAGCCCAGGGCCGGCGACCCCTCATCGTTGGCGAGGAACGGCGCGTTTTGCACGCCCGCGTGCTCCGACGCATCCGGGTTGGTCATCGTGTGGCAGAGGTCGCACTGCACCCCATCGGCATCTTTGTCCATCAGCGCTGAGCCGTCGGTGGGTAGCGAGCGCCCGTCCATCCAGCCCGCCGGTGAGTGGCAGCGGATGCACAGGTCGCCGGCGCCGTCGAAGTCCTGCTCGGCCACCGCCAGGGTCGCCCAGAAGAGCGGGTCGCGCCCGGCGTTGGCCATCATGCTGCCGCGCCAGTTGAAAGCGGGCTCGACGCTCTGGCTGTAGCCGCCGTGGCAGTTGTCGCATTTGTCGGGTGTTTCGAGGGAGCCGACCTCGTTGGGCTGCGTGCCGGGCTGCTGCACCTCATTGGGCACGAAGTCGGCGGGCATGGCCCAGGCGGCAAACACGATCACCGCCCCGGCCGTTACGAGTGTGCGTGCGGACATGACTTCCCTCCGGTCGCTGTGTTAACGACGAGTCGCTTTCGTAGGTACGACTGGCTTGACCTGCTGCAGATCTGATGGACGAGAGTGAGAACCAGGCTGCTTCTGCGGAAATCAGAGTTGCCGGGGCGAGCCAAAGCGCCGTGCGTGGCCGCCGCTGGGGGCCAGCGCCAAGGGTGTGAAGTGACGCGAGGGAGGGCCACGGCCGAACTCCGCTTGGAAGTTCTCGGTGCCAACAATTGACCGCGGCTAACCGCACAATTGCAGAATAGGAAGGCGATAACGATTCCGCAACCGACTATCAGTTAAGAGGTAATGTGCCGAACTGCAGACGGGGAGCCGGGGACCGCGCTCAGGCAGGATCGCACAGGTTCTCGCTCGGGGAACCCGCGAGAGGAGACGAACGCTGGACTAGTCTTCTTCGACTGCTAGTTTACGTGGCAACCTACCACTGGTTTCGGGGCGTGGCGCAGTCCGGTAGCGCGCCTGCTTTGGGAGCAGGAGGTCCCCGGTTCGAATCCGGGCGCCCCGACTTGAATTTCACTCGGCCGGTGACAAAGATCGCAAAGAAGACTGCAATGTCCTCATCACTGTCAGTGCGACACCTGTCCACGGCTTAGCCCGGACGGTCAAGGGTCTGCTGGGCTACTGCAAGCTCAGCACGACGGTGGTCCCTGCGCATGTCCTAGTGGAGTGACAACACACGCTTCCCAGTGTGGATCGCAGATGGAGACTTGAGCACATGAACATATTTGTCGGCGGTTCCCTACGTGATGTGCCCGTAGCCGGTGACCTCTGCACGAAGTTTGTACAGCACCTTGGAGCAAAGATTGTGGAGCGCGAACACACCTTGCTCACGGGTTGTCGGGGATCTCTCGACCAGGCGATTGCTGAGGCAGCACATAGAGTGCTCGTAGAGAAAGGCCTAGATCCCCGCAAACACCTGATCAGTTATAGGCTTAAGAACGAGGAACGCGTTCACCAACTGGGGCGCGTTCAGATCTCGCGGTTGGACGATTGGGAACTCACGCATGCTGATCTCAACCCACCCGAACAAATAGCCGAGGCTGATGTGGCATTGTTTGTAGCGGGTAGCAAGGGTACGCTTCTGGCGGCGAACTGGGCGCGGATTGCGGAGAAGCCGGTACTCGGCGTGGCACTATTTGGCGGTGCCGGCGCACAGATTTTCGAGCGTGAAAGAGATCGGTTCCAGCAACGCTATTCCCAGTTCGTCGATGCCGAAGATTTCGATATCCTCAACGAGGACACCGAGAATAGTGCGCAGCTCGCCGAGGACGTGGTGAAGCTCTGCGAACGCGTGCTCACGCCCAATACCGTGTTCACAATCATGCCGTTCACCGAAGAATTCGACGACGTCTATGACTCCTATCGTGCAATTTGCGATGAGTATGGCTTGAGGGCGGAAAGAACCGATGAATCGGAATCGAGCGAGCGCATCATCCCGCGGATTTTTG
>JBFJOD010000133.1:0-8709 GCA_041617795.1 Gemmatimonadota bacterium | reverse complement strand
CTTCGATCTCGGCTACCAGGGCAAGAGCCTTGAGTCCCTCCTGGGCCACCTCGGGTCCGATGCCGTCCCCGGGGAGCGATCCGATCTTGTAGGTCTTCATTGAGTCTCCGCCTCGTCGATCTTTTCTGGCGCCGTTATGACGACCCCTCTTGCCGGTTTGCCTTCCGGCGAGGGCTTGCCGGAGGGTAGCTTAGCAGCTTAGCGGCTCGGATTCAAAGGGGGTGTCGCTGAGCGTCCACTGACTCAGTTAGAGAGGATTCGCCGCACCAGACGAACGTGCGGCTGTCGATCGTCGAGGCGCGACAACCCCAGTTCGCGGGCGATCTCCTGCGCGCGTCGAAACTCCGATCCGGCTAGGCGGCGGTTGAGCTCTGGATAGTGTTCGGCACAAACGCGGCCAGCCGGGTGATACTGGTCCATCAGGTTGACGTAGGCGTCGGCGCCCAGCTGGCCGGCGATCCACTCGAGGATGGCCCGAGTGTTGTCCAAGCAACCCGGCATCACCAGGTGGCGGATCAGCACGCCTCGAGTCGCCAGACCGTTCGCGTCGACCTTCAGCGGTCCGACTTGGCGGTGCATCTCGGCAATCGCCGCACGGGCGGCTTCGGGATAGTCGTCAGCCTTCACGTAGCGCTGGCTCAGCTCCTTCGACCAGAACTTGAAATCGGGCATGTAGATGTCGACGATGCCGTCAAGCAGCTGGAGGCTTTCCAGCGAATCGTAAGCGCTGGTGTTGTAGACGATGGGAAGAGTCAGACCCGCGTCGACGGCGAGGGCGATCGCCTCGAGCATGTTGGGAACGACGTGCTCCGGCGTGACGAAGTTGATGTTATGACAACCCAGCCGCTGCAGCTGCAACATTAAATCGGCGATCTCCTGCGGAGTGGACCCGGGTCGTGCCGCTCCCGGCTTCACGGCCTGGCTGATGTCATAGTTCTGACAGAAGACGCAGCGCAGGTTGCAGTGCGAGAAAAAGATCGTGCCGGAGCCGTTCCAACCGCGCAGGCAGTCCTCCTCGCCGAAATGGGGGAAACAGCTGCTGACCACGGCGTGGCGGCCGGTCTTGCAGGCGGCCCACTTGTCTTCGAGGCGATTGACCCGGCAGTCCCGCGGACAGGCGCGGCAGTCGGCCAGGCCGGCCACGGCGCGGCGTGCTCGCTCGTGCAACTCGGCGCTTCCAAGATTCAGATAGGCGGCTCGGGACATTGCGACTCGCGATCTTTGCTCCTTGCAAGATAAGCCGGTTGCCGCGGCGACAGCCAGCGCCGCTGGTTTGACCGGCTCTGGCGCTCTAGCACGCACTCGTGACAGTATTAGCCCTGAATCGCAAAGCTGAGATCGACGCGATGCCTCGGGATCGGGAATTCCGCGAAAGCCGGGGTGCGGGGAGGTTGTTTGGGTTATCTGCTAAGAGTGCCGGTGGCGCTGATCGGAATCCTGATGGTGCGCGGCTTCCTCTACCCGCGCAGTTGGGGGAAGCGTTCGCCGGCCGCCGCCTTGCTCGCCTTCATCGGTGCGGCGCTGACGTTGCCGCTGGCCAGCTACAGTGATGTTGGCCTCCTCGTGGTTCTTGCTTCGGCGGCGACAGCCTTGTTCCCTTACCGCAAGCTGGCGGTACGCTACATGAAAGCCCGGACGCGTTCAGGCCTGGAGTCGCTGGCTCACCTCTGGGGCACAGAATTGCGAGTGGATCGCCAGAGCGGCCGCTGGGATGTCGTCCGCGACTCTGGCGGCCCGCAGGGCTGGGTCGGCAACGTGCTGACCTACGAGGGCTCCGTCGATCCTGGCGTCAAGCGCTCGGAGGTTGGCTACATGTTGGCCTTCGTCTTCGGGCTGAGCCGTGAGCCGCCGTTTCAGTGTTCGCTGATGATGGGTTGGGAGGCTCCCCGTTACTTCGAGCGCGAGTGGCGCGCCACTCACGTCATTCGCGGAGAGTTCTTGTCTCTGTCGTTCGGAGAGCTGGGGTTGGAGGCCGATCGAGGCCGGCCGACCGGAGGACTGGCGAGACAACTGCGACCGTACGACCTTCCAGCTATGCCTTCGCGCAAGCTCCACGCTATTGGACTGCGTCAGGAAGAGTTTGACCGCGTGTTCACGCCTGACGTTCTGGAAGAGTTTGTCGAGGTCGCGTCGCAGACTTATCCGTACGAGTTGAATGTTACTCCGACAAGCGTCAATATTTATACCACTTACTGTGACCAGGATGTGCAGAGGTCGAACCTGAAGTTCTTAGAGCGACTGGTTCAGCAACTGGAATCGAAATGATGATCGCACGATTGCTCATATTCGCGATCGCGTCCGGCCAAGCCGTAGCGGAGGATTCGGCGAATTCGGCCGGCGTTCTCCAGTCAGCTCACATCCGGATCGTGCTCGAAGGTTCCGATGCGCTGGTCCTATCCACGTACCGCATCGACCGTTCCGGAGAGCCTTTGCAGTTCAACGCTGTCCGCATGCCGGGTCAGACCACGGTCGTCGAGGGCGCTTTCGGGCCGGGCTTCGAACTGACCGAGGAGGATCTTGCCAACGCCAGCGAGCTGACGGCGCCTGCCGGGCCACCGGGGCGGGTCTACGTCCGAATCCGCTATCGCGTCGAAGGCGATTTCTCGCGCTTGCCGGTCTTCGTTCCCAACGCCGAAACCAAGCCGGGCGTCAGCCTGATTCGCTTGCTGATTGTCGGGGCGTCGGAGTCGCTGGTCATCGACGATGCCTATCCGCGCTTCGAACGGCAGCAGGGCGGTTTGCTCGTCTCGGCGCCACCCGAACTGCCTCGGGCCGTTTCGCTGCCGTCGGCTCGCCAGGGCCTTCCGCTGTCTCGTATCGCCTTATTGACGGGGATCCTGCTGCTGCTGGCCGCCGCCGTCTATTGGGCGACGCGTCGCGTGGGAGCGCGCCGCCGACCCACCCGCAGCAGCGGGCCAGCGACGCCGGTCCCCTGAATTCGCTGTAATTCAAACCACAAACTCGCCCCGCGTCTGGAAAGGCACCCGCTTGGCTGAGGCGCGGCGCCCCGTCGACGCGAGAGGCCCGCAATATGTGGCGAAATGGCACAGACTTTGCCTTTCTTCTAGGCGCCGAGCGGTGAAACGCGGATGGCCGTCGAGGGTACGGTGACGCGAAACTTCGGCCTCTTGGCCAGGTGCCAGGTGCGGCCCCAACCGCGATGAATTGAATCCGGAGTGCTCCAATGCGGGCGTTTTGGGACGTTGTGGTCAGGGGCGGTTTGGCGCTAGCGATTATCTTTTCCCCGGCCGTCGGCCGGGCGCAGGACAATGCCACCTGCCTGATGTGCCATGCTTCGGCCGCGATGTTCGCGGGGCGGGAGGATGCCGACCGGCTGGTGGTCGACGAGACGAGCCTGGCGGGTTCGGTGCATGGCCAGCTCGGTCTATCCTGCGTGATGTGCCACCAGGATGTGGGCACGGAGTTTCCGCATGCGGCGGAGCTTGCTTCGCCCGATTGCTCGAACTGCCACGGCCAGGTGGCCCAAACCTATGCGGCGAGCTTGCACGGCTACGCTCTGTCGCGCGGTAATCCTCGCGCTCCCACCTGTGCGAGTTGTCACGGCACCCACGAGATACTGCCCAGCCGGGACCCACGTGCTACGACTCACAAAGTCCGGCTTCCCCGCACCTGTGCCGGCTGTCATGGCACGGCGGGGCTGTTGACCGACCAGATCGTCAAGCTTCCCCAGTCGTTCGCGGCCTACGCGCAATCGGTGCATGGCCAGGGCGCCGAACGAGGGATCGCTGTGGCTGCTTCCTGCGCGGATTGCCACGGTGTACACAATCTCAGGGGTCCGGCCGACCCAGAGTCGAGCATCAACCCCGCCAATGTCTCGAGAACGTGCGGTCAGTGTCACCCCGATATCCAGATCGAGTACGACCGCTCAATCCACGGCCGAGCGCTCAAGGCGGGAATCCACGACAGCCCGTCCTGTACAGGCTGTCACGGTGAGCATCTAATCCTCGCGCACGGAGATCCGGACGCGCGAACCGCCGCGGCCAACCAGGCATCGCAAACCTGTGGGCCTTGCCATAACGATCCGGTGATCATCGCCAAGTACAATCTGCAAGGCGGAGTGGTCGGAACCTACGAGGACAGCTATCACGGCTGGACGTCTCGGCGTGGCTACGAGGCTTCGGCGACCTGCATCGACTGTCACACGGCGCACCTGGTTCTACCGGCGGTGGATTCAGCGTCCACCATCAGCCCGGTAAATGTCGTGGCAACGTGCGGTAGGTGTCACAAGAACGCCGACCGTAAGTTCGCCGCCAGTTACACGCACGAGACGACCTCGCTGGCGACGAATCCGATCAATCGGGCGATTCGTTCGATCTACATCGTGCTGATTATCGTGATCGTGGGTGGTATGGTGCTGCACAATCTGGTGATCATGAACTACTTCCAGATCGAGCGGCGAAAAGAGGAGAGCAACCACAGCTGGGTGATGCGGTTCGATCGAACTCAGATCATTCAACACCTGCTGACGACGGTGGCTTTCATAGTCTTGGTGGTCACCGGCTTCGCGCTGCGCTTCCCGGAAGCCTGGTGGGTCCGCTGGTTGAGCGATCTCGGCATGTCGGAGCCGTTGCGCGGCGATCTGCACCGGATATTCGGTGTCGTGATGATCCTGACTGCACTCTACCACATGTACTACATCTTCCTGACCGGCCGGGGTCGTGAGGAGTTTCGCGCGATCTTCCCCGCCTGGCAGGATTTCAAGGATCTCTGGGACAACTTCCGCTTCTACACGTGGCTCAGCCGCAAGCGGGTCGAGTTCAGCCGTTATGACTATTCGCAGAAGGCGGAGTACTGGGCACTGATCTGGGGAACCGTTCTGATGATCTTGAGCGGCATGATCCTCTGGTTCCCGCAGTGGTCGGTGAAGATCTTCCCCAGCTGGATCGTGCCCGCCGCTCAGACCGTGCACTATTACGAAGCCTGGCTGGCGACATTGGCGGTGCTGGTCTGGCACTTCTTCTTCGTGATCTTCCACCCGGAGCAGTACCCGATGAGCTGGACGTGGCTGACCGGGAAGATGTCGGAGGAGGAGGTGCGAACGAACCACGGCCGCTGGTACAGAGAGATCAAGGCTGGTCGGTCCGGGCGTGACTCCGGCGATGAGAAGCCGGCGGAAGAAAAGGAGCCGGCGAAGATCACCTCGTGATCGCAATTGCGGCATCCGGGCCGCCCGGCTGACTGACTGGCGCGTAACAGAGTTTGCCCTAGGTTAAGAATTCAGCACGTCGCTGCCGCGGCGTG
Source organism: Gemmatimonadota bacterium (assembly GCA_041617795.1). Lineage (GTDB taxonomy): Bacteria > Gemmatimonadota > Gemmatimonadetes > Palauibacterales > KS3-K002 > JBFJOD01. The sequence goes on along the minus strand of JBFJOD010000133.1, from coordinate 3,447 downwards.
CCTGATCCCGCCGGTGGAAAACCCGCCCAACAGGATCAGGAGGCTCGAATGCCTGAGAAATCGGTGGTCACCCTCGGCCGTCACATCGTCGAGCAGGAACGTCGCCATCCAGAGGCGACCGGTGCCTTCTCGAACATCCTCAACGATATCGCCCTGGCGGCCAAGATCATCAGCCGTGAGGTGACGCGCGCCGGTCTGGTGGATATCCTGGGCAGCGCCGGCAAGTTCAACGTGCACGGTGAAGATGTCCGCAAGCTGGATGAGTACGCCAACGATGTGATCTTCAATGCCCTCGACCATACCGGCAACCTCTGCGTGATGGCATCCGAAGAGGTTGAGGAGCCGATCGCCATTCCGGACAAGTTCCCGGTCGGCAATTACGTCTTGCTGCACGACCCGCTGGATGGCTCATCCAACATCGAGGCCAACGTTTCGCTCGGTACGATCTTCTCTATCCATCGCAAGATCTCGAAGGGCGAGCGCGGAACCTTGGAAGACCTGCTACAGCCAGGGTACCGGCAGTTGGCCGCCGGCTACGTCGTTTACGGTTCCTCGACCATGCTGGTCTACACGACTGGGGCAGGCGTGCACGGTTTCACGCTCGAGCCCTCCATCGGCGAGTTCTTGCTGTCGCACCGCGATATGAAGATCCCGGACCCGGGTAAGAAGCTCTACAGCGTCAATGAAGCCTACTACCGCCGCTGGTCGCCGGGTCAGCAGCGTGCCGTGGACCAACTCAAGGATGAGGGGTACAGCCTGCGTTACATCGGCTCGATGGTTGCCGATGTTCACCGCACTCTGCTGTACGGCGGCATCTTCATGTATCCTGCCGACGCCAAGAGCCCGCAGGGAAAGCTGCGGCTGCTCTACGAAGCCACACCGCTGGCTAAGGTCATCCAGGATGCCGGCGGTGCCTCGTCGAACGGCGAGCGCTCGATCCTCGAGATCGAGCCAAAGCAGCTTCATCAACGCACGCCCCTGTATCTTGGTAGTAAGCCGCTGATCGCGATGATCGAAGCAGAATTGAGGGCAGAGCGTAAGACAGCCGCCGCTCGCTAGCCTCCGACGTTTCCCGTTACGTCGCGCCGCTGGTAATGGCAGCTCGGGCCGCACCGCTTTTTCGCGCTGCGGCCTCGTCTTAATCAGCGTAGGGAAGGAAGCGGTCCTGGGGAACTATCCGGCCATTTCGTGGTTAAGAGAAGCAACCGAGAACATCCCGGTCCAGCAGGAGGCTAGCGGCGGATTTTGCCGTCCGACTCTGTTCGCTGCGACCGTTACATAGTCACAACAAATTACAAATGTCTCGTAATGAAAACCAACGGCGGCTGCGCTTCGCTCGCTGGCCGGGTTTGCTCGTTCTCGTCCTCGCAGTTGGCGGAGCCGGCTGCGGCGTTGGCGCGCCGACCGGCGCGCCGCCGTCCGTGTTTCGGGTCATCATCACGCCGGACAGCGCGACGATCACGATGGGTGGCAGCACTCAACTGACCGCCGTCGCCCTCGACGCGGACGGCGATCCGCTGAGCCGTGCGATTAGCTGGTCCAGCTCCGACAGCGCCGTGGCCAGCGTGAATAACACGGGCCAGGTGACGGGTGTCGCGCCCGGAGCGGTTGAGATCATCGCGGCGGCCGAGCAGCACAGCGACACCGCAGTGGTCGAAGTCCTAGGCGGTGCGGGATCGCTGACAGTGAGCGTTGCGACCGTTGGGTCGTTCATGGATCCCGACGGCTACTTCGTCAGCATCGACAATGGTACGCCGTTGGCTATCGACGTGAACGGCGCGATAAACGTCGGCGGCTTGGCCGAGGGTAGCCATTCGGTGGGTCTCTCCGGAATCTCTAGTAGCTGTCTCGTCAGCGGTGACAATCCGCGACTCGTCAGCGTCGCGAGCGATCAGGGCGCCGAGACCGAGTTCGAGGTCAGCTGCACGCAGCCCCCGACAACGACGGCTGTCCCACTGATGGATATGGGCGCCGCGGTCAGCTACCACGGATTCGGCGGCGGTCTTTACCTGGGCGGCAGGAACGATCTTCCGGCCGCGCACCTGGCGGTTCAGCCGCAGGTGGACAAGACTCGTCGCTTCGCGTTGATCTCGGTGAGCATGAGCAACGGTGCGCAGGAGTTCTGCTTCTCGGGCATGGGTAACGTCGGCCCGCAGGATTGCACCGATTTCTCCTTCATCGGTCAGGCAGCGGCGGACCCGGCGCTGCACGATTCGCTGGTGATCGTCAACACCGCTCAGGGCAGCCGGCCTGCGCCGGATTGGGACAGCCCGTCGGACGAAACCTACGAAGTGGCCGACGACCAGCTGCAGCTGTTCGGGCTGACGCCCGCTGCCGTGCAGGTTGCCTGGATCAAGCAGGCGAACCGCAGCCCCAACATCGGCCTACCGAATCAGAGCGCCGACGCCTATCGGTTGCTGGGAACGCTTGGCGATATCGTCCGCTCGCTGAAGTCCCGCTACCCCAACATCAAGCAGGTGTACCTGTCCAGCCGCATCTACAGCTGCCGCGATGGCGGGCTGAACGGCGAGCCGTTCGCCTACGAGAGCGGCTACTCGGTGAAGTGGCTGGTGGCGGCACAAATCGAGCAGCTGGCCTCGGGGACGGTGGATCCGTTGGCGGGCGACTTGGGGCTGGATGTCGCGCCCTGGATCGCCTGGGGCCCCTACCTCTGGGCCGACGGCACGAACCCGCGTTCGGATGGCCTGGTCTGGGAACGTGGCGATTTGGCCGACGACTGCACGCACCCGAGCAGCGCGGGTCAGCAGAAGGTGGGCGCTCTTCTGATGGAATTCTTCAAGACGTCGCCGTTAACGACTGATTGGTTTGTGAGGTGAGGAGCTAACGCCGATTTTCGCGCCAGGCGCCGGTACACGAAGGGGCGGCAACTTGCCGCCCCTTCTTGCTGTAGGAACGTGTGACTTGGCCGCTTAGTCTTTGATCTCGAACTCTACCTCGAAGGCGACAATCGTCACAACCGGGTCCGTCGTCTCGACCATGCCTTCGCCTTCGATCTCTACGATCTGGCCACCGTCCAGGGCCGCCTGCACCGCGGCCAGCGAGCCGAGCTGGTCATCATCGCCGGAATCGTCGTCAAATTCGGTGCCCTCGACGATGCGAACCAGCCGCCCATCCGTGAGCGTCACCAGCGCCCGGGCCGCGTTACCCGGATCATCAGGATCGGGCTCGACTAGCGCCACGAACCCCTCAAAATCAAAATCCCCGTCATCGCCATCCCGATCCTCGGCCTCCAACTCCGTCACCCCGTCCTGCAACACGATCGACTCGCCGAGCACCAACAAAACACCCAAGCAGCCAGCCGGCGCCGCCGCGACAACATCGCACCCCACCAGGTTGGCGTCGCCGACGTTCAGCTCCAGTTTGGAACGTTCATCATCATCTTCATTCTCGATCTCGATGTTCGTCGCCATAAAGACCGGGTCGTCG
>JBFJOD010000132.1:0-8725 GCA_041617795.1 Gemmatimonadota bacterium | reverse complement strand
GACGCTCGGTGTTGCCCGCGAGGCTGGTGTGCGCGTGGTAAGCCATAGGCGAAATCTCGGGCTCGGAGCGACGTTCAACACGGCTGTCGGTCGGGCGCTCGAGCAGGGAGCCGACGTCTTGGTCACCATGGACGCAGATGGCCAGTTTGACGGGCGTGAGATCCCGAAGCTGCTCGAACCTATCGCAGCGGGCGACGCCGATCTCGTGACTGGGAGCCGCTTCCTTGGTCGAAAGCGACCCGCGGGGATGCCACGAACACGGTACTGGGGCAATCTGTTCTTTTCGGCGCTCCTGAACTGGCTTCTGGGCGAGCGACTGAGCGATGTCTCGTGCGGTTTCCGGGCCTATTCGCGCGAGGCCCTGCTCAACCTCAATACTCAGGGCAGGTACACGTACACGCAGGAATCGATATTCGATCTTGTCTTCAAGGGTCTCCGGGTAGCGGAAGTGCCGATCACCGTTCGCTACTTCGCTGACCGCGAATCTCGAGTCGCCTCGAATCTCGCGCGCTACGGCTTGAACGCGCTGTCCATCATCATTCGCACGGCGAGAGACTTCAGGCCGCTACGCTTTTTCGGGGTCTTCGCAGGTTTTTTGCTCGCAATCGGGGCGGCGCTTGATCTCTGGCTGCTTTTCTTCTGGCTTCGCACCGGCAGCTTCTCACCGTACAAGTTCGTCGGCTTTACGGGTACGGCATTGCTTGTGGTGGGCCTCTTGGTCCTCGGCTTCGCCCTATTGGCAGACATGCTCGACCGCTTACGGGTGAATCAAGAGAGAGTGCTGTACCAGCAGCGAAAAATGCTTTTCGGAAAGAGTGCCAGCCCCGGAGCTCCAGATGAGGATGGCGTTACGGTAGATGTCAGCAATGATCGGCTTGGCACCTGACGTGCCGACCTTGCAACGTCTCCTTACTTCTCGGGTAGGTGCGCTCGCCGTGGCGACGGCCGCGGTTGGTGTCACGGTTTGGGTGTACTGGCCGGCATTTTATGCCGGCTTCGTGTTCGATGACATCACAAGCATAGTCGACAACCCTGCGCTGCACTGGAAGGCTCTGTCGTGGGACGGGTTTCTTGGGATCTTCGAGTCCGCGTGGCTTAAGCGGCGGGTCGTTGCGAACCTAACGTTCGCCATGAACCACGTGGCCGGTGGCCTCGAACCTGCAGGCTATCATCTCGTCAACATCTTGGTACACCTGAGCGTGGGGGCCGCACTGGCCCTGCTTACCTGGGTGTATGTGCGGTCCGAAGTCGAGAACGCATCCGGCTGGCGCAAGTATCTGTCCGTCGCCGTGCCGGTGATGATATTTCTCGTACATCCCCTCAACACTCAGGCGGTTACCTACGTCGTACAGCGTATGGCCTCGCTGTCGACTCTCTTCGCTGTTCTCTCGATGGCGATGTACCTGGTTGGACGGACCAGTTCGCGCAGCAGAAAGCCTGCACTCTGGTTTGCGGCATCGGCACTGTTATGGGTGTTCGGCCTCGCGACCAAGGAGAATGTGGCGATTCTACCGGTGGTGCTTGCCACGTACGAATGGTGTTTCCACAGAAGCTACTGGCGCGAGCGGTTCAGAAACGTCTGGGCGGGCCCCGCTTACCGACGCGTCCTGATCATCTTCTTCATCTTCTCCGCCGTCGGTCTCCTGACGGCAGGTCTCCTCACGTTCTTTGGTGGAAATCCATTCCGGCTTACCTATGAATGGCCGCGGCGCGGCTTCAACGGCCTTGAGCGGATGCTCACACAGACGCGTGTTCATTGGGTGTACCTGAGCCTCCTCCTCTGGCCGTCGCCCGGTCGGCTAAACCTCGACTACGATTTCATCATTTCGCGTGGACTGTTACAACCCCCCTCGACGCTGGTGGCTCTGCTGGGGTTGGCGCTTCTGTTGGCGAGTGTCACCTACCTCGCAGCTCGTCGCCCGCTTTACGGATTCCCTTTGCTGGCCTACTTCGAGTTCCACGCGCTCGAGTCGGGACCGGCGAGCCTCGAGATGGTCTTCGAGCATCGCATGTATCTGCCGATGGCCATGCTGGCGCTTGCTACAGGGGCGATTCTGTGTCGACTGCGCGGTCGCGGGTGGACCATCGCTCTTGCCGGCGCGGCGGTCGTCATCCCACTACTCGCCCTCGCGACGCGTGCTCGAAACGAAACCTGGTCCGATCCCGTGGCCTTAGCCTACGATGTTGCTCAGAAGTCTCCCATGAAGCCGCGACCACAGACGAACCTTGGCGTCGCCTATCGGAATGCGGGTCGCAATGAGGAAGCGGTGGCAGCGTTCCGGAGGTCGCTGGAGTTGGATCCCTGGAGATGGACGACACACTACGCGTTGGGGGCGCTCTATCTGGACATGGGCCGCCCGGCGGACGCGGAGGCGGAGTTCCGCGAGACCGTTCGGCTCTCGCCCAGGGCTACAAGAGCCGCTTACGCCGTCGGTGAGGCGCTGGAGGCCCAGGGGCTTCGTGAAGAGGCTTTTAGTTATTACATGGACCTCGGTTCGCGGCTTGGAATGGCGGGCCGGGCGTTCGAGGCGATGGAACCGTTGCGTCGCGCGGTGGCGCTGGAGCCAACGAGCTCGGTGGCCCACAACTCGTTGGGCAACGTCTATCTCGTGGCGGGAATGACGGCTGAGGCGCTCAATGAATATCGTGTCGCCGTTCAGCTCAGCCCCGATAACCCCGAGGCGGTCTACAACTTGGCGATGGCGTTGGAGAGAGAGGGGCACACTGAAGAGGCCCTGGCTAGTTACCGGCGCTTCGTGGAAATTGCGCCAGCTTCGCTGTCACAACATGCGAGAATGGCCGAGCAGCGCGCTCGCGAGCTTGAGTTGCGTTCTGGCCGGTCACGCCCTTAAGAGCGAGAATCTGCTGGGAGTCGCTGTCCGTGCACGTTCTGCTGATCCCTTCCTTCTATTCGACGCCGCAGAACCCAGTCGCGGGGACCTTCTTCCGCGATCAAGCGCACGCGCTGTACAGCCGCGGCCTCCAGGTCGGCGTTTTGACTTGTCCCCAGAAGGCTCCATGGCAGAAGCCGCTGCGTCCCGGCGTATGGCCGGTGGGCGTCTTCTGGGAGGACGATGATGGTGTCGCCACGGTGAGGGGGTACTGGCGGCGTTTCTGGCCGGGCTACAACCGATTGCGATTGAATAGATGGGTTCGACACGGCCTTGATGTGTTTGAGCAGTACCTGCGTGTCAAGGGTCGGCCGGACCTTCTCCACGTGCACGCGGCCGACCCGGCGGGGCTGCTCGCCGTCGAGATAAAGGCCCGCCATGGAATCCCCTTCGTGCTAACCGAGCACACCTCGCGCCTGGCCCTGGGTACGAGCAAGCCAATCCGACAGCGGGTCGCGGCGACAAGCATTCGTGCGGCGAGCGCTGGGTTAGCCGTGAGCCCAGCGCTGGCAGACCTGCTGACGGAGCGCCTCCCGCTGCCACCAGGCGGGTGGCGTGTCGTGCCAAACTGTGTGTCACAGCGGTACCTTGACGTCTCACTGCCCAAGGCCGCGGTCGGTGCCCACACAACCTTTCGTGTGCTCACGGTAGGTAACCTTGTCCCAATAAAGGGCCACGAGGTCCTTCTTCGAGCCTTCGCAGCCGCTTTCGGCCGCGATTCAAGCTGTAGCCTGCATCTGGGCGGGCGGGGGCCCCTTGAGAAACACTTGCGCAGACTAACCAGGAAGCTGGGAATCCAGGCGCAAGTGCAGTTCCTGGGCCTACTGTCGCGCGAACAAGTTATGGCTGAGATGGTCAATTGTGACACCTTCGTTCTGCCAAGTTTGTTCGAGACTTTCGGAGTGGTGTTGATCGAGGCACTCGCCGTTGGCCGGCCGGTGATCGGCACGCGTTGTGGGGGGCCCGAATCGATTGTTCGTGAAGGGAACGGCATGCTGGTATCTGCGGGCGAGGTTGGAGAGCTGCGAACGGCGTTGAGTAACATGCGCAACGGTATAACGAGATACGACCCATTGGCCCTGCGAAGGGATATAACAGCGCGCTTTGGCCCGAGCGAGGTTGCGAAACAGCTAGCCGCCATCTACGAGGAGGTGCTGGGGCGGTGAGCAACGGCGCTGAACTTACGGGCGACCTCCAACTCGAGAATGATTCATCGACCTTTCTCGATCTCAGACGTAACAGGCGCCTACACTTTCTGCACATGCTCGAGCACAGACCGCTCGCCTGGATGAAAGCAAACGGTGTTCCGGGCACAGGAATCATCCGACGCGTTGCCAGGCTGGTTGCTCCCCTGCCGCGCGTGAGCGGACCCACACTCGTTCAGACCAACTTTGGTTTCTCAATGCTGGTAGATCCGCTGTCGGATCAGACGCTGGAGCGACCCCTGTACGAGTTGGGCGTTTACGAGGCCGGTACGCTGCGAGTTCTGAAGGAGTTATTGATAGAAGGTGACGTCTTCGTTGATGCCGGTGCGAACATCGGTCTTATGAGCTTGGCGGCTTCTCAATGGGTCGGCCAGCTGGGCCGGGTCATCGCTGTGGAACCGATCCCGCGCAACTACAAGGTGCTATGCTACAACATCGCCCTAAACAATCGACACAACGTCCAGACCTACCGTTGCGCGTTGGGGTCCGGGCCGGGCGTTGGCACGATGTACGAGCGACCCCAGGTTGGTTGGGTGGGTGCCTCGTTCGTCGAGACAGCGGCCTCTTCGTCCGCGCACGAAGTGCCGATTATATCACTGGAAGAGCTGGTTGCCCGAAGTGGCCAGGCCTTCGTATCGGTAGTGAAGATCGATGTGGAAGGTTGGGAGTTGGAAGTGTTGAAAGGCGCCGGCCCTCTCCTGTCGAGTAAGGAAGCGCCAGCTATCGTCGTCGAGTACAGTAGCCTAAACCCAATGCACAGCGGCGAACCGACCGACATCTACCATTTTCTGCTCGAGGCTAATCGGTACACTGTGTACAAGTTGACCAGGGGCAAATGGACTCCGTCACGACTGGAACAGGTCGACATGCCAGAGCGGTTACCAGAGCACGACAACCTTTTCTTCTTTCTTGACGGGCACCGCGAACGTCTACCAGCGCGGTTGTTTGCCTGAAGGAATGGTCCTGGATTACTGGCCGGTGTGTAAGGCCTTACAGTCCTCGCATAAACTCTGTAAGCCGCTGCAGTTTCGCTCCCCAATCCATGTGCCGGCGGGCATGGCCGCGCATGAAATCAGAGATCGCGTCCTCGGGTTCACGGTCCGTCATCCGCTCCGAGAATTCGATGAGTTCGTCTAGCTCGATCATGGAGTCGTCGTTCGGAACAGAGAGGAAGAACTTCGTCTTCTCTGGCGCGAATCGTAGGTCAGGGTCGGTATGGCCGATGACGAACGGGATTCCTCGCGCCGTGTATTCCCTCGTCTTCAGAGCACTGATCTCTTCCAAGCCACACTCGTAGAGTGCCAGGCTGCTGACGGCCAGGTTCATCTGGCTCAGCAGCGCGTCCAGGTCTGGCCCCAGGAGCGTACCGTGAAACTCGACTTCCACGTTACGGGGCAGACGAAGTGCTCCAACCGGCGAGCCTAAATCGCCGACCAGGTGCAGTTTGATACCAGTCTTTCCCCTGTAAGCTGAAAGCGAGCGAAGGAGCCTGCCGGTCCCGTGCCAGGGACTCTCGCGGCCGCCCATCAACGCGACGTGCAGCGTGCTGCCGTTGAACGGCTGGAAGCGGGTGTGTCGGACTCGGTCGACCAGTATTCCGTTTGATACGGTTAGCGAAGGAAGGTCCCTTCCTGATCGTTTCAATTCATAAAGCCGGATCTCGTCCGAAACCGCAACGATTCCAAAGCATTGTTCGAGGTATCTGGGACCGCATCGCTTCTCTTGCCGTAGTGAGGCGCTCTTATGCAGTCGCTGCAAAGGTGGTAATTGACTTCTGAGGAGGGCGCGCCGTTGTTCGACCTCATTGGTATGGTGTTCTGAAATGACCTTGTGGCGGCTCGCAAACCCCGGTGCTGCCCCGTCGGCCATCGGATAACGGAGCAGAAGAAGGTCGTAGACGTCACAATCAATAGCGCCCTCGATGAGACTGAATCGCCTAAGAGCGTAATCGAGGCGTTTTCTCAGAGAGTCCCGGGGCACGCGAACATGGCGGAGCGGTCCTCGTTTTCCTTCTCTAGCAGGGTTAATCACAATGATCTCCAGATCGGTGATGCCGGACCGATCGAGAGAGGTGGCCTGATCGTTGATCTTCTGTTCGACTCCAGGGGCCGGGCCGGCGATGAGGTAGATGTAGGCGAATCTCTTAGTCACCTTAGTCTCGATCCTTTTCCAACCATGGATCGAGGTCCCTGCCTAACGCTCGGCTGAGCTTGTCGACCTCGGGCTTGAAGAAAGTCGCGAGTTGCGCTCGAAAGGGCCGGTCCAGCGGTGGCCGTTCTGCGTAGCGTGTATAGCGCTCAGGCGAAACGCCAAGTATACGCTTCCGCTTCAACCGAAGGGTGCGCTTCATAGCCAGGACCGCCCTGTTGAGACGCCTGAATCGAGCCAGGTTCGCCACTTGTAGATCCAGCCGCCTTAGCCACCGCGCGGTGAGCTGCGCATTCGGATTAATCCTCGGAAAGTCTTCTCTCTCGTCGGACGGAACGCCCAGGAAGCGCAAGACCTGTTCATAGACCTCCTTCGTCTGCGACGTGAAGTCGTCAAAGACGACGATCTTTACCTGGTCGCTTCGGAAGAGCTGGAGCATCCGTTCGACTTGGCTGCCTAGCGAACAAACGTCGCCATATAGGAGGTATGCCGGTACGTCAGCCGTTGAAGGGATGGCCATTCCCTTGCGTCGAGCTTCTTGAAGGTCCCAAGCACGGCGAAAATCTTGGACATCCTCGCGCAGGTTGTAGCAGTATTGTGCGTGCAGTGAGTGAGCCATGTCGATCGGGTTCCGAACCATCGCGATGATCCGCGCCTCCGGATCGAATGCCTTGATATTCGCAAGCGCAGTCGACGAGTAGAGATAGAAGACTGACGCCTCGCCTGCGGCCATGTGTTGCTCGGTGCACTCGCGGAACAACTCGAGATAATCGTCCAGCGTGCGGGTGTAATGACGAACGAAAGCGCTGAAGTCGGTGGCGAAGTAGTGCGGCTCCTTTGGGGTACTCATGAATATATTCGGGTGTTCGCGCAGGTACTCGCTCAATGCGGTGGTGCCGCACTTAGGAGCTCCGACGATGAAGAAGTTGGGCTTGCGCGTTGTGGTCATCTTCGCGACAAGAACGGCAAGATGGTTGGATTCAGACGCAGCCGTTTCAACACAACCCAAAGCATCGCGATGTTCCACACTATCATGCTTGCCGACGTCGCTAGCGCGGCACCCGTGCTCCCGAATGCCGGAATGAGTAAGACGTTTAGCAGGATGTTCAGTCCGGCGCCGGTGCCGAAGATCACGGTTGCCTGGTTCTGGTGTCCCGTCATGGTCAGAAGGTAACCAACCGAACCCGCCAGGCAATTGAGCAGCTGTCCGCCAATCAACACGAGCATCGGATTGTACGCCGCCGTGAACTCCTCGCCGAAGATGTTAAGCAGCTGACGACCCGCGACAGTCAGGCCAAGGCCGACAAACACGGCGAAGACGAACACGGCCCATGCACCCACCTTGAGCGTACGCTCTAACCTACGCCGGTCGCTGGCGGCATAATATTCGGCGATCATCGGCGCAGCCATCATGTTGACTGCCGTCAGCATGAAAGGCACGAACGCTGCTGCCCGGCTGGCCACTGCGTAGATGCCAGCTTCAGTTGTGCCTCTGAAGAACCCTAGCATCAGGGTGTCGGTCGACCGGAGGATGATCCCGAAGCCCGCCATCAGCAGGAGCGGCAGTGCGACTGCTAGCCACTCAGCCGGTCGTGCCTCAGGTCGGATGTCCCCGTGGTCACGCAGAGAGCGGCTCAGCAGCAACTGCACCAGCCCCAGACTCACGATCGTCGCCACCGTGTTGGCCGCAACAGCCAGCGGAGCGCTCACACCCTCTGTTCGAAGGAAGTAAAACCCCAGTATTCCTACCGCGAACAGAACCGGGCGTAGAATCTGTGGAGGTCCTTGAGCAGCGAAGATCCGCTTGAGTCCGCGGAGCGATGCGCTCCGGAGCTCGAGCAGCGACCAGATGGGAACCAGCGAGCAGCTGACCCAGAACACGCGGGCGAGCTCATCGCCGATCCGCGGTCGCAGAGCCGCGACGACGACAGCTAGGATGACAGTTATGAACAGCGACAGCAGCAGCACGACTTGCGCGCTGCGTCGCAGGAATCCGCGCAACAGCGCATGGCGACCGGCGGAACTGTATTCGGATACGAAACGGACTGCGGCCGAGCCGAGTCCCGCGTTCGAGAGGATGACTAGAAGGCTGACCCAAGTTACAGCGTAGATGTAGCGGCCGTATGCGTCGGCCCCTAACACCCGTGCCAACAACACTTGGTTGGCAAAGACGATAAGCGTGCCCGCCGTGCTCACGGCGAACGCCGTGCCCGCGCCCCTGGCCAATCTGGCGGCCGGCCCCCCACCGGCTAGTTGGTCAAGGAACCACTGGATGCCCCGTTCCAGCCGATCAATCATCGACGGGTCCCGCGCCGATCAGCTTCTGGACGACGAAGGCGGTTACATCGATCTTCTCTTCCAGCATCCGGCTTCTTCGCGCCTGATACTCGGTTCGGCGCTTCAGGCTACCTGCTAATACGTCGCGGCAACGAGACAGCCATGCATCAGCTTGCCCGGGTCGGTAGTTGAAGCAGAGCTGGT
>JBFJOD010000131.1:0-8847 GCA_041617795.1 Gemmatimonadota bacterium | reverse complement strand
GGCGGCCCGGCTCGCTCCCACGAGGACAAGGCCAAGCATTGACAGAGGGGAGCTGGGACTGGACTGGCTCCGAGTTCAATGGCACAATGGTGGGACATTGCACACAGACTGCTGGGCCTTGACCCTTGCACGCCCGGCGATCAGCTAGTCGTCCGCCGGAGCACGTGGTGATGAACGCCATGGAAAACGAAAAGCGAGTAGTGCTGGCGTACAGCGGAGGGCTGGACACCTCCGTGATCTTGAAGTGGCTGGCCAACCTGGGCTATGAGGTCATCGCCTACATCGCCGACGTGGGCCAGCACGATGACTTCGAGAAAGTCCGAGAGAAGGCACTGCGCAGCGGCGCCGCCAAGGCCCGCGTCGAGGACCTCAGAGAAGAGTTCGTCACCGACTTCATCTTTCCGGCCTTCAAAGCGAACGCGATCTACGAAGGCCGTTATCTGCTGGGGACCGCGCTGGCCCGGCCCGTGATCGCCAAGCGCCAGATCGAGATCGCAATGGAAGAAGGTGCCCCCTACGTCTCCCACGGCGCCACCGGCAAAGGCAACGACCAGGTCCGCTTCGAGCTTTCTTACTACGCTCTGAACCCGGTTATAAAAGTGCTCGCCCCCTGGAAGATGCCCGAGTTCCTCAAACAGTTCAGAGGCCGCGCCGATATGCTGGCCTACGCCCAGAGTCATGGGATCGACGTCTCAGCCACGGTCGAGAAACCGTACAGCGAGGACGACAACCTTCTCCATCTCAGTCACGAGGCGGGCATCTTAGAGGATCCCGGCAAGGCGGCGGGCGAGGAGGTGTACTCGCGGACGGTCTCACCCGAGCGGGCACCCGACGCGCCTACCCAGATCGCGCTGACTTTCAAAGATGGCATGCCGGTGCGGGTGGAGAACCTCGACGACGGAACAGTGAAGACGACACCGCTCGAGCTGTTCCAGTACCTGAACAAGCTGGGGAGCGAGAACGGTATCGGCCGCGTGGACATGGTCGAGAACCGCTTCGTCGGGATCAAATCACGCGGCGTCTACGAGACGCCGGGCGGCACCATCCTGCACCTGGCCCACCGGGACATCGAGAGCATCGCCATGGACCGCGAGGTCATGCGCTTGCGTGACATGCTGGCGGCCAAGCTCTCCGAGATCATCTACAATGGTTTCTGGTTCAGCCCCGAGATGGACTTCTTGATGGCCGCCGTCGACAAGAGCCAGGAGGTCATCGATGGCACCGTCTGGCTCAAGCTCTACAAAGGGAACGTCTACGTCACGGCCAGGGAAAGCTCCAGCTCGCTTTACGATCAGGAGCTGTCGAGCATGCACATCGAGGGCGGCTTCAACCAGCAAGACTCCGAAGGCTTCATCAAGGTCAACGCGCTCCGCCTAATGGCACACAGCGCCATCATGCACCGCAAACACCGTCACTGGGGGCTGGAAGAATGACGCTATGGGGCGACGAGCAGCAGATCGACAGCACCATCTTGGATTTCACAGTGGGCGACGACTACCTGCTCGACCAGCGCCTGGTGAAATACGACTGCCTGGGCTCGATCGCCCACGTCGAGATGCTCTGCAGCATTGATGCGCTGACACAGGACGATTCGGACCGGCTGGTTACCGGACTGAACGCAATAATCGCGTTGAGCGATAAAGGGCAGTTCCACATCGAGCCAAAACAGGAGGATTGCCACACCGCCATCGAGGATTGGCTGACCAGAGAATGCGGAGAAGTGGGTAAGAAGATCCACCTGGGACGTTCGCGGAACGACCAGGTCCTGACCACGCTGCGCCTGTACGAGAAGGATGGCCTGGACAGGATCGGGGAGAAACTTTCCGGGTTTCGCAAGGCGCTGGCAAGCTCGATCGACAAGCACGGCTCGATAACCCTTCCCGGCTATACCCATATGCGGCGCGCGATGCCTACGACCATCGGGACCTGGTTGGGCGCCTTCGCAGACGCTGCCGAGGATGACATCAGGCTAGTGAGCGCCGCCCGCGACCTGATCGATCAATCACCGCTGGGCACCGGCGCCGGATTCGGAGTCCCGGTCTTCGAGCTCGACCGCGACCAGACGGCCGGAAAGTTGGGCTTTGCCCGAGTCCAGGCGAACCCGATCTACGCCCAGATGAGCCGCGGCAAGTTCGAGTCGACCATACTGCACGTGCTCGGTCAGATCGCCTTCATCCTCAACCGGCTCGCCTCCGACCTGATCCTCTTCTCCACACAGGAGTTCGGCTTCCTGAAGCTGCCGACGGAACTCTGCACCGGCAGCTCCATCATGCCGCAGAAGCAGAACCCCGACGTGCTGGAGTTGGTGCGGGGCTACTACCACGTCGTGGTCGCCGAGGAGCTCAAGCTCAAAGGCCTGATCGGTAACCTCACATCCGGCTACCAGCGGGATCTCCAGCTCATGAAGGAACCGGTCTTCAAAGCGTTCGACCTGACCGAGAAGTGTCTCACCGTCATGACCGCAGCGATACCCAAGCTGCGCATCGACGAACGTGCCTGCGCCGCCGCCATGAGCGATGAGCTTTATGCCACCGAGGAGGCGTATCGCCTGGTCCAAGAGGGCATGCCGTTTCGCGACGCCTACAAACAGATCGCCAAGAAATACCGCGCCGATTCTTGACTAGGTAGCTAGTGCGGTCAGCCCCGCCCTGCGTCTCCAGCCGTGTAACATCAGGATAACGGTGAGACTACGCGCGTTCCCCATAGTGCGAGTGCGAGCCAGCGGATGTTCCGGTGGCCCGAACGTGCGAAGGAGGAACGATCATGAAACAGGCACGAGCTCTTCTGGTGACCGCCATCGCCATTGCTTTCGTTGCGGGCTGCAACGACAACGACCCGACGGGTCCTGATCCTGGGCCAACCACGGTAGACTCCGATTGGAGAGGTACAGTCGCGCCCGGGGACAGGATCGAGATCAAGAACATCGCCGGCGATCTGCGAGCGTCGTATACCGCTGGCAGCGAGGTCGTTGTCCACGCGGCCAAGACCGGCCGGAATAGCGACCCGGCCTTGGTGACGATCGAGGTCGTCCGGCACGCCGACGGCGTCACGATCTGCGCCATCTACCCCGATGTCCCCGGGCAGGCGCCAAACGAGTGCGCGCCGGGGCTCCAAGGCAACACGAGCAGTTGGGACAATGACGTGATCGTGGACTTTACAGTAGCCGTCCCCGCCGGCGTGGAGTTCGTCGGTCGCGCCGTGGGCGGCGATGTGGTGGCCGAGGGGCTTCAGGGCGACGTGCTCGCACGCACCATAGGCGGCGATATCAGCGTGACGACCGCGGGAATCGCCGAAGCGTCCTCGATGTTCGGATCGCTGAACATCGCCATCGGTCGGGCTGATCCCGGTCGCGACCTGACGTTCAGGACGATGACCGGAGACGTCACGCTGCGGGTTCCATCGAACACCAACGCCGAGGTGCAGGCGACCACGGGCCGTGGCACGATCGATTCGGATTTCCAGCTCGAGGGCACTGCAAACAGAAAGACCGGCACCCTGGGGAGCGGCGGTCCCATGCTGGCGCTGTCCACCGTTGAGGGCAACGTCGACCTGCGACAGGGACCGAACGCGCAGCCGTGACCGCGCGTGCCGAAGGCCAGGCGCCGACCCCGGCGGTCGGCGCCTACCCCTTCGTCTCTACGAACTGCTGATAAGGCGGATAATCGCTCAGTGGCTCCAGGTCCATGTCGCGGTGCAGGAATACCGTGAAAGCATAGCCCTCAGCGTAGGCCTCACGCAGCAGAACCACAGCCCGCTCACGGTCGCCGAGCGCCGAGGCGATCCGAGCCGCCAAGTAGGTGTTCCGTCCAAAAGACCCGGGTTCTTTCAGCTCGGAGAGATTCTCCTCGACTCTTAAGGCCGTATCTCTATCGCCACGCCTGGCCGCCAGCGCCCCCAGAAACCCCTGCGCGTCATTGCTCCGGGGCGTCTCCAACGCCAGCTCTTCGAAATGCGTCAAGGCATCGTCCCACCGTTCGCGGACGTAGTAAGCCCTGGCCAAGCTGAAGCGGTGCCCCCAAGACGCTGCTTCATTTGCCGGGCGCGATCCGTGCCAGTGGATTGCCCGATCCGCAACCTCGAACGAGGCTGCGGCGAAGCCGTGCGCCCGTAACTCCTCAGCGGCATTCAACATAACTTGAACTGCCAGCAGCCCGTTGTCAGGCGGTAGAAGCAGGCTCTCCTCGAGCCGCTGCTTCAGTTCGCCAATCCTTCCCAAGACCGCCAGCGCGCGCACCTCAGCGTCGAGCATCCGCAATCGCTCCGGATACACCTCACGTCCGCGCTGTGCCTCCATCAACTCGCTCTCGTAGTCGCCGTGTACGTGGTAGGCCTCCATCAACGTGAGCCAATGGTAGTACCACTCGGATAGAATAGACGCGCTGTTCAACGCAGCGATGGCTTCCTGAGGGCGGTTCGCCCTGAGCGCCTCGACTCCCACGTCCAATCCGCCTCTGGCGCGTGCGGCCTCGAGCGCCGCCAGGCGATCTCCACGGATGTACGCTAGCTGCCAGTCCAGCGTGTTACGTTGATACGCGTTCATCCGCGGCCTGTGCGGCACGAGGAGCTGCGCGTTGGAATCGGCGGCATTGAACTCGCCCACGTTCAAATGTGCGAACACGATGTAGATGCGGGGATCGAGGAACGCTGAATCCTGTGCGACCGCCCGATAAAAAAACCTCAGGGCCTGACGCATTTGCGACCCGCTGTGGAAGGCGCGATAGCCCTCGAGGTACGCCCGGTACGCCTCCAACGAAGGAGGTTGGCCCGCGGCCGGGCGGGTCACGCGTGAATCGAACACCGTCGCAACGGTTCCCACCACCCGCTGGCTAAGCGTATCGACGACGGCGCCCGGAGCAGCGATAAGCCCACCGACAGGAGCCACCGCGCCCAGCAGCTGCCCGCTTCGGGCATCGACCACCTGCGCCTGAAACTCGATCGTGTCGCCGCTGAGATAGTAGGCGCCGAGGACTACCGTTCCCGCGTCTGTCGCCTCGGCCAATGCGCGAACATCACCCGGGCCCGACAATCCTGCCCCACTTAGATCCGGACGCGGGGCCAGACCGGTCGTGCTCGGTACCACATCGACGACCTCGATCTGATTGAGTCCTTCCGTGACCCAATCCGCTGCCATGCGGCCGAGTGGGTCGAGGTCCGGATCGCCGGTGCGATTCTCGAAGACGGCCACGACGACACGCCGCGCCTCCAGAATCTCCCCGCCGCTGTCCCGAGCGCTGAACGCCCAGACGATGCCGAGCCCGACGACCAGGGCAGCACCGGCGACCAGACCGAGACGGAACGCCCGGGTGTCCAGCAGGCGCGCTCCCGAGCCGCCGGCAACGCTCGCGCCCATCGCGGAGGGCGAAGGCGGCGTTGCCGGAGTCGGCTGTGCGGGCGCCTCCTCGGCCGCTGCGCCGGCAGATTGACCCGCAACTTCTGCCAACTCGCCATCGCCACGCGACCTGACGCTCTCGATCAGCGCCTGCGTCGCCGCGGCCGGTTCCAGCTCCAACTCCTCGGCCATCCGCGCCGCGAACGCCTCGTACTCGCGGACCGCGCCCGACCGGTCTCCCAACCTGCCGAGCAGCTCGATAGTCTGCCGCACCAGCTCCTCGTCCAGCGGTGCCAGCTTTAGCGCCTGCCGCGCCCAGCGAGCCGCGTCCGCCGCGTTCCCATCGCCCTCGGCAGCCAGCGCCAACTCCCACGCGGCCACCCGCGCCCGCTCCCGCAGCTCCCCACGCCGCTGGTCCAGCCAATGCTCGAACTCCAGCGCGCCGGACAGGTAGAAGCCGTGCAGGACATCGCCCCGGTAGAGATCCAGCGCCTCCTCCCGCGCCCCCCGCTCCAGCGCGTCCTCGAACGCCGCCACATCGCTCCAAAACCGCTCCGCGTCCAGTCCGACCTCCTCGTCACCCCGCGTCACGACCACGCCCTCCCCGAGGAACTGCCGCAGATGATAGAGCGCCTGTCGAAGCGCACCCCGAGCACGTTCCTGACTCAGTTCGCCCCACAACAGTCCGGTGATCGTATCACGGCGCTGAAAGCCTCGGGGGGTGGCGGCCGCCAGGTAGGACAGGAATCCGAGGAGCTTCGGGCGGGCCAGCACGGACCGCGGATCGCTGCCCGCCGGCCCCTTGAGGTCGGCCGCTCCGAATGCCCGAAACCTGGTAATCCGTTGGGAGGATTGGCCCATTTTCGACCGTTATCCGGGAGGTGACACCGGCGAGTCGGTCAGGAGACGCGGCCCACCACACTGTGTCCCATGAAGTTAGGCAGACCCGAAACGGCCAGCAAATCCGAGGAGGCACTTCATGAAGAACAGAACGCTAGCGCCGCGCGGCTGGCTGGCGGTCGCTGCGCTACTCCTGGGCTCCAGCGGACTCGCCTGCAACGACCCCAGCGGTGTCGCCATCGACGGAGTCGCCGACTTCGAGTTCGCTTGGGCGGTGGTGGATTCGGTCTACCCCTTTTTCGAGTTCAAAGGCATCGATTGGGCCGGCGTCTACGCCACCCACCGCCCCAGGGCAGAGCACGCCGCAGGCGGTGAAGTCTTCGTCGTGCTGGTCGAGATGCTGGGTGAGCTGGAGGACGGGCACGCGCGGCTGAGTCCACCCGCCGGCACGCGGATCCCGTTGCAGGAGGGGTGGTTTGGGTCGAGTGATGGACCCATCTGGCCGTATATCGGGCCGCGGAGCTGGCGCGATATGGATGTCTGGAGAGCCGATCTGCTGCTGAACTACCTCGATCCCGACAGCATCCGTGTCGATGAAGACTCACTGATTGGCTACGCGATACGAGCGGACGGGATCGGATACATCCGGATTACTGAATTCATGCCGCACGAGATAACCCAGGACTTCGACACGGCGCTGGATTACCTGCGGAACACCAGGGCGCTGATCGTTGACGTGCGACACAATTCCGGGGGTAACCACGACACGATACGGGAGTTTGTCGGCCGCTTCCTTACCGAGCCGATCCCTGCCATTGAGGTCTACGTGCTGGGTGAGCTCTACCCGTGGCCACCCGTTCAACCGCGAGGACCCTTCCAGTACACGAACCCTGTGGTGCTGCTCATCAACGGACGAAGCTTCAGCGGCGCCGAGGCGTTCGCTGAGATGATGAAGCAGCTGCCGCGCATCACCGCTGTGGGCGACACCACGGGAGGCGGCTCGGGCGCCGCCGACGACAGCGCTCCGGGGATATTCCAACTTCCCAGCGGGACGGAGATCCGGGTCCCCACCGGGGAGGCGCGCCGTTATGACGGATTGCCCTGGGAGTGGCTCGGAATCCCTCCGGATATCCGGGTCGAGCAGACAGAGACGGATCGGGCAAACGGCAGGGACAAGCAGCTCGAGTATGCGATTGAATTCCTGAATTAGTTGTCGTCCATATGAAACTCGAAAAGAAGGGAGCGTTCACAATGTCTAGGTTAAAGGCTCTAATAGCGTTAATGGTGGCTGCGCTGCCCATCTCCGCCATGGCGCAGACAACCGGCGAATCCGCTTCGAACTCGCTTCGCGGCAGACATGGTATTGAAGTCAGCCTGGGGTTTCTGAGCGAGATCAACACCGCTAGCGAGGTATCCGTCGGCGGCCTAACGATGACGAGCGAAGCGAGCGGCGTTGTCGGATCAATTGCCTATGACTACTGGTTCGCCGACGAATGGGCTTTTAGTGTGAGCCTCGGGGTGGCCAACGCGAATGCGTCGACCTCCGTGACTGGCGCCGGTGTCTTCATGGAGTCAGCGACGGTCATCCCACTGTTGTTCGGGGTGAAGTACAAGCCGATCGAGCTGGCCGTCGGTGACGCGCTGAGACCGTACCTTTACGCGGCGCTCGGACCGTACTTCGGATTCGCTTCCGACGTACGAGCCGGAACGACCACCGGCACGGAAGCCTATTCGGAAACGGCTCTGGGCTCGCGTGCCGGGGTGGGCATGGATCTATCGCTGGGCAGGAGCTTCACGCTCGGCGCTTCGGTGGGCTATCGTCTGGTGAGCGACTTCGCCCGGCGTATCGGTTCCGAGACGAACTATAGCAGCCCGGAGTTCTCTCTCTCGATCGGAGTACTCATCGGGAAGGGGAAGTTGTAGACCCAGCCTGGACGCCAATCCCGTCCTGGTCTTTCAGCTCAGGCCCGCGGCCCCGCAACCGGAATCAGCATTCGCGACCGGCACTGCGGGTCGCGGGCCGAGCCGGAAGCGCAACGAGCGATAGCGGTTCGTAGCACACTTCTGGATACTCATTGATCCGCCTGCCCCCGCGTCGTAGTGTAGACTCGGAGCACCGACACTACATTCCCATCATTCGCAGCTATTGCTAGAGCCAAGGACCGAGGCTCCGTCCCCCGGGTGAAGCCATGACCACGAGCAAAATGGTGAGATTAGTCGCAGGTCTCCTGTTCCTCCTTGTGCTCGCAGCCGCGCAGGCACGCGGGCAGGAAGCAGCGAAGCTGCACGAGTTGTTCAACGAGGCCTGGGAATACAACCTGAAGGAGTTCCCGACCAACGCCACGTTCGTCGGTGACCATCGCTACGACGACCAGCTGCCCTCGATGTCGTTCGCCGACCTGGCCCGGCGCAACGAGGCCGATCAAGAGTTCCTCCGCCGGCTCGAGACCATCGACCGCGCGCAGCTCGGCCTGCAGGATCGCATCAGCTACGACATGTTCGCGCGGGGGCTGCGCGAGAGCATCGAAGACTACCGCTTCAAGGGGTACCTGATCCCGGTCACCGCCGACTGGGGCTTTCACATCGGGTTCGCCAGGCTGCCGCAGCAGGTCCCGCTGGCAACCGTTCGGGACTACGAGAACTACATCGCGCGCTTGCAAGGCTTCCCGACTTATGTC
>JBFJOD010000130.1:0-8910 GCA_041617795.1 Gemmatimonadota bacterium | reverse complement strand
TTCCTCGTCCTGCGTCCAGATCCAGGGGATCACACCGAGGGCACGGAAATCCAGGGTCAGCGACACGAACGGCTTGACCTGATTGTAGAACTGACCCGCGAAAGTGGTGGTCGGGTCAACAAAGGGCACCAGCGGCGGGTCAGGCGCGTCACCTTTGCCGATCGACAGCGCCCCGACCGTGAACTCCAGTCCGGCTAGCCAGGCGACCGCGGCAACGTTGATGTCGAAACCGTCCCACTCGCCCACAAAGCGCAGGAAGGCGTCGTTGCCGGCCTGGAAATCGAGGCTCACCGCGCCAAACAGGCCAGCGCTCCCATCATCCTCGATTTGCGGGTTGTTCTCGCCGAAGATCCCCGTGCCCCAGCCTCCCGTAATCGTCACCCAGCTGGGGAAGGGCGTATCGCCCGGCCCGGCCACATAGGTGAAGACCGCGTAGAGGGAAGAGGCTTCCCAGAAGTCGTTGTAGTACGGATCTTCGATCCCGTAGCGGCCCAGGTCGACAGTCGTCAGCTGATGTATGCCGACGGCCAGCGCCGGAAAGACCCCGGTCTGCCGGACCAACTGCAGCTTGCCGAAGGCGCTGAGGGCGTCGGCGGTATGCACGGTCCCTCCCACCTCGATCCAGCCGTTCAGCGCCACGCCCACGGCGGCGCGGGTCACCGTATACGATCCGGGGGCCGCGCCGACAAAGCCGATGTAATCGTCCGGAGCGATTGCTGTTGTGGTGACGAACAGTGCGCCCTCCGAGACGAAGGCGTGCGGGGTGGCGATGTAACCGGAACCCTGGTGTAGGGTGTGGCCGAACACCGGAAGTTCCGGGTCCGGGCGCTGGGCCCAAGCCGGCTGGAGCGTGATGCCCAGAGCGAGGGCGGCAGCAACCGTCAGGCCGAGTGGTCGGCGCATGGCAGGCCTCCTGGTAGTCCTGTCTCCTGAGAAACTTATCGGCAGGGGGAGGGGAGACGGTGGCCTAAGATAAAGCACCGACCCCCGTTAGGTCAATAGACTTAAGGAGACGCTAGAAATCAGGCAGGGAAGGCGACTCCAGCCGCCTCGAGCAGTCTCCCAACCTCCGTGTACCACTCCGGGCAAGGACCTTTGGCCAAGACCTTGTCCACCAATTCCGGTGGGAAGGCATGGCTGGCATGGTCGCGCCCCCGCAGCACGGTAACCACCCAGGAGGTGTGATCCCCGGCCTCCTGACGCTGGGCGCCGGTGACCACCAGCTCGTTGGCGGGAACCCCACGGTCGGCCAGAAGCCGTACGACGGCGCGGCTGGCTACCCCGCTGACGCGAGTTGGCACAGGCGCAGGATCTCGATAGGCAGCTTCAATCATCGCCAGGAAACCCCGGGTTGGGGGAAAACGGATTTTTAGGGACTGAAGCATAGAGTACCATCTCCTTAATCATCCTGCAAGGGCTTGGGGCGGTGGCGCTTGGCAAACGATAAGGCTCCATCTAGCTTCCCTACGACTTCGTAGTCTATCCATCGGGTTTCGAGGAAGACCGTGACACAGGGACCCAAGACGGAAACAGATGATTTCGATTCCGGAGCGGCGCCGCTGCGGGGTGTCGGTGGCCAGGCCCGTCAGGAACCGGGCGCTGTGTCGCACACGAATGGCATCAGTGAGCCGAACGCCGGGATGGAGGAGATCAGCCTCATCGAACTGGCCAACGTGTTGCTCAAACGCTGGCGCCTCGTGGTCGGGCTTCCACTTGCGGCGGCGTTCGTGGCGGCGGTCATCTCGCTGATCATCCCCGCCAAGTTTTCCGCCACGGCCAGCTTCGTTCCCGAGAGTGAGTCACAGGGTCTGAGTTTGCCCGGCGGGCTGGCCGGTCTGGCGGCCCAGTTCGGCGTGGCGGTCCCGTCGGGCGGCTCCAATTCACCGGCGTTTTACGCCAAGGTGCTGGGCAGCCGGACATTGAGGGACCAGGTTCTGCTGGCCGGTTTCTCCAACCCGCGAAGCGATGCGCCGGAGGACAGCGCCACCTTGCTCGGCATCTGGGAGGTCAAAGGTGACAGCGAGACAGAGCGGTTGGAAAAGGGGCGAAAGCGGCTGGATGAGATGATCTCGGTACGGGTCGACAACGAGACCAGCATCGTAAGCGTATCCGTCGAGACCCGCTACCCCGAGCTCTCCGCGGACATGGCCAACCACTTCATCGCGCTGCTCAATCGCTTCAATTTGGAGACGCGTCGATCGAACGCGCAGGGCCGCCGGCGCTTCACCGAGGAGCGGATGGGCGCAGCGGAGCGAGAGCTGCGCGTCGCCGAGGAGACACTGAAGCGATTTCTCGAGCGTAACCGGCAGTTCCGCGGCTCACCCGAACTGACTTTCGAATACGAGCGGTTGCAGCGACAAGTAACGATCAAACAAGAAGTATTCACCGAGCTGCGGCGATCCTACGAAGAAGCCAGGATTCAGGAAGTCAACGATACGCCGGTGATTACCGTGATCGACCAGGCAGTTCCGCCGCAAGAGAAGTCGAGCCCCCAGCGCAAACTCAACGTCGTGCTGGCGTTCTTGTTCGGAGGTTTGCTGGGTGTGTTCGGCGCTTTTGGCCGCGAGTATGCCGAGCGAGCCCGGGACCGTGATCGCCAGGAATTCGAGGAGTTCACCTCGCTTTGGTCGGCTCTTAAGGCTGACGTCGGGTCGATGTGGCGACGCGTTCGTCGGCGCGGCGGCGCCTAACCCGTTTTCGCGAAACCACCCTCCTTCGTCCCGATCAGTCGGCGAGCGGGGAGGAGCAGCCTGCCTGCCAGCTTCGAGCTTACGCGTCCGATGAAGCGGGCGTCCTTCGCTCCCGATTCATGAAGTGTCCGCAGCGCTGCGTCTGCGGTGTCCCGGTCGACCACGATTGCGAATCCCACTCCCATGTTGAACACCCGGTACATCTCGGCGTCGTCGATTCCGCCCGACTGCTGGATCAGATTGAAGACGGCCGGCACCTCAGGAAGGTCGCTGATCTCGAAGCCCACGTCCGATTTCACCCGCAGCAGGTTGAGAAGCCCATCACCCGTGATGTGAGCGAGCGCTTTGACGCCGCGCACCGCCTCCAACATTGCAAGCACCGGTTGGACATAGATTCGGGTCGGCTCGAGAAGCTCGGCGCCGATGCTCCGGCCTAGTTCGTCCACATGTTGGCCGGGCGCGTAGCCGGCCTTTTCGAACAGCGCTTTCCGGGCCAGGGTGAGCCCGTTGGAGTGGATCCCGGTGGAGGCCAGCCCGATGACGACGTCGTCGTCCTCGAGGCCTTCGCCGACTATGATGCGATCGAGCGGCACGAGGCCCACGGCGGTTCCGACGATGTCGAAGCCCGATCCCGGACGCACACCGCGGACCATCTCGCGCACCTGAGCCAGCTCGCCGCCGGCGATCGAGACCTGCGCCTGTTCGGCACCACGCAGCAGGCCATCAGCGATAGCTGCGAGGACTGCCGCGTCCACACGTTCGACGGCGATGTAGTCGAGCAGGGTCAGCGGGCGCGCACCGACACACAGCACGTCATTGACGTTCATCGCTACGCAGTCGATCCCGACGGTGTCGTACTTCTCCAGCAACTCGGCGATCAGAAGCTTGGTGCCGACACCGTCTGTGGATACGGCGATCCCCAGGCCGTTTCCGATCTCGACCACATTGGCGAAATAGCCGAGATCAAGACAAACGGCTCCTGGCTGGCCGGATTGACCGGCGAAGCTGAAGCTGCGCCGCACCCGCTCAGCCAGCGCAGCTAACGCATCTGCCTCCCCGATGTGGTCCACACCTGCAGTTCGGTAATTCAGATCTTGAGGGTCCACCGCTTCCTCTTGTGCCTGAGGGCTAACGCCGCCTGCCGATTGTGCCAGCCCAATCTGCTGGTGAGATCGGGTGGGCACAACCCGGCCCCGTGGCGGGGCGGACTCGAACCTCTTGCCTTATCCATGTGTCTTATTTACACTTACCGCATCAGACACGCTCCCCCTGCTGCCGATTTGATTACGCAATTACCCATTAGACAATGCGATTGAAAACTCTGGTGCTTGCTGGCGCCTTGCTTGCCTTGGCGACGCCCACGTTCGCTCAAGTTCCCGATACCGCGGCGATCCTCGAGCAGCTCAGGGATGACGTCGTCGCGGGACGGATCACCCCTGAGGAAATCCGCGCACGTCTGCGGGCCGCTGGCATCTCGAATGAGGAAGTCCGCCAGAGGTTGCGACAGTTCGGCTATCCGGAGAATCTGCTGGACCGCTACTTGACCGGCGAGGTCGCGCCAGCCGGAGCGCCCAGCCTGAGTCCGGCACAGCTCGAGCAAGTGCTTCGCAATCTCAGCATTCCGAAACTTGGCCAGCTGGGCATCGCTGACAGCTTGTTGCTTCCACTCGATACGTTGTTGCGGGACACGGCTGCCATGCCCGATCTGGAGCTGGGACTGCCGATTTTTGGCAGGAGCTTGTTCCAGCGGGCGACGACTCAGTTCCGACCCATCACTACCGGACCGGTGCCGTCGAACTACCGGCTGGGTCCGGGCGATGAGCTGGTCCTGATTCTCACCGGCGACGTTCAGGAAGCGTATAGCCTACCCGTCACTCGCGAAGGATTCATCATAGTCCCCAACGTCGGCCGCGTGTCGGTGAATGGTCTGACCCTGGATCAGCTCCGCAACTCGCTTTTCACGTACTTGGGGCGCGTCTATTCGGGCGTCATTCGCGGGCCCGAGGCCACGACGTTCTTCGATGTCTCCATCGCCACTCTGCGCAGCAATCAGATTTTCGTCATTGGCGAAGTCGAGCGGCCGGCCGCTTATGAGGTCACGTCGGTAGCCACCGCGCTCGAGGCGCTGTATCAGGCTGGCGGTCCGACGGAACAGGGCAGTTTCAGAAACGTGCTGATCCGACGCGGCGGCCGAGCCGTTGCCACCCTCGATATCTACGATTACTTGACCCGGGGCGTCGCAACCGGTGACGTGCAGTTAGAACACGGTGATGTCGTTTTCGTGCCGATACGCGGTAGTCGAGTGCAGATCGATGGCAACGTCCCGCGCCCGGGCATCTACGAGCTGAAGGAGACGGAAGGCCTGAGATCGTTGATCGAGCTTTCGGGCGGAGTCGAGCCTGAGGCCGACCTTCGTCGTGTTCAGATCGATCGAATCCTTCCACCCGAGCAACGCGCCCCTGGGCGCCAGCGAACGTTGTTCGACATCAACGTCGCCGATTTGTTGGATCGCGAGGGCGAGTTCGTGGCGCTGCAGCCCGGCGACGAGGTCTACCTGTTCGCCGTCTCCGCGGAACGGCGGAATACGGTTACGATCCGCGGGAATGTCTGGGCGCCAGGCGTCTACGAATTGGAAGCCGAGCTGCGGCTCAGCCAGCTGATCGCGAAGGCGGGCGGTCTCAAGGACGATGCATATCGCGGCCGTGCCCAGATCATCCGGCTCGATCCGCGCGACCTGGCAAAACGTGTAGTGGCGGCATCGTTGACAGGCGGTGACGACCCGCTGCTCGAGGAATACGATGAAGTTGTCGTCTATTCGGTGGGCGAGTTCCGCGACCGTCGCTTCGTCACGATCTACGGTGAAGTACAGCGCCCGGGTGTATACGAGTTTCGTGATGACATGACGCTTCGGGACCTCGTGATGATGTCGGGAGGCGTGAAGGACAACGCGTATGTCCTCGAGGCCGAGGTAGCGCGGATAACCGAGCAGCCGGATGCGACGGGCGATCTGACCGAGATCAGCACAGTGCCGCTGGACTCGAGCTACGTCATCTCGGAACGACCGAGCGGGAACGCGGGTGGCGGTGCCAGCAACGGAGGCGGCGCTGCCAGCGCCCCCGATTTCACCTTAGCGCGTTACGACAACATCTTCATTCGCCGCCGTCCCGGTTGGGAACTGCAGCGCACCGTGACGCTGACGGGTGAGGTACGTTTTCCGGGTACCTACGCATTGCAACGCAAAGATGAGCGCCTGAACGAGTTGCTGGCGCGCTCGGGTGGCCTCACCCGGGATGCTAACCCCGAGGGGATCCGCTTCTTCCGTCGCCCGGAGAACCCGGTCAGCGCAGATGACACGCTGAGCCGTCGCAGCCGGGAGATCCCGATCACTGGAGGCTATACTCCGAACCGCGTGAACGTCGATCTGCCTGCCGTAATGAAGGATCCCGAGGTCGGCGACAACCTGGTCCTCATGGACGGTGACTCGATTCACATCCCCGAGTTCGTGCCCACGATCAGAGTGGAAGGCGCCGTCCTATTCCCGGTCAGCGTGCTTTACGAGCGTGGGGCAGGGCTGGACTACTACATCAATAGTGCCGGCGGCTACGCGCGCGATGGCGACAAGGGCCGTGCCCGCGTGGAGTATGCCAATGGTTCAGTCCGCACTGTCAACAAGTTCCTGATATTCAAATCGAAGCCAAAGCCGGAACCGGGAAGCCGAGTCTTTGTACCTGTAAAACCACCGTCGGGGCCAGCCGTCAATTGGCAGGCGGTGACAGCAGTGGTGACGACATCCGTCACCGTCTGGGCACTGTTATTCCGCCGGTAACCGCGCTCGAAGCCTTCGGGCTGCATGTGCAGAAACCAGATCATGCCCGAGAGAGTGCCAACTCTCACACCCCCGTGGCGACTGTAGGTCCAAATGGCTGCCGGCTGTTGTTTACAACCAATACTCGACAGCTGAAACGCATCTTGCGGCTCGTTTTCACAGGACGCTATCCGAGTAGCTTAGCCAACCCGGCTGGCTGGCGGAGGATCAAGTAATGTTGCAGCGACTGGCTCGGTCACATGTTGCCGTCGTATCGCGTATCTCACCTTTTCACAGTGCTGGCGGCATGCAGGCTATTGCCTGGGATATTGCTCGTTACCTCGCCGGGGATGATCTGAAGGTCACTTTTCTGACCACCGAAATCAGGGGTCGCGAAACAAGCTTTAAGGAAGAAGGAGTGAACGTCGAGAGCCTCCGCGGCGCGCCGCCCGGCAAGTACTCTCGCAAGTGGTGGACTGCTTCATTGAGTTACTTCCGAGAGCATTTGATCCAGAATGTCGGAGCTGTTCTCAGCGTCAGCGCCGGCGCTTATGGTCTCTTGGCTGCGAGGCGACAGTGCGATGGCGTTCGATTTGTGATGCAAGCGCACGGAACGGCATTGAACGATATGATTTCGAAGTGGCGAACGCGACAACCAAGTGCAGTTCTGACGTCCGGACGTAACGCCCTTTGGCTATTGCGAGACCTCAAAACCTATCGGCGCTTCGATCGCATCGTATGCGTCGGCGAAACAGTGCGACGTGCGTTTCTCCAGGTGCCCATTTCTTGGTTTGTGCAGAGAATCCCGGTTACGGCGATTCCCAACGGTATCGATACGCAGATCTTTTCGCCGGACCGCGCAGCGGGTTTGCGTGCGCGGTCGGCGTTGGGCTGGGCTCCGGAGCATCAAGTGGTAGTGACAACGAGTCGTCTGTATGCTCAAAAGGGTGTCGACCATGCGTTGAGGGGGTTTGCCCAATTTGCAAATGCACATCCACGTGCGCGGTATTTGATTATCGGAGAGGGTCGCGAACAGCACCTCATGAAAGAGCTGAGTCAAGACCTCGGAATAGCCAGCCAGGTGAGGTTCACGGGTGCCATCCCGCGGAAGAACGTGGCTGAATATCTTCGAGCAGCGGATGTTTTCTTGTTTACGAACACCGGTTTGGAAGGTCTGCCCTTGAACCTTTTGGAAGCTGCAGCGGTCGGGTTGCCTCTGGTCGTATCGGAGTCCTTGGAGGACGTGGCGACTGAGTGTTCCGTGGCATGGGGCGTCGATCCGAGGGATCCTAAGTCTATCGCCGCAGCTCTCGAAAGCGCGCTGAGTTCGGAGCGGATTCGTGCGCCGGTCTTGGACCGTCGATTCCCGGTCAAATACACACTGCAGCATTGTGCGCAGCAATATCGGCAGGTGCTCTTTTCAGGGCCTGGGGAGGAATGAGACACCGCGTGGCGCACTCAAATGATCTTTGTGTTTGGGACAAACGCAGAGAGGCTTGAGGCCGTCAGTGCGTAAGTCTGCCGCGCTCTCGGTCCCGGAACCCCTACTCTTAGTAGTGTCCGGACTTGCAATCTACCAGCTCTACCTACCGCTGGGTGGCTCGATTCACGTTACGTTGTGGCTTGCGGTCGCCTTCCTCTATCCGTCAGTGAGTCTAGTGGCCGGTCTGCCTCCAAAGCGGTCGTTGACGACTCCGACTTTTGCCGGATTGGTGATTATTCTCCTCTCTTTCGCCGTTGCCATTCCTTTGTCTCGCGATCCGGTACTCGGCGCAAAAATGATCGTCTGGATGCTGGCAGCGGCAGCTGGCTATTTCATGGGATTCTATTTTGGGGCACGCGGAAAAGCGGATGGCCTTTTGCGCGGCTTGGTCCTGTGTATGAGCCCGGTGGCCCTTGTGAACGTCATATTCTTTGCCGCCGGCTCGCTAGAAGAGATCTTCTTCTCTTCAGCTGTCGCCAGGTTTCTGTTGGAACCGGACACGCTCGCGCAGCTCCATCGCCCGCAATTCGGATTCAATGCACTTCATCCGCTGAAGGCGGGAACGTTCTTTGTGAACGCCAACGTGGCCAGCATCTTTTTTGGGCTAGGCCTGTGTGGCAGCGTTTTCCTGTGGAGTCGGCATAGAACCCGGCGCGGGCTGCTGCTGGTTACCCTTTTCTTTTTTGCCTTCTTGGCTACAGGATCTCGAGCCGGCTTGTTGGCGGCGCTTGCGACCATGCTGGTAGTGCTTGCCGTAATCGGGCTTCGTGTCTCGGTCAGACGCATGGTCGGGGCCTTTGCTGTCGCTGCCCTGGCATTCGCGTTGATCCTCGTTCTGCCTTACAGCAGGTTCGCGGTTGAGCGAATTCTCGGGCTGTCGCAGAACATCGACCCACGCTTGCTCATTTGGTACCACGCCGTTGAGATCGTGT
>JBFJOD010000129.1:0-8934 GCA_041617795.1 Gemmatimonadota bacterium | reverse complement strand
AGCCTCCTGGCATCCACTCGCCGCCACAAGTTGGCGGCGAGTTCTTTTTCGGGTCTACTTGGATTGGACCAGTTCGTCGTAGAGCAACGCCGTCCGCCTGACCATCCGCTCCACCGTATGCTCACGCTCGACCTTCTTGCGTGCACTGCGGCCGAATCGGGTCGATAACTGCCGATCACCAACAAGTGACTCGATAGCTGCAGTGAGTGCATCGATGTCGCCCGCCGAGACGAGTCGGCCGTCGATACCATCGGAGATCGTATCGCTTATGCCCGGGATGTCAGTAGCGATCACCGGCCGCGCCATCGCCATGGCCTCGAGCAACGCCATAGGATGGCCTTCCTGGTGCGACGGCAATACGAAAAGGTCGAGATCCACCAAAAAGCCTGGAACATCATCCACACGCCCTGGAAATAGCACGCGTTGTGGCACATCGAGGACGCCGGCTAGTGACCGCAGGTCTTCCCACTCGTCACCTTCGCCCGCGACCGCCAGAAACAGGCGTGGGTCGTCAAGTCGCGCAAAGGCTCTCAGCAAATCTTCGAAGCCCTTGTGCCGGGCAAGCTGCCCCAGACCGCCCACGACTATGGCGTCCTTCGGGACACCGTGCTGTGCGCGCCACGCGCCGCGGGTTCTGCTGGCCGGGTCGTAGCGCTCGACCTCGATGCCGTCCGGCACGACGACGAACTTCGCAGCAGCAATCCGGTCGCTCGTTGCCAACTTAGGGACGCTGGCCCGGTCGACGACTATAAAACGATCGACGAGCCGGGCCGTTGCGACCTCGAGCAGGCGTCTGAGGCCCGAGCGGTCGGCTGGCGCGGTGGGTGCCGTCAGGGTTACGGACGATACGACGATAGGCACTCGAGCCAGGCGAGCCGCGACACGGGTTAGAGTGTCCAGCCGGCCGCGACCGTGGACGATGTCAGGGGCTCGGCGTCTCAATTCCTTGACCAGCATCCACAACGTTTGCCAGTGTCCGCCGGACCAATTCGTGTCGATGACCGGTATTCCAAGATCCTGAAGACCCTCGACCAATCGCCCGCCCGGCCCGCAGACGACAGCGGCCTCGTAGCGGGCACCTGGAAGTCCGCTGGCAAGTTGCAAAACTGTACGCTCGCCGCCACGAAAACTTCTGTTCTCGATGACGTATACAATTCGGATTGGCTGCCGGCGCTGTTCCCGTCGTATCATTTATGCGTCTGTGGATTGCCACAGCGGTATCGCCACTGCAGATCTCAACCGGTTCCTAGAGTAGCGCAACGGAATCGCTCAGCAGCTGTACTTCGCCGCTGAGCGCGGCGGGTTCCCCGAGTTGGCGGGCTTGCACCTCGGAGGTAGGGCAAACCTATAATCAGTTCGAACCAGCGGAGCGTCAACGGCAGGCGTCTCGGTTGCGCGGACGGCGCCGGGGCTTTCTTCTTATGTTTGCCAGCCATGAGCCATCATAACCTGAGCGACAAGGATCGCCTGCAGTGAGCCACCGGCTCAGCCTCCACGCGCCAGAGCCCGGTTCGCCTCATCTACCAGCGACCGGCGGACCGGGCGTATTCATTCGGGCGCTTGCTGGATTGTTGGATAGCCACGACCCGCCGCTGAACCTTGACCTGCAGTGGTCACCGACCGCTGACAGCGGAAATGGCCGCGGACTGACCCGGCTCCTGCGAGATGGCTCGAGCTGCCTGCTTTTCGTCTACCCGTTTGTTCCCGGCCTGCAAAAGGCTGAAGTGCCTGCGGTGCAAGCTTCGGCGAGCAGAGTTTACCGGCTTCTTCGTCTCAAGTCATGGCTCCTGCACCGGCGAATCATCGTCGTCATAACAGAGTTGCCGGTGGAGCTGGCCGCGGGTCGAGCCGTTTCCGGCGGCGACTCAGCGAAATTGGATTCGGACGGAATCCGTCAGCTGGAAGGGCTGTTGTTCCGGTCCGCCTACCGTTTGTGGGCGCCCGAGGGACTGGCCAAGTCGATTCGACGACAGCACGGGGTCGATCCTGCTCGCATTAGAACGTTCCGCCGAAATCCGTACTTGCCAAGAAGTGAGAAGGACGCCACTCGACCACTAGAGTTCGACGCGGGTACGGTGAACTTCTTCTACTCCGGATCCATCGATGCGCACGTGGCCCCCAACTTCCGGGAGGTGCTTCGCTCGATCCGCAACGCCCCGACGACTCGACTGCACGTCTGTGGCCCCGATCGCGACGCGGTCCGGGAGTGGCTGGCTGAGCTGGACGTCCCCAACGTGCGCCACTACGGGCTGCTGCGGATCCCCGAACACGATTGGCTGGCACAGCGCTGTGATGTCGGCCTGATCGTCTATCCCACTGACGACCCCTACAATCACCTTCGACCGACCATGAAGTACTCCGCTTACCTGGCCAACGGTCTGGCTGTCCTCAGCACGGACATACGATGCGTCGCCGACAACATCCGTCAGGACGGTGTTGGCCAGGCGATGCCGGTGCGCGAGTTGGCTCTCGAGCTGCTGCGCTGGGCGACGCGCCCGGCACTCTGGCAACAACGGCGCGAAGCGGCCCGGGAACATTCGGAGGCTGTCCGCGCCGGCGCCGAGTTGAAGAGCTGCATCGCCGAGCTAGTGGAATCGCGGTAGCGGCGCGCCCCAAAAACATACGTTTATCCCCTCCCACTCCATCCCCGTCCCGCTGGCACGGTCCTCGCCCTTCTCTCTCTTCAGACGGCAGCAATGTGAGCCGTCTCACAGCCCAGAGGATCGGGAGAAAGACCACGGCAGCAGCGAAGAATCGAGAACGGACCAGTAAGATGTCAGCCCGCACACTCAGCTCAGAATCCGGTCAAGAATTCCGAAGTGAATCGGAACAAATGACCGACTCGGTCGCGCGTGACCGCAGGCTGGCATTGGAGCAGGTGTTCCTCACCGCCGATCGGCACTCGTATTTCCGGTACTGCGAGGTCTGGGCTCCTGACCTCGCGCAGCGCTGGCCTTCGCCGGACTGGCTGGCTTCCACACTCACACCGGACCCACCTTCTATCACACCTTGGGCAGCGGTGTCACGGTCGGCGGTTACCCCAAAGGCGCGGGTCACTGGCCCGCGCCTTTACCCTTTCCACCGGCGCACCTGGTGGCAGAGAGAGTATGAAGGTTTCGGTAGATGTTCTTAACCTGGGAGGATGCTAGGGATGAGGTCTGCGTTACTGTTTTCGGTACTATCGGTCGCCCTGTTGAGTCTGGTCGGCTGGGTGCGTCACGAAGCACACCAACCGATCGCACCTGAGCACGACCTGTTGCCCTTCGACGAGGAGCTAGAGCTTTTCGTCGGCTAGTCCGCTCTTGTCCCCCGCCTGCAACTAGGCACCCTCAGAGCCCGCGACCTTAGCCGCGCGGGCTCGATCTCGGCACAGCTCCGCGAATCGATCCACGAGCTCTTCAACGGTCACCGACCAGCGCATCTCGGTAGGGCTGACCCCGAGGATCTTGCGGACGTGCGCCCAGAAGTTGGGGGGCGCGCTGTAGCGCATCCGAAAGACGACGTCCTCGACGCTGGCACCTGGATCGCTGAGTGACTTCGCTGCGTAGAGCAGACGCAGCCACTGCAAGCACTTCTTCGGGGTAGGAAGGCCAGCCTCCGCGAACACGCGGTAGAAACGCCGCCGCGGCAACCCGGCCAGGCGCCCCCATGCCTCGACGGTGTGCAAGGCCGTCGCCTCGTACAGTCCCACTCGCAGAATCCGGCGAACCTCCTCGCTCAATCCCGGCAGCTCGCGCTGCAGCGTGGAAAGCACCTGGGCGGCGGCGGAGCGGTCCCTGGCCATGTTGACTAGACGTCTGAGGTCCCATTCACTGTCGCTCTGATTCAGAAACGCCGCCCCACACACGCCGGCATCTCCCCATGCGAGCAGCGAGTCGGCGAGATCCAGGCGAAAATCCGTAAAGATGACAACCGGCACCGACGGGTAGCGCTCGCGTAGCCGAATGACCGGCTGCATATCCACACGGCCCGAATGAAGCGGATCGACCACGATCACGTCCACGGCCAGCTGACGGACCAGAGTCTCGATCTCATCCCAATCTTGCGCCCAGGCGATGGCGTACTCCGCACCTACCGATTGGTGTAACCGAACTCGCGCTCGCCGTTCTGGCAGACAGGCTATGATCTGCAACGGTTATCCGCCCTCGCCGCTCAATGGATCGTGTTGCCCGTTGACCGCTGGCAACCGATTTTGCCAGCACTCAATGTTAGCCAGACGGCGATTAGATTGGAACCCGTTCGCTTCAGCACTGCAAGGAGGGGCTCTGAGTCAGACAGACGCGAAACGCTCCGGGCTGAGCTGCACCGTCCTCCGCCACGTCGAGATCGAGGATCTCGGCTACTTGGGCGAGGCCCTCGAGGCGGCCGGCGTCAATTTCGGCTATATCGATGCGGAGACCCTCACACAGGCAGAGCCGCCGCTCGCCGAAGCTCTGATCGTACTGGGCGGGCCAATCAGCGCTTACGACACTGACGATCATCCCTATCTGGCCCGGGAGATCGAGCTGATCCGCAAGCATCTGCGTGCCCGCCGGCCGGTGCTCGGTGTATGCCTCGGTGCCCAGCTGCTGGCCGCTGCCGCCGGAGCGCGCGTTTATCGCGGGACCCGAGGCAAAGAGATCGGCTGGGCCAGCGTTCAACTGACCGAGGCCGGGCGCGCCGACCCGATCTGGCATGGCTTCCCCGCCGAGTTCACGACGTTCCACTGGCACGGTGACACGTTCGACGTTCCGCCAGCCGCTGAGCTGCTGGCGAGCAGTGCCTCCTACGTTCAGGCCTTCAGGATCGCGAGCCACGCCTACGGCGTGCAGTTCCACCCTGAGGTTGTCCCAGCCCAGCTGGCAGACTGGATCATCGCATATCAGTTGGAACTCGAACGTGAGCGGCTGGACTCCCAGGCCGTGTTGGGCGTGCCGGATGCTGCTGCCCACCGCAGACTCGCTTTGCGGTTCGGCCAAAACCTCGCCCGCTGGATGCACGACACGGCGTTCAGCAATCGCTGATCGGCGACACCGATCGCGCCACTTGAGCCCCGGTTCTCACGCATCTGCAAAATCCACCCATCGCGATACCGTGCCAGATGCCATATCTTGCGGCCTCGTTAAACCTCAACCCCCGGTAAACATGAACGTGACGCAACTACTCCAGCGAACCGCCATCCTGATCACGGCACTCGGCCTCAACACATCCGCGTTAGCTCAGGAAGCCACGGCACCGCCCCCTCTGACCATCGAGCAGATTTACGGCTCGCGCGAATATTCAGTCAATCGCGTCCAAACCAACTGGACCGCCGGCGGCCGCCATTACACGGTGGTCGAGCGCCGCGGCGAGAACCAGACCGACCTCTACCGGGTCGCTGCAAGAGACGGGAAACGTGAACTGCTGATCCGCGGCGCGGACCTTATGACGCCGGGCACAGAGAAACCGATCTCCATCGATGATTACCGGTTCTCCGACGATGACTCCAAATTGCTCATCGCAGCAAACGAGCAGAGAATCTGGCGGCGTAGCTCCAAGGCGTTTTTCTACATTTGGGATTTCAAGACCCGAAAGCTTGCTCCGGTCAGTGGCCGGCCTGGACACCAGCAGTACGCCAAGCTATCGCCTGATGGCACGCAAGTCGCTTTCGTCCGCGACAACAACATCTATGTGTCGGATCCCGCCGTCGGAACAGAGCGGGCGCTCACCACGGACGGTGACGAGAACATCATCAATGGCACGACCGACTGGGTGTACGAAGAAGAGCTGTCCTTGGTTGATGGATTCCGCTGGAGTCCGGACGGGAAGCGAATCGCTTTCTGGCGGTTCGACCAGAGCAAGATCCCGACCTTCTTCTTGCTCGATGAGACGAACCTCTATCCGGAACTCAAACCCGTCCGTTACCCGAAGGCCGGCGCGGAGAACTCACAGGTCAAGCTCGGCGTGATTGAAGTGATCACGGGACGAACGACCTGGATCGATGTCGGCCGCCCTGACAGCGATTTCTATATCGCGCGAATGGACTTCATTTCAGCGGAACAGATATGGTTTCAGCGGCTCAACCGCCACCAGAACAAGATGGAATTGCTGCTCGCCGACGTGACGACTGGCAAGTCACGCATGATCATGGCCGACACGGATGATGCCTGGGTGGATATCCATGAGCCGGTCTGGATCGAAAATGGAAAGAGATTCGTGATTCTCAGCGAACGGGATGGATACTCTCAACTCTTCCTGTTCAATCGCGATGGCACGCTAATCCGCAAGCTTACCCCAGCGCAGTGGGATGTCCGGGCACTGCACGGAGTAGATGAGCGTGCCCGCGCGGTGTACTTCAGCGGCGCCGGCGATGGACCACTCAACCGGCCGCTCTACCGGGTGAATTTGGACGGCCAAGGGCTGAAGCGGATCAGCGGCCCGGTTGGAACACATCAGATCCAGTTCGACCCCACGTTCAGCTATTATGTCGACACGTATTCATCCGCCGGTGTCCCGCCCATACAGACCCTGCGAAAAGCGGACGGCACGGCGCTGCGCACGCTGGCGGACAACACGGCGCTGATGAAGCGGCTGGAGCAGCTGGAACTGCGGCGGCCGGAATTTCTCGAGATCCCGCTGGAAGATGGTGCACGGCTGAATGCCTGGTTGATCAAGCCAGCCGACTTCGACTCCACGCAGCGCTACCCGCTATTGATGTACGTCTACGGCGGACCGGGCTCACAGACAGTGACCGACGCTTGGCACGGTGATCGGTACTTATGGCATCAGTACCTGGCCAACCAAGGGTACCTGGTGGCCAGCGTCGACAACCGGGGCACGGGTGGGCGGGGAGTCGAGTTCAAGAAGATCACTTACCTGAACCTCGGCAAGTTCGAGTCGGCAGACCAGATCGCCGCCGCTCGCTACTTCGCCGGTCTGGCCTACGTCGATTCGCAGCGTATCGGCATCTGG
The DNA here is from genome assembly GCA_041617795.1 of Gemmatimonadota bacterium. Lineage (GTDB taxonomy): Bacteria > Gemmatimonadota > Gemmatimonadetes > Palauibacterales > KS3-K002 > JBFJOD01. The sequence continues at coordinate 2,004 of JBFJOD010000129.1, read as the reverse complement.
GGTTGGAGCTACGGAGGCTACATGGCCGCCCTCTCCCTGTTCAAGGGCGGCGACGTATTCAAGGCGGGGATCTCTGTTGCACCAGTGACGGACTGGCGCCTGTACGACACGATTTATACCGAGCGCTACATGCGGACGCCGCTGGAGAACCCGAGCGGTTATGCCGAAAGCGCCCCGCTTACCCACGCCGATCGGCTGCAGGGACGCTTTCTGCTGGTCCACGGCACCGGCGATGACAACGTCCACTCACAGAATTCGATGCAGCTGGTCGAGCGCTTGATCCAAGCGAACAAGCAGTTTCAATTCCGCTTGTACCCCAACAAGGCGCACGGGATCTCCGGGCCCACCACCCGCGTGAACCTGTTCACGCTGCTGACGGACTTCTTGCTGGAGAACTTGTAGAAGACCTCGAGCGAAACGAACCGCCCCCGCAACTCGAGCGAATTGCGGGGGCGGTCGTTCATCATCCGCAGCCGCCGGCTGCCGCTTCCTGGCCTCGCGCCAGACACTCAGCCTCCGGTATCGGGAAGGCGAGGTTGACGACGTGGTTCGGCTTGTCGAGCGGCAATTGATCGATTAGGCCCAATCGCCGGGCATCGATCCAGCGATGACCACCCTCAAACAACAGCGAATAGCGCCGCTGCATGACCAGCTCGGCCATGATGTTGGTGGCATCCAGGTCGGTTCGCATCGCCAGCCCACCTGAATTGACTCGGATGAAGTTGATGTCGTCGGCTGCCGGACCGATCGCCAGCAACCCGATATTGGCCTCCGCCCGCAGAAGGATTAGCTCCTCGTTACGGATCATCGGTACCGGGGAGGTCAGCGAGTTGTAGATGGTGAACGCCACATCCGTGGTGATGTCCAGCTGCGTCTGCGACTGGGCAAGCTGGCGGATCTTTCTCTGCACGCGAGAATCAACCGCACCGCCCGGCTGCAGCTCCGCGTCTGCCACGATCGAAGGGTGCGCCAGGATGTCGGGCGCATCACCCGGATCGAAGAGATCGTTCGACACATCGCCCGGCGTCGTGCCGAAGACGTGGTAAACGCCAAGCGTCAGCGGCGCATTCAGGTCGAGGAACGATTCGCTGAGGTTGTCCAGCGCCCCCTGATAGTCCGGTGGCGATTGGTAGATATCCACTCTGGCCGCCAGCGCCCGATTAAACTCTCTGAAGCTAGCGGGCGTGTCGAAGCCGGCGAAGCCCGACGTGAGCGCAAACGAGAACGCGCCACCACCATTGTCGAGATGATCGACCCCCTCATCTAACAGCGTCTCGATGTGTGCCAGCCCCTCACTCTTGCTGACCAGGGCGCCCGGATCTCCCGTCGGATCACGATCGACGTCGATGACAACCCCGTTGACATCGCGCGTATTGACAAGAATCAGGAACTCGAACGCTTGCATCGTCTTGACGAACCCGCGCGCCGCTTCCTTTTCCTCGTCCGGCATCTCCGCGGAATCCACTGCATCCAACGCGCCCAGGATGATCGTTCCGACCCTGATGTTGGCGTAGCGTTCACTCCAGATGTTGCCGCCGAACGCCGGACTGCTGGCGTTCAGAGAACTCTCGAGCATCTCAGTGATAAAGCGCGGGTCAGAACCGTCGAAGTTATACGATTCGCGACCGAGGATACCCAACAGAGACACATAACCGTTGCGGTCGTCGTATTCGTCGCGACCGCTCACCAACATGCCAATAGCGGCGCTGCCGATGGCGGCGCGCGTCGGGTTCTCCAACAGCCTCTCGATGCCTACGTTGTTGAAATCCTCAATCAGCAGATCTTCGGCGCACGCCATTAAGAGCAAGAGCCCGAACAACGGCGCCACGTTTCTCATCATTCGATTTAGCATGACCAATTCCTCGTATTCGAAGTCGTCAACGAATCACGATAAGACCTTGACACCGTTCAGAACGTGAAATCGAATGAAAGCCAGTAGCTTCTGCTTCTTGGGAACGGCGCAACATCGATATTCCGTCCAATCGCCTGGTTCCCGAAGTTGCT
>JBFJOD010000128.1:0-9027 GCA_041617795.1 Gemmatimonadota bacterium | reverse complement strand
TAGCAGCGAACACGGGTGTAATGGTCGACGTCGCCCGGCTTGGTCAGGCCGACGACGGGATGGATCAGCAGATTCGCTTCGACTTCCTTCGAGGCTCGTAACGTCAGCTCTTGATGGGCACGGTGCACCGGGTTCCGCGTCTGAAATGCGACGATGCGCCGCCAGCCGAGACGGGCGAATTCGCTTCGCAGCTCCGCCGGTGTCAGCCGTAAGGTTCTAAAATCATAGTGGACCGGCAGCTGCAATCCTTCCACTCTGCCGCCGACGTAATACTCGTTGGTTTCCTCTAACAGGTAGGCGACGCCAGGGTGCTCCGGGTTTGACGTGCCGAATACAGCCTTCGCTTCGGCGGCGTGGTCCGGCCTCCAGGTGTCGTCCACATGCAAGACTGCTAGCATCACGCCTTCTGGATCGCGCAGCGCCAGCTTCGTCCCGGTGGACAGCTGTTCAGCGACAGACGCGGGCACATCGAGCGTGATCGGTATCGGCCAGAGCGTGCCATCGCTGAGCCGCATCGATTCACAGACTGATTCATGTTCTTTGCGGCCCAAAAATCCGCGGAGCGGCGAGAAGCCGCCGTTCAGCAGCAACTCGAGATCGCATAGTTGCCGGGCGGTCAGGTCCCACGAGGGCCAGTCTCGGGAGGCTGCGTTCAGCTCCGCCGCCCGCTCAGGGGCAACCAGGAGATTGATGAGTTCCCCGCCATGTGGCGGAACGAGATGGTCAGACAAGATTCCTCCCTGCGTAATCGTGGCGTATCACTATGCGTCCCGAATGTCGGCGAATTCATCCATTCGCTTGGAAGCTCCGATCGCTTCGATCTGCCGGAGAGCCCTGGCATAGGCCGCCGTGGCTCCGGCCAGAATTCCCTTCACCTTCGGAAACGGTTGGTTGTAACGTAACGGGCCGCCGAAAACATCCGTGGCGACGCCACCTGCCTCGCTGACGATGAGGGCGCCGGCACAGACATCCCATTCATGCTTTGGTCCCCGCGAGAACGTCACGGCCGCCTCTCCCGCCGCGACCAGCGCCAGCTTGAGCTGAATGCTCCCCACAGGCCTTACCTCCCAGCTGTCCGCGAAGGGCTCGAACTCACCGCGCGCCGTTTCGGACCGGGAAGCCAGCACGAGCGGCCCGTCCGTGCACTTAATCGGCTGGCCGTTTCGGAAGGCTCCGGCGCCCCGTGCCGCCGAGAAGGTGTCGCGGGTCGCCGGATTGTAGACGACGCCTAACACCGGTTCGCCATGCTCGACTAGCGCGACCGCCACGCTGTACTCGGGGAGTCCTTTGACGAACTCCTTCGTGCCATCCAGCGGGTCTACGACCCAGAGCTGGTCGAGGGACAGGCGTGCTGGATTGTCGGCGGTTTCCTCCGACAGCCAGCCAACCGGCCGGAGTTCCTGGAGGCGGCTACGCAGCAGCGCGTCGGCTTCGTGGTCGGCACGCGTCACTGGACTACGATCACCTTTGGTCGAGGCCTCGAAGCCCTCGCCTCGGATTCTCTCTATCAGTTCGCCGGCTGCCGTCGCGATCCGGCAGGTCTCGGCGAGTAGCTGTTGTAAATCGCTCACGTCATTCCGTTCTGTTGGGGAAGTCGCCAGCATCGGGGAGGTGTTCCGGTGCAGAATGCATGCCCGAGACGCCGAAGGCTACGGGCACGCGGGCGTAATGTCAAGAAAAATGCGGCGGAACCGGGGGCTGCCGCGACGTCGCAACACTCCTGATCGCTGACCTTGCTCTGGCCGGACCCGTGGGCGTGTTCTATCTTCGCGACATGCGAAATGGGACCTCAGACTCACGACGGGGACTGCGGGACCCGCGCGCTCCTATCGCCGTATCGATCGTCCTCAGCCTGCTGACTGCGACCTCAGACCTGCCGGGGCAACAGACTGCGTCTGGGGTGCAGCCGGTCAGCGGGGCGGCGTCTTTGCGGAACTCTACCTCGTCGCAATACCTGTCGCTGGATCACTGGGCCTACGGATACGTCGATCTGCTGGTGGCCCGCGGCCAACTCGCGGACCTGTCGCCGCTGCTGCAGCCTTACCGCAGAATCGATATCGCGGCTGCGATCCTCGCGGCGGAGCGCAAAGGTTTGATCGGCGACGAGGAGAAGGCTTGGATCACAGCGCTGCGTGTAGAACTGGAACGCGAGTTCACGCTCTTGAATGGAAGTGAACCGCAGGAAGTCAGCTTTCGGGGGCAACTGGCCGCTGGCCTAAAAGCAGTGTCACACACGCATCGCGATCCACTCCGCCCTGCGGGTAACGAGTCGCTGTTCCTTACCGCGGATCTCGAGCTGCACGGCGATGCGCCGGCGGTGGCGGGTGCGCTCAGAATGCGCTGGGACAATCACTATTTAAACGATCCACAGTTCCCCGGGGGGCGTGTGATCGAGTTCCGCGAGTGCGACCCGGTCGTTGCCAAGTGCGCTTACCGAGTCGAAGAAGGTTATCTGGAGCTGCAGCTGCCCTACGTGCGGCTGTTCTTCGGCCGGATGGATCGCAACTGGGGCTTGCCAGGCCGGGACGGCATGCTGCTGTCACCGTATTCCTACAGCTACGACCACATCGGCTACCGATTTGGCAGTGATCGAATCGCCTTGAGCGGTTTGTATGCGCCCTTCAACGACTTTTCTGGCGACACAGCCCGTTACTTCGCCAGCCATCGCTTCGACTGGCGAATCCGCGACAACTTCGTTCTGGCGGTCGGCGAGTCGGTGGTGTTCGGCGGCGAGAACCGGCGTATCGATTTCAATCTCATCAACCCCGTCGGCGTTTGGGAGATCAGCGGTGGAAGCGAGGGGACGGAGCGAAACGCACTGGGTATGGCCGAAATCTGGTGGCGGCCAACCCCGCGTCTCATCACCTATGGCGCGCTCGTGGTCGACAATACAACCGTCGGTAATGATGCGGCCGGGTTGGCGACAGGTCTGAACCAGTACGCGGCTGCGATCGGCGTCCAGCTTCCAATGTTCCGGCCGGCCCTGGCTTTACGCGGCGACCTGACGGTGGTGAGCAGTCTGGCCTACCGCAGCCGCGTGGACTTCTTTGAGTACTACACGATCGAGAATCTCGGCCTCGCCCAGGACAAGACGGATGCGGTCGTGCTCTCGTTGCGGGGCGACTGGTTTCCACGGCCAGGCTGGATCTTGATTCCCAGGCTCGATCTGATGTGGAAGGGTGAAGATGACATCCGACAGCCGTTCCCGGAGGACGCTTTTGTCGATCGTGACCGCCTGTTGATCGGTGTGATCGAAAGGACGATTCGCACGAGTCTGGGCGGTCGCTGGCACACGCCGCGCGGCGCGGTGCGCTGGGATGTAGGTCTGAACTTCGTCGACAACGACGGGAACATAGCCCGTGACGTGCGCGTGATCGGCGTCGCGTCAGTTGAGGCGCAGATACGGCACAGCTTCTGATCTGACAAATCCTGCAGCGCCGCTACCAGCTGAGTCTGACCCGACCGTGCCCACCATCGAAATTAGGAGACCGATCGTCGCCGTCGAGGTCGAGATTCGAACCCAGGACGATCAGCGCTCTGGAGCCGAACCGCCAGCCCAGCTCGAATCGCAGCCGCGTGTGCGTCGCGTCGAACACGCGTGGCAAGCGGTCGCTGCTGTTGACCGTCTGGTCGGCGATATCGAATTCCAGCTGAGCCTGGAAACCGCTAGGGAAGCGATAGACCATGCCGGCGCTGGCCAGCCACAACTGATCCTCGAAGTCGATGTTAGGTGCGACCGTGGTATCGGGCCGTAGCCGGTCCTCGCTACGCCCGATACGCGCGAGCCACGCCTCCGCTTCCAAGCGGTCCGTGACGTGGTGGATCGCGTAGCCGCCGACGCGCCAGGTTATCTCGGTCAGATCGAAAGCATCCTCAGGGGGTCCCGCCGCTAAGGGTGCCCTGTCCAGCCGCGATCGCACCCAAGTCGTGAACGTGCCGATCGCCGTGTTCCGCGATGGTGACCATTCCAGCAAGCCACCTGCGTAGGCATAACGCTCCTGCTGTAGAAAACCATCCCCAGGTCGCGTTTGAGATCCTACTTCCACCGCGGTCGGCGTGAGGGCGAGAGCATGGCCCTCGAGGCGCAAGTTGCGGCCGAGGGGTAAATCGAGGCTAAGCCGCGCTGTGTATGGGTTGTCGGTATAGTTGAGCGCCGTATCCGCGATGGATGGGCTGACTTCGAGATTCTCATAGATCAGGTCGGAGAAGACATCGAGAGCAGCGACAGCCACTGTAATCGATCCCGGCCCAGTGAACCAGATGAAGCCCAGCTCGATGTCGGACTCGGGCTTGTCGGCGACCACCGTTCCGGTCAGGAAGGCCTCGGCCCGGCCGTCAAGCAGCCGGTGACGGAGCCCGACGCGCGCCAGGCTGCGGTCTGCCAGGAGGGTTTCCTCCTTGTTGAAGCGGACGTTCGCGGTCCAATTATCGGCGAGGCGAACGGACGCTTTGAACTCTCCGTGAACGATCAGGCGGAGGTGGTTGATGCTTCCGACCCAAATGCGGGCGCCGTTGTCGCGCCGGTACCAATCCGCGGTCTCGCTCAACGAGAAGCGCGAAGTGATCACATCGAGCTGGTACTCCTCATCCATTGCCGCACTAAATCGTTGCAGGATGCCGTGGTCGCTGGTCCGGCCGAAGATTCCGCCGCTGCGATCGAAGATCGCCAGCCAGGCCTGCTCCTCCCAGTCGCGCAGGGTGGCCCCGGCTGGTTCTGTTGACTGAGCGATTGCGGCGACTGGAAGAGCGAACAGAAGAACCACGCAGCAGCTGGCCAACAGGAAGCTCCGCGGTTTGCGCAAAGCCTGCGATCCGAGGTAACATTGGCGCTTCGTCTTGGCGGGCGGTGAATTTGGAAGAAGAGGGTGTTGGGAATGGTTCTGGCTTATCGGCGCCTTATTCTGGCGGTCTACGTCGTCGCTCTGTTCGGAGTAACCCTCACGCCGGTGCCAGCTCCGACCTATGCGGGAATGGGCTTGGATAAGCTGGTTCATCTCGGGCTGTTCGCGGGGCTCGCCTTCCTAATCCACTGGAATCTCGACATCAAATCCGGTTGGATCGCGTCCGCTGTGGCAATCACTCTGAGCGTAGCTGCCGCGCTGATGATCGAAGGTTTGCAAGATATCCTGCCCTACAGGCGAAGCGATCTTCGCGATTTTGCCGCTGGAGTCGTGGGTGCGATCATCGGTGTGGCGGTCGCCGCTCTGCTGTTGGGTGGGAAAGACCGGTTAGGGCAACGACCGGCGAAAGAGAGCTAGCCTATTCCTTGTCGGCCAGCTCGCCGTAGGCCTCGCTCCTCTTCTCTGACTTCGATGCGGCCCGGGCTCTTCCCTTGCTCTTCATGGTTGACGGCGTTGCGCTATCCGTAACTTGGGACATGAGATCGATGATCTCGCGCTCGATCTCCTTAAGGCGTAGCTGGCCAACCGCCATATTGACTCCGCCCCGGTTGATTCCCTGGCAAACCGTATGGAACTCCCGGATCTTCTTGAGCAGGACGTTGACAAAGTGACGGAATAGATGGTCCTGCCGGCGTTCCTGACCCGCCGTCGACACCTTCTTTGCGCCGGACAGCGCGCTGCGCGCCAGTAGTATCCCGATCAGTAAGCCGAGCACTACGCGGAGCACGGTGTCGTCCACAACGGCGAGGATGATGCCGAGGACGAAAACCTCAGCGACGATTAGCGGTCCGCGTAGACTTTCGTCCATCAAGTCAAAGTCCGATCAAAAGCGGGAGTCAGAATGCCAAACGCTATCTTTTTCCGAAGTGTTGGGCAACCTTCAATATAGCCGGACATCTTCCAAGTGGCTACCTGAAACGGGCGGTTGCAAGCGTTGGGCCACGATGCGGTACTTCGGTCGCCGAGGTCGGTCAGCCTGACCGGTGCAACGTCCCCAAGCCCCGCGTTTTCAGCGAGATAGGCGCTTTGGCAACTGGCACCGAACCTGCAAATAACGAGGCTCGAAGCGGCACCCACCCCCTGTTACTTTGTCGGAAACGGGCTGCAGCGGAGTGTTGTTGTGGAGTTTGGGATAGAGTTGGAACGGGAGGATTCACCCGCCAGCTATCTGTTGGAGTGCAGCGCGGAACTTCCGGCGGTTGGGGTCGAACGAGCCGTGCTGGCGGCAATCGAAACGGGTATCGCGCTGGAGGACTGGCGACTTGGCGAGGCCCGCCGCCGTTGGGGAAGCGTCGTCGAGGCCGCACAGACTGAGGGAACGGCAGCCCGGCGGAATGGCACGAGTCCGCGTCGAATCGAGCTGCGAATCGATCGTCTGCGTGAAGCCGTCGACACAGTGCTGTTCGATGGCCGACTGCCAACTGATCTCGCTGCATTGGCTTCGCGGCGCGCAGCGAAGATGTGCGCGCTTGCGATGATCCATGCCCTGCGCGGTTACTGGCAGAGCGCCTAAGACCACTACTTCAGAGACTAATGCGCCGGCCGATTGGGTGGGGGGAGTCTTGCCCGCCGCCGCCGTCTCGGTAGCTTTGTTAGGAGTGGTTATCCTTTGAACGGAGGCGTAAATGCATAGACAACTGTTGAGCGTTGGCCGTAGCGCGGCGCTCATTGTTCTTGCGGCCAGCCTGACCGCTGGCTGTGGAAAGAAAGTTCGGCGGATCGATCCTGAAACCACCACCGACCTGAGCGGTTTTTGGAACGATACCGATTCGCGTCTTGTGGCGGAAGGTATGATCACCGATTGCCTTACGCACCCGTGGATTCAGGAACACGCCAGAGGCTTTCAGGCGAAGCCGGTCGTGATCGTTGGTGCCGTTCGCAATCGTAGCATGGAGCATATTGCGACCGGGACTTTCATTCGCGACTTGGAGCGTGCATTCGTGAACTCCGGTCAGGTGCGTGTGGTAGCGAATCCTCTAGAGCGCGAGGAACTGCGGGGCGAGCGGGTGGAGCAGCAGGATTGGGCGCGCGAGGAAACGCGGAAACAACTCCAGGCCGAGACCGGCGCCGATTACATGCTGAACGGTGCGATCGATGTGATCGTAGACCGGGAAGGTGGCCGCCAGGTGAAGTTCTACCAGGTGGACCTGTTCCTTACCAGCATCGAGTCCAACGAGCGCATCTGGATTGGCCAGACCAAGATCAAGAAAGAGATCTCGCGAGGCGGTCTCGGACTCTAATCGAGGGCCCGACGGGACCGATCACCTCCAGTCGTGCCAGAACCGATGATTCGCGGCAGGGTGTGGGCGCTCTGCGGCCTGCTGGCCATGGTCGGTTGTGCCGGCCATGCTACGACGATGCAGGACGTGCGTGCCGCCTTGCTGAAGAACGATCTAGAGCAGGCCAGGGCGCGTTTGGCCGAGGCCGGCCGTGGCACGGACGATCTGCTATTCGCGTTGGAGGACGGCCTTCTGCTTCACGTTGCCGGTGATCCGTCCTTGAGCAACTCGCGCCTCGAGTTTGCCGAACAGCGAATCGACGATCTCTACACGAAGAGCATCAGCCGCGCCGCTCTATCCCTCGTTGCCTCCGATCTCGTTCTCAAGTTCGAGCCCCGCGGCATCGAGAACTTCCTGATTAACTACTACCGCGCGCTCAACTACCTGCAGCTGGGGCTGGAGCAGGAAGCGTGGGTAGAGTGGCGTAAGCTGGCGTCGAAGCTCCAGTTCAGCCGCGAGCAGGGTGACGCCGAGTATCTCGACCCAGCGTTTTTCAACTATGTGGCAGGACTGGGTCTGGAGTCAGATCAGCCAAACGACGCTTACATCTCGCTGCGTCTGGCCGAGGCGGCTTACCGGGGGCGCGGCGATGCGCCGCCGCCCGAGCTGATCGAGGATCTGTTTCGGCTGGCAACGCAGCTCGGCTTTGCGGATCATCTCGAGGTGTACCGTTCGCGCTACGGCGGGGTGGATTCAAGGCGTGGCGAAGTGAGGGATGCCGCCATCGTCGAGAGCAGCTACCAGGAAGCGCCCGGCGAGATCGTCGTGTTGATTGAGGATGGACTGGTGGCGCCACTATTGGAAATCCAGGCCTTCATCCCGATCACCAGGGAGCGCGACGGCATCGCTCAAAGCAGCAACGGCGGGGCGCAGTTGATCCTCGCGGAATCATTGGCGCGTGAATACCACGCCGGAACCTACGCTGGCGTGGGGCGCCGTCACTCTCGGCGACGCGAGATCGCTTATGTGTTGCCCCTGTCGTTCCCGGTCTTCGGCGTCGGTGAAACGAACGTGAACCGGCTGAGCGCTGTGGCGGGCGGCTACTCGGTGTCAGCGCGCGCGCTGCTGCCGCTGTCTTCGCTGCAACGGGCCGCCTTCGAAGACAGACTTCTGGGGATTTATGCGAAGACCATAGCCAGGGCATTGGTGAAGTACGCAGCGGCGCAGCAGCTGAAGAAGAAGGCGGAGAAAGAGGGTGGGAAGACCGCGGGTACAGTGGTCAACGTAGTGGCTAATGTGCTGAACATAGTAACGGAACGAGCCGATACCCGTGCCTGGCTCGGACTGCCGCATAGGATCTGGATCGCGCGCTTGAGCGTGCCCGCCGGGCGTCACGAGCTTCGCCTCCTGATTGACGGTCGCGACACCGTCGAGTTGGGAGTGGTAGACGTTGAGCCCGGTGAGCGACGCATAATCAGCTCGCGGGTGTACTGATCCGTCGTGCAACGAACCCTCATCGCCTCATTCTCACGCTTCGTTCTCAACGCGGCCATTTGGGCGCTCGACCACTTCTATGAGGTGGGCCGGGTCGGTCAGCCCATTCCAGCGGGACCGGTTCTGGTCATAGCAAATCACCCCAATAGTGTTGTCGATGGCCTGGTCGTGATGAAGATCGCTGGACGACGCGTCCGCCCCTTGGCGCGTGCTCCGCTGTTTGAGCAACCGCTGTTCGGCCATATCCTCGAAGGTCTCTCCGCTCTGCCTGTGTATCGGCCGCAGGATTTCCCTGGCGAAACCTGGAGAAATGAAGACACCTTCCGTGAGGCGGTTGACGCGCTCCTCCGGCGTGAAGCCGTGCTTATCTTCCCCGAGGGGCTCAGTCACTCGGAGGCCCGACTTGCGCGCAT
>JBFJOD010000127.1:0-9157 GCA_041617795.1 Gemmatimonadota bacterium | reverse complement strand
CGCCGGATCAAGCGTCGCGAACAGGCGATCCTCCACGAATAGATCCGATCCCGACAGGGAGGCGAGGATCGACGACTTTCCGGCGTTCGTATATCCAACCAGCGCCACCCGAAATTCACCCGCCCGGCCCTTCCTCTGAGTCGCTCGCTGCCGAACCACCCGCTCCAGTCGCTTCTCGAGATCGCGGATCTTACGCCTGATGATTCGCCGGTCGGTTTCCAGCTGCATTTCACCGGGACCCCGCAAGCCGATACCACCTCTGATACGCGACAGGTGGCTCCACATCCGCTTCAAACGGGGCATTAGATACTGAAGCTGAGCCAGTTCGACCTGCAGCTTTGCCTCGGCTGTTCGAGCGCGCAGAGCGAAGATGTCGATGATCAGCTCGGTGCGGTCCATCACCCGCACACCCAGTTCCTGCTCGAGCTTCTGGCCTTGAACGGGAGTCAGATCTTCGTCGAAGATCACCAGACTGGCGCCGCTCTCCGTTACCGTCTTGCGTAGCTCCTCGACCTTGCCGGTCCCGATGTAGTAGGCCGGGTGCGGCGCCTGCAGCTCTTGCCGAACCGTGGCGACGACGGCTGCGCCTGCCGTGTCTGTCAGGGATTCCAGCTCGATGAGATGTTCACGAGCCTCCAAGCGGCCCATGCCCGGACCGGGGACGCTCAACAGAACCGCCCGCTCCTGGGGCGCTTCAACCTCGATCAGTTTGTTATTACCTATCGGTTCCAGCTCCCTTCAATACTTGGTCGTTGAACCCTGTATAAGTATCCCCACACGCGTCAAGGTCCTTTTGATCCCGGCCGTGGCTGCGCACTCGAACGGCCGTGCTGACCTGTGCCCCGTCGCTTAGCCTTCCAAGCTTCCAGCCTCCGCGCAACCTCGGTCTCGAAGCCGCGGTCGGAAGGCGCGTAAAAGCTGCGATCGCTCAATGCCTCCGGCATGAACTCCTGGCCGGCGTGCGCGTCCGGCTCCTCGTGGTCGTACTGATAACCGGCGCCGTAGCCCAGGTCTTTCATCAGCCGGGTCGGAGCATTGCGCAGGTGGAGCGGGGGAGGTTCGGCGGGTGTCTCGCGAGCCAGGGTCGAGGCGCGTCCAAACGCCTGATAGACGCGGTTCGATTTCGGCGCCGTAGCCAGGTAGACGGCGGCCTCCGCGATCGCCAGTTCGCCTTCCGGCGAGCCAACGAAGTGATAGGCCTCCTTGGCGGCGACCGCAACCGTCAGCGCCTGCGGGTCTGCCAGCCCGATATCCTCCGCCGCCATGCGGATGAGGCGTCGAACGATGTAGAGAGGATCCTCCCCGCCCTGCAGCATGCGCGCCAGCCAATACAGCGTCGCGTCGGGATCGGAACCCCGAACCGCCTTGTGCAACGCTGAGATGAGGTTGTAGTGCGCTTCGCCCGTTTTGTCGTAACGGGCGTAGCGCCGCGGCAAGGCTTCGCGGGCCGCCGCTTGGGTGATCCGGCCGCCTTGGCCAACGATGGAAGCGGCGACTTCCAGCCCGGCCAGGGCAAGCCGGGCATCGCCGTCGGCGGCCTGCACCAGAAGGTCCAGCGCCTCACCTTCGAGCTCGAAGCCGCCGCCACCCAAACCACGCTCGCGGTCGGCCAGGGCGCGCTCGCAAATCGTTCGGAGATCCGACTCGTCAAGCGGCTCCAGCACCAGCACACGACAGCGGCTGAGTAGCGCGCTGTTCACCTCGAAGCTCGGGTTCTCGGTTGTGGCACCGATCAGGATCACCGTGCCGGCCTCGACATGCGGTAAGAAGGCATCCTGCTGTGCGCGGTTGAAGCGGTGGATCTCGTCGCAGAAGAGAATCGTGCGCCGACCGCTCAGCCGTAATCGTTCATCCGCTTCCCCGATGATCTGCCGGACTCGAGCCACCCCCTCGGTCACCGCGCTGAAGGGTGTAAAAGCAGCATCGGTCCGGTCCGCGATGATTCGCGCGAGTGTCGTTTTTCCGCTGCCGGGAGGACCCCAGAGAACCAGCGACTGCAGATCATCCCGCTCGATCATCTCCCGCAGTATGCGGCCCGGACCAACCAGGTGCGGTTGCCCCAGGAATTCCTCCAGAACGCGTGGCCGCATGCGCGTGGCCAGGGGTGCGGCCGGTGACCGCTCGTCAGCTATGGCACCGCGCCGCGGAGCCTCGCGACTGGCATCGGGGAAGAGATCGAGTTCTTCGTTCATTCTCGTAATCGGCAGCGCCTAGTCGGTTCGACCCAGGTCCTTGCCCTCGACTAACTGGCGAACGTGGTCCAGCAGCCGGTCGCGACGATTCAGCTCCGGTGCCCGTATGACCGCGTCGAGGCAGCTCTCAAGCAAATGAGCGAATTCCGGTCCCGGCTGCAGCCCCAGTTGTTTCAGATCGTTTCCGTCTATCGCCAGATCGCCCAATCCCACCGGATCACCGCGCCGCATGACCGCGAGCACGGTTCGAATCCGCGCGGCCGTCGTCGAGTACTCCGCCGGGGTCACGTTCCGGGCCCGCGCCCGGGCGATCTCCAGTCGCAGTGCGTCACGTGCCAGTTCCGCTGAAACCTCACGCAGCCAGTTTCGTGCGGCGATCGTGTCGCCGGCATCCGGCAGCGAGCGTCGCAGTGCCAAGCTGAGCGCCCGCGTCCTGCGAAGTTCCGCGTTGGAGAATCTCAGCCGTACCATCAGGTCCTCGATCCCCGGGCCCGCTGGCGCCAGAAGCACGGCCAACCTTAGAGCCTCGCGATCGGATCCGAGCGCATCGATCGTTCTCAGCATCTCGTCCCAATTAGCTGGATCCAGTCCGGCCAACTCCGGCAGTATTTCGCCAAGCGCTCCAGAGTCGCGGTAGAGGGCGAGGGCGACGGAAGGGGTTGCCGACGTCAGCACTTTTACGATTTCCTCACGGACTCGTTCGCCGGACAGTCGCGGCAGTTTCGGGGCGGCCGCGCACAGCGCTTCCCAGGTACTCGACTCGACCCGCAAGTTAAAGCGCCCGGCGAAGCGGAGTCCGCGCAACACGCGCAGGTAGTCTTCGGCGAACCGCGTCTGCGGCTCACCCACGCAGCGCAGGGTTCGCGCCTCGAGGTCCTGCCAACCCTTACAGGGATCGTGGAAGGTGTGGCGAAGCGGGTGGTAGGCGATCGCGTTAATGGTGAAGTCGCGGCGCGCCAGGTCTTCGTCGACGCTGTCAGCATACTCGACAACCGCGTGCCGGCCATCGGTCTCGAGATCGCGCCGGAAAGTGGTCACCTCGTAGACGCGACCATCCTGACCTCTCACTCCGACCGTGCCGAATTGGACACCGATGGGATAGGAGGGGCGAAACAACTTACGGACTATCTCCGGGCGGGCCGCCGTGGCCAGATCCCAGTCGAGACGGGCTTCACCCAGCAGGGCATCGCGCACCGCGCCACCCACCGCCCAAGTCTCGTATCCGCGATCCTCCAAACGCTGCGCGATCTCGCGCACCGCAACCGGGACATCGAGCTTACCACCGGGATGTTTCAAGTTCAGCCGCAGAGTACGCTGCCGCCGTTGACGTTGAGGATCTCACCGGTCACATGGCGTGCCAGACTCGAACAAAGGAACAGAATCGGACCCGCCACATCGTCCGCCGTGCCAATGCGGCCCAGTGGGATCTGCGCGATGACCTTCTGCCTCTCCTCACCCTCTAGAGCCGGCGCCGCCATGTCCGTATCGACCCAACCAGGCGCCACGGCGTTGACCTGAATATCTCGCGCCGCCAACTCCACGGCCAGTGATTTCACGAAAGAGATGATCCCGCCTTTCGTTGCCGCGTAATGGCTATGCCCTGCTTCCCCTCTTTGTCCCGCCGTCGAGCTGACAATGATGATCTTGCCACCGTCCGCCATTCGCCGGGCTGCCTCACGCACGGTCCAGAAGACCGATGTCAGGTTTGTTTCGATCATTTCCTGCCACTGCTCATCACTCATCTCGACCAGGGGCACATACTCCGGCGGCCAGATACCGGCGTTGGCAACGAAGATGTCCAACCAGCCGAACTCCTCGTCGCACTGTTTGAACAGACGCCCGGCACCGCCCGCGTCACCGAGATCGGCCGCGACCGCCCAAGCGCGCCGGCCCCAGCGATTCAGCTCCGTCACCGTAGCCGCCGCCTCCTCGTCACGGGCCCGATAGGCGATACCCACATCCGCACCGGCCCTTGCCAACAGCAGCGCTGTGGCCCGGCCAATTCCTCGTGAGCCGCCCGTCACGATCGCCTTCTTCCCCTTCAGATCGATGATCTGCTTGTCCATGGTTCACCATTGTTGCGGCTCGAGTCTCGTCGGGCCGACCACGCCGGCCGCGGACCGAACCGGCGACTCAAGCCCGCAGGAGGCTTCAGCCGGCTCGGAAAGCCCGAGCCAGTCGCGTCAGCCAACTTCGCGTCTGCAGCCGGCCAACGCTCTGCGGCACCTCGTCACGCAGGATCCGGCCCGGGTTGGTCGACATGAGAAGGCTGGCTTGTTCGGCAAAGCCGTGCCCGGCCAAATATTCCCAGACCGGGCGCAGCGACGGATTGCGACTGGGTCGCGCGTGGTTGTCAGACGCGATCAGATCCACCGCCCCGTCACGCAGAAAGCGGTGAGCGATGGCCCGTACCTGAGCCCCGTACTCACCCAGCAAGCTGCCGCCATTCAGCTGGATCAACGCACCCGCCGAGCGCCAGTCCGCGACGACGGCCATGCTGTGGTCGTAGCCCCAGTAACGCTCGGGGTGAACCAGGATCGGGACGTAGCCGTCGGCAACGATTCGCGCGAGTGCGTCGGCCGAATGTTCAGGGATCGTGAAGGCGAAGAACTCGACCAGCGCGAAGCGGCTGCCGGCTATTCTCAGACCCGGGTCGCTGAGATCGAGATCGGGAACATCGAGCTGGATCTCGTACCCGCGGTACAGCTGCAAGCCCGTAAGCCGCGCCTGCACATTTTCCAACAACTCTGGCCAAGCGCTGTCAGCCCGCTCGCGTCGCGAACCGTTCGGGTCGGAGGCGTTGAGGTGCGGAGTCGCAGCGACCGCGGTTACGCCATCGTGGAAGAAGTCCTCCAGCGTCTGAAGCGCGCTCTCCAAATCCGGCGCGCCATCGTCCACACCGGGGATCATGTGCGTGTGGACGTCCACCATCTCCGGCGGGGTGACCACTGTCTCCGGTTCGCTCAACCGTGCGGGAATCTTCAACCCCTCCCGGCCCAGCGCGATGCGACGCGCCCGATCTCGCCGTCCGGGCCCATCGCCTGACAGCGTTCTACGAGCGTCTCCGGCTCCGCAAACGCTGCCGCTTCGCAGGCCAGCGTCAGCAAACCGTCGGCGACCAGCAGGTCGAGGGCTGCCTCGCGGTGTTCGAGCCTCTCGCGCACCTGCTCGAGCAATCTGCAGGCGGCCTCCAGCAACGCAGTGGCGAAATCGGCGCCGGGATCGAGGTCGCTGACGATTTCCTCCAACCGCTCGCGCAACGGAGTCGGTGAGTCCGTCAGCCTATTGCTCAACCAGGTCGGAATCACCGGCCGGCAACTTTCTCGAGCATCGGCCGCACGATGTCCGGCACCTGGCTCAAAGCCTTCTCGGCCAACCCCGGCTCGCCTGTACTCGCCTGGGCCATGTGTGGTCGGCCTCCTCCTTTGCCGCCGGCCAACTTGGCCACCTCGCGCACAACGGCATCGGCCCGCAGGCCTTTGCCGATCAGATCATCGGTCACGACCGCCAGCAGCGAGTGGCGATCTCCCACCTTAGCCGCAATCACGCCGACGCCGCTCCCCAGCACTTCGCGCAACCGGTCGCCGAAGGCGCGCAGCGTATCCGCGTTAGCCGTCTCGATCAGCCCGGTCGCCACCTTCGTCCCGTTGACTTCGACCGCAGCGTCGACCAGGCGCGTCACATCGCCGGCCGCAGAGCGTATGGAATGCGCCTCCAGCTGCTCGCGCAGGTCACGCTGTTCCTCGAGCAGCGTATCGATGCGCTGAGCCAAATTCTCGGCTGGCGTCTTCAACGTTCGGCTCAGGCGATCCAGCAAGCGCTCTTGCTGCTTCACACGCTCGTAGGCTTCACTTCCGCTGACCGCTTCGATCCGCCGCACACCGGCGGCGGAACCGGTCTCGGAGACGATCTTGAACAGTCCGATCTCACCCGTTGTGCTCACGTGACACCCACCACAAAGCTCCAGGCTGTAGCCCGGCACCTCGACCACGCGAACGACATCGCCGTACTTCTCACCGAACAGCGCCATGGCGCCGCGGCCGATGGCATCGCGATAGGGCATGAACTGCTTGCTGACTTGTTTGTCGGCCCAGATCTGCTCGTTCACCAACCGCTCGATCTCCTCGATCTCCTCATCGCTGAGCGGACCGCTGTGCGTGAAGTCGAAGCGCAGACGGTCCGGGGCGACCAGTGAGCCCGCCTGCGTCACATGCTCGCCCAGCACGCCGCGCAGCGCCGCGTGCAGCAGGTGGGTGGCCGTGTGGTTGCGCTGCGTGTTCCGGCGTACCTCGTCGACCACGGCGCGCACCAGCCCGGCTTTGAACATTCCTTCGATGGGTCCGGCGATGACCACTCGGTCCTCGTAGCGGACGACGCTCTCCACTTCCATCCGCCAACCATCGCCTTCGACGAACCCACGGTCGCTGATTTGGCCGCCCGCCTCGGCATAGAACGGGTTCTGGTGCAGCGCCAGCGCGATTCGCCCGTTCTCCCGCACGGCCGCCAGCACCTCGGTGTCGACGGCCAGCTGCTCGTAACCGACCCACTCCTGCCGGTCGTCCGAATAGCGCTTCCACCCTTTCGTGGGAATATCCGGAACGCTGGTCTCGAAATCACCGCGCCGCCGCTGCTCTTCCCGCTGCTCGCGGGATCGGCGGCGTTGTTGCTCCAGCGCCTTCTCAAAACCCACGACATCGACCTGATAGCCGCGCTCCCGGGCGATCAGTTCCGTCAGATCCAGCGGGAACCCGAACGTGTCGTAAAGCTTGAATGCCTCTTCGCCGGCGATCTTGCCCGTGCCGTCGATCGGTGCGAGCTCCTCGAACCGCTCCATGCCGCCATCGATCGTCGCCATGAACCGCTCTTCCTCGCTGCGCGCGGTTCGCAGGATGTGCTCGCGACGATCACGCAGCTCATGAAAAACCCCACTCATCTGCGTGATCACCTCGTCGCAGATCGCGTAGAGCGTCGGCTCGCGCCGGCCCAACAACCAGGCGTGCCGTCCAGCACGGCGCAGGATCCGCCGCAGCACATAGCCGCGTCCCTCATTAGTGGGAAATACGCCATCGGCGATCAGGAATGCCACGGCGCGGGCGTGATCCGCGAGGACCCTGAAAGACACGCCGGTCTCACCCTGCGGCGCATAGGTCCGCTCGCAAATCTCCTCCGCCCGCTGGATCAGCGGCATGAACAGGTCGGTATGGAAATTGGAATCGGCGCCCTGCAGAGCGGCGGCGATACGCTCGAGGCCCGCACCCGTATCGATCGATGGCTTCGGCAACGGGTGCAGGTTGCCCTGTTCGTCCCGGTTGAACTGCATGAAGACCAGGTTCCAGAGCTCTAAGATCGCGCCGGCCTCCGCCAGTTCCTCGAATTCCTCCTGCGAGAGGTCCTGCTTCGCCTCGCGGGGACGCTGGTCATAAAGGATCTCCGAGCAGGGTCCGCACGGCCCCGTGTCGGCCATCTGCCAGAAGTTGTCCTTGTCGCCGAAGTGCAGGACGCGTGATCCCGGAAGTCCGGCGACTTCTTGCCAGAGCTCGTAAGCCTCGTCGTCGCTGTGGTGGACGGTCGCCCAGATGCGTTCGGGATCGAGGCCCAGCTCTACGGTACAGAATTCCCAACCGTAACGGATCGCCTCGCGTTTGAAGTAATCGCCGAAGGAGAAATTGCCGAGCATCTCGAAGAACGTGTGGTGCCGCGCCGTCTGGCCGACTTGTTCGAGGTCGTTGTGCTTACCGCCGGCCCTCACGCACTTCTGGGACGTCGTGGCCCGCCTGTAGGGCCGCGGCTCCTGTCCCAAGAACGTACCTTTGAACTGCACCATCCCGGCGTTGGTGAAGAGGAGTGTCGGGTCGTCCTTCGGCACCAACGATGAGGACGGCACATGGGTGTGGCCGTTCCGGACGAAGAAGTCTATGAATCGCTGTCTGATTTCCGCAGATTTCATGAACGATACTCGGGTATCCTCAACTGGTTTTGCCTGAGCTAAAAAGCTACAATCCTTAAATATTACCGAAGCTTACAGTGTTCTCAAGCTCAGCGGTCTGGTCAGCCAGGCCGCTGCACCGCATCTTGACACCGCCCCAAGCCGATCTGCCAGACCCGCGATGGCTGCTGGTCCCCGAACCACAGCGCCGCTCAAGGAGCTTATTCTAAGGAGCTAATTGCGATGAGACGCCCGTTCCAGCTCTTCGTTTCACTGATTATCGGATTACTGGCGACCGGGCCCGCCGCCGCTCAGGGCCCGACCGCCGATCCTCAGGCCGCGCTGCCTTTCGATTCGGCGGTCTCCATGGGCACGCTGCCTAACGGCCTGCGTTACTACGTCCGCTATAACCCCGAGCCGCAGGAACGTGCCGAGCTCCGCCTGGTGGTGAAGGCCGGTTCGGTGCTGGAGGACGACGACCAGCTGGGCCTGGCCCATTTCGTCGAGCACATGGCATTCAACGGTACCGCGCACTTTGATAAGCAAGAACTGGTCGATTACCTGGAGGGCATCGGCATGCGCTTTGGGCCGGACCTGAACGCTTACACCAGCTTTGACGAGACTGTCTACATCCTCAAGGTGCCGACTGATAGCGCCGAGCTGGTGACCACCGCCTTCCAGATCCTCGAAGATTGGGCCCACGGCTTGAGGTTCGACCCGGAGGAGATCGACAAGGAGCGCGGGGTCGTGGTCGAGGAATGGCGACTGGGCCGCGGCGCGGGCGCGCGGATCTTCGACAAGCAATTCCCCATACTGTTCAAGGGGTCGCGTTATGCCGACCGGCTAGTGATCGGTAAGAGGGAGATTCTCGAGAGCTTCGCGCACGACGCGGCGAAGCGCTACTACCGCGACTGGTATCGTCCCGATCTGATGGCGGTCATCGCGGTGGGCGACTTCGAGGTGTCAACGATCGAGGCGTTAATCCGCAAGCACTTCGCGGCCATCCAGTCACCCGCGAATCCGCGCGTCCGGCCAACCT
>JBFJOD010000126.1:0-9354 GCA_041617795.1 Gemmatimonadota bacterium | reverse complement strand
TAGCTCCTTGATTTCTTTAGCAAGCTCGGCCTCGGAGGCGACTCCAGCATCCCCTGCCACGTCTTCGCCCATCCGCCCAACCTCCGAGACCGAGCTCTGCACTGCTTCCGCTGTCTTGCCGGTTGACAGCACCTGGTTTTCCCGTGAACCGTCGCGGTACACCGTGACGCCCTTGCAGCCCAGCTTGTGAGCCAGCGCGTAGATCTCGCGCACATACTCGGGGCTCGCGTCATACGGAAAGTTACAGGTTTTCGAGATGGCGCTGTCTACATACTTCTGAAACGCCGCCTGCATTCGGACGTGCTCCTCCGGTGTCACGTCGTGCGCTGTCACGAATACGCGCTGTACATCCTGCGGCACTTCGTCGAAGTGGATGTGGCCCTCGCACGCGATCCGCTCCGTTAGTTGATCTGAGTACCACCCCTGCCTACGTGCGAGGGCCACGAAGTCGCTATTTACATCCGGCATCAGCGTGCCGGCCTGATTACGCATGAAAGCGACGGCGAATAGCGGCTCGATACCGCCCGAGCAACCTGCGATGATCGATATCGTGCCCGTCGGAGCGACCGTCGTCAGATTGCAGTTGCGTAGCCGGCGCTCCGGTCGCACCCGCTCGGCTTTCGAGTTTCGCGCGCACGTCGCATCCGGACCCCAAATCGAACGCTCCCATTCCGGGAACACACCGCGGTCCGTCGCAAGTTGCTCCGACTTCACCTTCGATTCTTCATCGACGAACTGCATCACCCGCTCGGCTAGCTTGAACGAAGGTTCCGAACCGTAAGGGATCCCCAGCCGCACCAGCATGTCCGCCCAACCCATCACCCCGAGGCCAATGCGGCGAATACGCTGCGCCAAGTCTGTGATCTCGGGCAGCGGGTAGCGGTTGGCATCGATGACGTTGTCCAAGAAATGAGTCGACTGATGAACCGTCTCTCGCAACCTGTCCCAATCGATCGTCCCCTCATCTACAAATGCGCCCAGATTGATAGAACCGAGGTTGCAGACGTCGAACGGCAACAGAGGCTGTTCCCCGCATGGGTTAGTCGCCTCGTAGGATCCGAGGTGAGGGACCGGATTGTAGTAGTTGGCCTGATCGACGAAGAAGACCCCTGGCTCGCCGTTCTGCCACGCACCTTCCACGATTCGGTCGAATACCTCCCGTGCCCGCAGCCGGTCGACGACTTCGCCCTTGCGCGGGCTGATCAGCTCGTACTCCCCGTCGGCCTCCACCGCCTGCATGAAGGCGTCGGTGATCGCCACCGAGATGTTGAAGTTGTTAACCCGGTTCTTATCTCGCTTGCAGTTGATGAAATGGAGGATATCCGGGTGATCGACCCGTAAGATCCCCATGTTCGCACCCCGACGCGTGCCACCTTGCTTCACGGCTTCCGTCGACGCGTCGTAGACTTCCATGAACGAAACTGGACCGGAGGCGACACCCATCGTCGACCGCACCACATCCCCGCTGGGCCGGAGCCGCGAAAACCCGAACCCTGTGCCGCCTCCGGATTGATGTATCAAGGCCATGTTCCGCAACGTCGTGTAGATCCCCTCCAGGGAATCCGACACCGGCAACACGAAACAGGCCGACAACTGGCCTAACGGACGGCCCGCATTCATCAGCGTCGGTGAATTCGGCTCGAATAGCCCGTTGGCCAAGAGATGATAGAAACGCTCCGCCGACTCCCGCGCCTGCGCCGCACTCGCCCCGTACGTAGTGTCAACCGCCGCAATCGTCCGGGCGACGCGCCAGAACAGCTCGCGCGGCGTCTCGACCGGACGCATCTGGTCATCCTTCACCAGATAGCGACGCTCAAGCACCGTCAGGGCGTTTTCTGTGAGATCCGGGTCAGGCAGGTCGGCCGGCGGCGTCTGCGGCAGCGCGACTTCCAATTCACGCTGTGTCGTGGTCGTCATCTTGCGGTGGCTCTCTCGTTCTTCACGGCTCGTATTCAGCAATGAACTAAGTCTCCAAAGATGAAAAGCCCGAACACGCGCGAACGCGCGGCTTAATTGCTGTGCTTTCGCTTGTTAGCTTTGTAGCCCCCAAGGCCTCCGCAGGCGGCGGGAGTGGAGGCCCTCAACGTCTGGGTACTGCCACACACAATATGTAGTACATCGTCTACCCGGCGACCCCAAATATAGGGCCAGTCTCGCTGTTGTCAAGCTTTTGTTCCGCCTCGTTCCCGGACACCAAGCTCCCGGGGATCCCGGCCTCAATCGCCCGCGGACGGGGCGTCGCCCGGCCCTCGATACAGCCCGGCCCGGTGCTCGCGAGCCATGATCAGGTAGTCGCGCCAAGTCTGCTCGATGCGCTGGCCCAGCCTCTCGTCCACGGGCCGCACGACTTTGGCGGGGACACCCATGACCAGCGAGCCAGCGGGCACGCGTGTGCCCTCGGTGATAAGCGCACCCGCTGCCACGACTGACCTTGTGCCGATGACCGCGCCACTCAGAACGATCGCGCCCATCCCAATGAGGCATTCATCTTCGATGGTACAGCCGTGCAGCAAACAACGGTGGCCGACTCCCACGCGCGCGCCAACCTGCGTCGGCAAGTCTTTGTCGATATGAACGACCGTATGGTCCTGTATGCAGGTCTGCTCGCCGATGAAGATGGGTTCGATGTCTCCGCGGAGAACGCAACCGTACCAGATGCTCGCCTCGCGTTCCAACGTCACCCGGCCGACGACGGTCGCGCCGGGGGCGACGAAGGCTTCGGGGTGAATGTTGGGTATGAAGGGTTGCCGACGTTCACTCATTCAACCTCCCTGGTCTCAGGTTCTTTTGTTCTACATGGAGATCTGCCGCGCTCAAAACGCAACTCCGGCGGTCACGTAGCCCGACCAACCGCTCGTGAGAGTCCCCGGCGTTGCGACGCGTCGCGCGACGCCGGTGCGAAAGCGATATCGGATCGCGTAGCCCACATTCACATCGATAGAAACTTCGCTGCCCATCGAGCCGAGCACCTCGATCTCACTCGAATCGAACCAGGCTGAACCGGCATCCAGAAACAGACTGCCGGAAAGCCGGTCGAGCAGTATCGGCCAGAGCTTGTAGCCGCGCCCGATGAGCAACAATGGGAACCGGTATTCCAAACTTGCTGCTGCGATGCGATCGCCGAACCGAGAACCGGCGTCAAAACCTCGAACATGGTACGTTTCACCTCCACCCAACTCGAGCCCTAGGCCAAAATCGAGCGCCTGGCCCGGTGTGCCGCCCAGGTCGAACAACTCGGCCGGTCGCTGCCGACCGTCACTGGCTCCGAAGGCCGCACGGGCTGCTAGCACGTGGTTAGCGTAACCGAACAAGGAAAACGACGTGTAGCCACGGATGACGGCCTCGGCGGAAACGCGCCAGCGGTCCAGATCGTCCGCCAGCCGCTCATGCGACAACTTCAGCGTGGTTATCCAACCACGCTCGGCACTCACGGAACGTGGATAGCCGCGTGCGGTGGAGAACCCGATCAGCAGCGATCCTTCTAGATCCACTATCGCAGGGTCGGCGAAGGCAATGGAGGTATCGTCTGCGGAGTAGCGTAGCTCCTCCAC
This sequence comes from Gemmatimonadota bacterium, assembly GCA_041617795.1. Taxonomy (GTDB): domain Bacteria; phylum Gemmatimonadota; class Gemmatimonadetes; order Palauibacterales; family KS3-K002; genus JBFJOD01. Next base: position 5,803 of record JBFJOD010000126.1, on the reverse strand, counting down.
ACCAATCACGGGCGTTAAGCTCAACACGTTCCGCGCGCGCGGGCGCACGAAGCTGGCGGCGAGGCTCACTTCCCTGTCCCGCTCGACCACCCTCACGACTGTATCAGCCATCGTCCGCAACAGCACCGGATCCCAGTCCTGCGATGCGGTGAGCTGGAGCACCGGGTCACCGAGTCCGCGATAGATGTAGGCGCCGATGCCTTCCAGGTCCTCGACGCCCGTACGCCAGCCGGCAAGCAACGCATAGGCATGCCGGCGCACATCGTCGGTACCGAACACTGTCGCACCGAAGAAATCGCCGGTCTCCGAGTCACTACTGAAGGCGGCCAGAGGTAGCCACGACTTAGGCCACAACGAAGGAAACGGGGAATAGGCCCGCGTGGGCCCATCGATCGGGCCAAAAACGTCGTTGATCGATTCGGCAGGCTGATGCAACGTTTGCAGCGTCGGCCCTGCCGGTTGCCACGCTGCAGAGTCGAAAGCTATGCGCTCGAGGCGAAAACCGCGGGAATATTGCGCCGCGTAGGCAAGCCAGCGACCGTCGGGCGACACAGCTGGATCGAGCGCACCGCTGAGCGTATGAGTCACCCGCCAAACGCGCGGCTCGAGATCAGCGGCCCCCGCTTTGAGGTCGGCGGCATAGATCTCGAACGAGCCGCTGCGGTCAGAGGCCCATAACACGTACCTCCCGTCCGGCGACCAAGCCGGCGCGATGTCCAGCGCCTCATCCTTCGTCAGTTCTCTGGCCAAACGACCGTCGCGATCGATGACGACGACGTCGAGCACGCGGCCCCGAACCCAGCGTTCCGCGGCGATCTGTTTTCCATTCGGCGACCAGCGCGGCCGCAGCCAGCTAATGCTATCGACGAACTCGGTCAGCGGGGTGAGGGTGCTCGATTCGAGGTCGAAGCTTACCAACCGGTTTGTGCCGTTGCCCACCTGGACCGCTATGAGAGTTCGCCCATCCATTGCCAGGTCCGGGTCAGCAAGGCGCTCACGCACTGTGAGACGCCGCTGGCGCCCGCTGTTGAGATCAAGGGCGTAAAGGTCGCCATAGACCCGATAACGATCGACGAGTTCGTTTTGCTGGAAATAGACGGTCGTCCCGTCCCGCGACCACGTGTTGCCTCCAGAGCTGTTACGACGTGAACGGCGCACGACCGTTCCATTTCGGCTGTCGACGATCGCCGTGGCAGCCTCGGCGCGCGGCTCGATGTAGTTGTAGGCCAGGTAACGCGCATCGGGTGAGTAGCGGGGCGAAGGCACGATCCAAACGAAGTCAGACAGCGGCTCGCCTTTCGTTGCTAGGCTGGCAGGGTACCTGTCAAGAAGCCCGCCGGCCTCTGCTGCAAATTCGGAGCGCCACTCACTCCAACGCCCGGATAGCGTGCTCCCGAAGTGAGGCTTCCCGGCCCAGTCCAGGGTGTACGGCAAACGCGCTGCACCCCGGCGGGCAAACTGAGCGATGGCTGCATCACCGTGTTCCTCGGCCAAGAAGCGGAAGAAGCGGCCACCGTAGGCGTAGGGTGCCTGGTCCGCCGGCCAGTTCGGCACGAAGCCGTCCGCCGCATCGACTGGCAGAAAGTCTCCCTGCAGCGCCGCACCCGTCAGCAACATGTCGAAATAGCTGCCGTAGGCGCGGCCTGCACCGGTCAACCGCGACTCGTAATACGTGGGCAAGCCTTCTATGACCCAGCGTGGCTGGTAGAACGCCGGGAAAAATACCGGAGATCGACCGAAGATTTTGCGGAAAGGCGTCCATACGCCCGTAGCGCGGTCCATGTGGAAGATGTGAGTGAGCTCGTGCACCAGCGCCACATCCAGCCAGTCGCTGGAGTAGTTAAGCTGTCGGTTGGCAATGTGAGGTGTGGCGATGAGCGTGATGCGATTTGATGGAATCGGCGTGGCCGAAGCGTTGGGCCGATCCGAGTCATCGGTGATGATTAGTGCGATGCGCCCGGAAGGTGGCTCGATGAAATGCGTGGAAAGCGCTTCGTACGCCCATTCGGCTCGCGCGGCCGCGCGCCGGGCAAACGGCTCGAGGCGCTCTGGAAAAATGACGCGGAAGTGCTCGGTCTTGAGGGCACGATAGCTTTCGCTGGGCGCGACCTGGGCATGCAAGTCCAGGCCAGCGGCAGGAAGCAGAACTAGCGTGAGAATGATTCCGCGGCCCAGCCCCATCCGCTTGGACGTCACTCAGCCCTCGCCGTGAGAAAATCGCGGATCCCGTCTACGACGCCTCTCGCGTAGGCTTCAAGGTAGTCAGGTTGGCGCAGGCCGGCCTCCTGCGCCGGTATCATCATGAAGGCACCTTCGGTTAAGACGGCTAGCGGCCATGTCGGGCGCACCAGCGCGAGGCTGGAACGGCCGAAACCCAGATCGCGCAGCCCCAACCTGCCCAGCAGACCGCGTTGCAAGGCTCGGGCGAGGTCGAGCGAATGTGGGTGAAAGTAGTAGACGCTGGTCCCATGATTGTCGAAAGGATTCACACCATCGGGAAGCGCGTTGTTGTGGATCGAGATCAGCAGTTCGGCATCGAGCAACTCGGCCAGAAAGGTCCGATCATACAACCGCACAGGGCTGCGGTCGGCCCGAGTCAAGGTGACGTGAGCTCCTTCATTCTCCAGTAGTCGTTTCAGCCGAAACGCGATGCCCAGGTTCGCGTCTCCTTCATACAAACGCGTCGGGCCGGTCGCACCGGCGGGCGGGTGCCCTGGATCGATGACGATCGTTCGCCCTTCCAGAGGGCGCCTCACATCGATGACCGGCGGCCGACGGATGTCGAGTGCAAGCAGGCCAGACCCATGGCGAACTCGATAGCCCCACGGCGGCTGGGCCAGGTCGATGTGTAGCAGATAACGGTCCTCGCTCGCCTGCTCCCAGCGGGCGCTCTCGAGAAACGGATTGTCAGATCCGTATTGCATCCAATCGGTGTCGGCGTACACACCGTGCAGCACCAACGTCAGCCGGCGTCCGTCGACGAGCACATGGAAGGGAACCGGCTGGCTGACGGACACTCTGACTTGCAACCGATCGCCCTACCCTTTGAACCGCACGGTCCCCACCCGGGCTCTTTCCGAAAGCTCGACGCCAGTCAGCCCGACGACCTCTTCTACCGTGACCCACGCAGCGGTCTGCCCATCGAGCTGGAGCCTTAGCGATCCGTTGCGCCGGCCACTCATGCGTGCTCGCACTCCGTCGGTCCATTGCCAATAGGTCGTCGCCCCCGGCGCCGTTCGTCCCGTGATGAAACCGTCGCGACCGACCGGCGAAGGCTGGTCGCGCAGTTCGACGACGGGGTAAGAGCCGCTGAGGATCCAGAGATCGAGTTCAAGCGGGGCCCGGACTGTATCTCCGTCGACGGCGACTTCAAGCACGGCACAGTCATTCGGCACGCCATGCCAAACGGCGGGAGTATCCTGGACCGCTTCGAGCCCGCCAGCGGCTGACACATCAGCCTCACCACCGTCCCACACCGGAAGCGAATCGCCCGTTGTGCCTTCTGCGACGCAAAGCGGTCTGACCTCAACCGAGTCAACCACCAACGGGTCGAGGTTCGGTTCACGCCGGGCGTGCCCCAATGGTACCAGCGCCGGCAAGCGTCCGACGAATACGCCGCCGCTCTCAGCGGTTTCGCCAGACAACGTTGTCAGTTGCCCGAAATTCCAGTTGCCGGCGGACGCGCCGTCCGGGATGGCGATCTCGTCGAGTTGACTGGCTGTACCGTCAGGCAGCAGCAAGCGAACACTAGCGCCGGGAGAAGCGCGCACGCGTAGCGGCACACCTTCGCCAGGCCTCACCCACCATCGACCTCGCGGGGTCAGGCTGGCCACGTCAACGGCGGCGGAATCGGCGGGCAGCCGGAGCGGAGGCTTCGGTAGCCGAACGCTGTGGACCAGCCGCTTCTCCGTTCCCGCATGGGAGACGACCAGTTCATAGCTGGCCAGCGTATCCAGCGCTCGCGCCGGCACCGGCAGCCAGGCCAGATAGGCGCCGTTCGCTTCCACGGGGACGGGCTGGCCGTTGATGGTCAAGCGGGCGGCGCCGTTGCCAATCGAACCGAAGATGAAATTGGAATCGCGCGCCGTGATCCGGCTGCCTGCCGGTGGGTATACAACATCCAGCCTCAGCGGGCCCGCACGCACTGGCACGGGCGGAGGCCCGCTGGACTCCGGGGTTCGGGCGGCGCACCCCAGGGTATACAGCGTGGAAAGCAAAGTAGCCGCGCCGACCCGTAAGACGATCCCCTCCCTCACACCGCTCCCTCCGTTTGTTGGTTGTCTGCTCGGATCCCGCAATCTAAGAAGCGCCTGCCCGGCATTAAAGAGAACGCGCCGGCGTCGAGCCGTGGCGTCGCAGTAGCACCGCCGCGAGGCCTCCGACGACGAGCGCGATCGCGGCGTGAGGCCAGCGGCCGAGAATCAGCCAGCCGAGGCCGAACATGAGGGAGAAAAGCATGACGATGCCGATTAGTCCGGAGCGGATGTCCTTGCCCAGATCTTGTAACGGTTCCAGACCCGTGGCCTGGCGTTGGCGCGGCCAGCCAGGACCGCCCGGTCGGACGCGACGGTAGAACCTTTCGAGCGTTTGATCTGATTCCGGTTGCGTCAGCAGCATCGCCGGCACCCAGATCGCCATCGCCCCGAACGCTGTCACCGCCAAGCGAAGACCGAAATCGATGTCGCCAATAGCTGGTAGGTAAGAGATGAGCGCGATCAATATTCCCGCCAGCATAGCCGCCAGTTCCGCCCACGCATTCACGCGCCACCAGAACCAACGGAGGATCAGGACGGCTCCCGGGCCGGTACCGATGGCGATCATGAAGCGAAATACCGTTCCGATGTCCTGAGCATAGAAGGCAGCCATGGCGGCCAGCGCTACGATCACCACGGAACTCGCGCGGCCAATCCAGACGCGTTCGGAGTCAGCGGCCGCAGGTCGGACCCAGCGAAGGTAGAGGTCGTTGACGATGTAACTGGCGCCCCAATTGATCTGTGTCGACACGGTCGACATGAAGGCAGCCAGAAACGAAGCGACCACCAACCCCAACAAGCCGGCGGGCAAGTAGTCCAGCATGAGCACGATGTAGCCGATTTCGGGGTCGGCCAGGTTCGGATAAAGGATGAGCGCCACGAGAGCAACGACGATCCAGGGCCAAGTGCGGACGACATAGTGGATCAGGTTGAACAGCCAGGCCGCCTTGGCGGCATCCGCCTCGGTTTTCGAAGCGATGAACCTCTGGATGAACTGTCCGCCGCCGTCGGTGTTGCGGAAGGCCCACCACTGAATACCGACATAGGCCAGGAAAGTGGTCATCGACAACTGGGCGACGTCCGACCACGGCATGAAGTCGAGTCGGTCGGCCATACCACGTTCCGACAACAACGTTCGTACGCCTGCCAAACCTCCGACGTCCGGCAGGGCGAAGCCGGCAACGAGCAGGGCGCCGCCCAGGGCCAAGACGAGTTGAATGAAGTCGGTCGCTACAACTCCCCAGAGACCCGCCAAACCTGCATAGACCAGGACGAACACGGAGATTCCTACGACAACCCAGAGGCGCGGCTCACCGGGCAACCCGATTTCGATCGCTTCGAGCAAACCGAGCGCTTCGATCACTTTGCGCATCGCCAGCATGACATAGCCCATGCCGATGCAGTTGATCGGCACGGCGAAAATGAATGCGCGCAACCCCCTCAATAGTGCGGCCGGGCGGCCCCCGTAACGGATTTCCGTAAGCTCGATGTCGGTGACGACCTCGCTGCGCCTCCACAAGCGCGCAAACAGGTAGATCATCATGACGTGC
>JBFJOD010000125.1:0-9708 GCA_041617795.1 Gemmatimonadota bacterium | reverse complement strand
CCCCGCTCGGGATCGCGATCGGACCAGAAAAGATTCAGCAGGTGATCTCGGGTGACGGGCCCCTCCAACGCCAGATACACGAGGAGCGCCACCTTCTGCCTCTGCGCCAAAAGACCGACGACCTCCTCGCCGTCTCTGAAGACCGATGCGCCGCCGAATGTGATGAGCTCGATCATGTCACAAAAGGAAGAGTCGCGCGTGTATGGGGCCGGGATCGCGATCAAGCGACCACCGCTTCCGATCCTCGGTCGCAGCCGTTCACCTGCGACCCCAGCGATCGGAATCAACCGCAGCGGTAATCCTATCTAAGCTTTCGACCGCCTCCCGCCTCCGCAAGACTGCCGACTCTTGATGTAAGCGCGTATAGCAAGGTTGACGCCAGCACCTCTCCGCCTCCGACGCATTCACCCGGGGCCGCGGAAGTCCCGATTTCCAGCCAAAAAACGGCCAAATGATACTTAAGTGATACTCCCCCCTCCCCAGGTGATACCTAGGTGATAGTAAGGTGAGACCCATTTGTTATCTTGCGCCTCGGTCCGACTCCCCCCGTTTTCCCTTTTTTTCTCGTTCCTGCTCGAGGACGGATGCCAGGACGGCTGCCCCTGAGGCCGCTCAGAGCTCCTGAACTGCCGGGCGCGGTGAAGTCCGTGCCGCTTCGTGTGTTGGCTCTGAGCCTCGCCGCCTTCGGGGTCGCTATCGTCGGTGCCTTCACCAGCCCCGAACTGCTCGCCGGCTATGATGCCCTGTCCTGGCTCCTGCTCCTCGTTCCTGCGTTCCTGCTCGCCTACTACCGGGGCTGGCGAGGCGCCGTTCGGGTGTTGGCGGGGGGCAGTCTGCTCCTGCTGGCACTCGAGTTGGCCGCCGCGCGACTCCTCGGCCTGACCGTCGAGTGGATCCTGCTTTTTCTGGTGGCGCTCAGTCTGCTGGCGATCGGCTTGGGACTTGGCGTCTTGTCCGAGCTGCTTCACCGCGAACGCGTTGAGGCGCTGGCACTGGCGTATAACGACCCTCTGACCGCGCTCCCCAATCGCAAGCTACTGGAGTTCCAACTCGACAAGCAGTTCGCTGCAGCGCTGCAAGGGCAGCCGTTCTCGCTGGCCCTGTTCGATATCGATGGGTTTCAAGAGTACAACCAACGATTCGGCTATTCTGCCGGAGACGAAGCTCTGAGACGGGTGGCGGCGTGTCTCAACGGCACGACGCGCCAGGTCAACATGTGCGGTCGCTACGGAGGCGACGAGTTTCTCGCGATACTCTCGGGCGAGGCGGTTGAAGGCGCGTCCATCTATGCCGAGCGCGCCCGTGCGGCCGTCGCCTCGATCCCGCTGCCGGCCGGCGCGGTGACAGTAAGCGTCGGCGTGGCCTCGTTTGCTGAGGCGACGCGCAACCCGGCTCAGATCATCGGGGATGCGGCGGATGCGCTCGAGCGCGCACGCGAGGCAGGCGGGAACCGCTGCGGCGTCGCGGGCACGGCCGGAGCGGAGCGCAAAGCCAAACCGGTCACGACCCCGCGGCCCGCGGCCAGGTCAGCCCTCGGGCGAGCTGAACGGCGGCGCGTCGTGCACGAGGCCGAGGTACGTCATCGCGACGTTTTTCAAGGCGCTCCGGTGGGCCTGTACCGCCAGACTCTGGGTGGACAGTTTATCGAAGCCAACCCGGCGCTGATCGCACTACTGGGGTACCCCGATCCGCAACTCCTGCTCCGGGCCAACGCCGCGGAGTTGTATGTCGATCCTGCAGACCGGAAGCAGTGGGAGGAGACAGTTCGGCGTGACGGGACGGTGCGTGACTTTGAAACCCGCCTGCGTCGATACGACGGCACGACGATCTGGGTACGGGACAGCGCACGAGCCATATCGGGCGGCGGCGGCTCGGTCATGTACTACGAGGGGGCGCTGGAGGACATCACCGAGCGCAAGAAGGCAGAGGAAGCGCTGCGACACGCGAACCAGGCGCTCCGCGCGATCATTCAAGCGACGCCTTTGGCGATCATCTCCCTCGACACCATGGGGAACGTCAAGACCTGGAACGCCGCAGCCGAACGGATCTTCGGTTGGGCGGAATCCGAGGTCGTGGGGCGCCCGCTTCCGGTCGTTCCGGCGGACAGCGATGGCATGCTGCGCGACGTGTTTCGCGTCGTGCTGCGGGGCGAACCACTCACGGAAGTCGCACTCCGCTTGGCGCGAAGAGACGGCTCGACGCTCGAAGCCAGCGTTTGGGCGGAACCGCTGTACGACAGCGTCGGTGTCGTCAACGGCCTTCTGGCTGTGGTGGCTGACGTTACGGAGCGCCGGCAACTCGAGGTCCAGCTCCGGCATTCCCAGAAAATGGAGAGCATCGGTCGTTTGGCGGGAGGCGTCGCCCACGATTTCAACAACCTGCTGACGGCCATCCTCAGCCAGTGTGAAAACCTCCAGAGCGAGCTTCGAGCCGACGATCCTCATCATCGTGATGTGCGGGAGATAAGCGAGGTGGCCGAACGCGCCGCGTCGCTGACGCGGCAGCTGCTGTCCTTCAGCCGCAAAGAGGTGATTGAGCCTCAGCGGCTCGACCTCAACGCCATCATCACGAACATCGAAAGAATGATTCAGCGCTTGATCGGCGAGGACGTGCAGCTGCTCACGAAGCTTCTTCCGGGCCCGAGCAGCATTCGAGCCGATCCGAGCCACATCGAACAGCTACTCGTCAACCTGGCGGTCAACGCTCGTGATGCCATGCCGAAGGGTGGCAAGCTCACGATCGAGACGAATCGCATCGACGTTGGCGGCGATCTGGAAAGGCCGCATGTGCTCAAGCCGGGCTCCTACGTCGTGCTCTCCGTTCGCGATACCGGGGCCGGGATGGACGAGGCGACACTCGCTCGCGTGTTCGAGCCGTTTTTCACGACCAAGGCCAACGGCAAGGGAACCGGCCTCGGCCTATCGGTCGTCTACGGAATCGTCGAGGGCTGCGGCGGTCACATTGGTGTCGATAGCGCCCCGGGCCAGGGCACCACCTTTACAGTCTTCTTGCCGCAGGTCGCCTGATCCTCGAGCCGGTTTCTTTCCGACGGCGCGGCTCGGCTCCTCTCGCATACGGCTTAGCGGGATCGATCTGCGGGCCGATTCGCTCGTTCGACTTTCTCCCTCGCCTCGCTCCAGTCCGCCGAGTCGGCCTCCGGTGCTTCCTGCAACTGCTCGCCACGCCGATCGAGGCTGAGGCGGACGAAAACGGGAAAGTGATCGGACCCGAAGTGACTCAGGCGACGCATATCGATGAGGGTGAAATCCGGAGAATGGAAGACGTGGTCCAAAGGAAAGCGCAGGAACGGCAATCGGGCATGGAAGGTCGAAACGAGACCGCGGCCGATCCTCGGATCGAGCAACCCGCTGATCCTGCGGAACAGCCGGGTCGTATGAGACCAGGCCACGTCGTTGAGGTCGCCCGCTACAATCACCGGCAACTCGGTGTCGCTCAGCGATCGACCGACGATGATCAGCTCCGCATCTCTCCGTGTCGACTCGTAGGCTTCGGTCGGCGACGGTGGCTCCGGGTGAAGACAGTGGAGCGAAACGAGCGGGCCCGAGCGCATCCGCACCTTTGTATGGATGGATGGAACCTGACGGCTCACCAGAAAGCTGACCTCTGGATCGACGAGTTCCAGGCGAGACTGCAACATGATACCGTAACGGTTTTCAAGAGGTCTCTCTACTTTGTGCGGAAACTCGACCAGCGCGCGCAGCCTGTCCTGCCACCACTCGTCCGTTTCGAGTGTGAGCAGGAGATCGGGCTTCGCTTGGCGAACGATCGCGAGGAGGCGCTCTGCCTCTCGATTCCTCATCTGCACGTTGGCGACCAGCAAGGATATCGTCGAACCTTCCGTCCAGCGCTGGGCGGCTCTGACCTGTCTGCTCGCCAGCGGCGTGAACGGCAACAGTCGGTACGCCTGCAGCATCATCGCGACCCCAATAGCGCTCAGCGCGACCCAATCGTACACCGACCCCTCATCTGAAACCCGTAAAACGAGGAACCCGGCGGTCAGCAGCCCCAGCGCGAGGATCTGCGGCCGTGGGAAATCGAACACACGCACCCACCACTCCTCCCGTCGGAGCAGGGGCAACAGCGTCGCGGCAACCACGAAAGAAGTCAGCAGGTAAGTGATGGCTCGCAAACCAGCCTCGATGGGCGCAGGGCCTCAACAAGAAAGGCAGCCGTTACCGACTGCCTTTCTCTGAGACCCGGATCAAAACCGATTCGATCGGCGCTGCGACCTAGCGGCTCGTCGTTTGCGTGGTCGGAGGGAACGAAAGATCGGGTCGAATCCAGCCGTCCCTGATCTCCAACCGGCGCGCGTACTGCAGCGCCTTCATCTCCAGTTTCTGGCCCGCTTCGCCCAGCGCGCTTCGGACCTTCATTTCAGTGGCGTGGTAGTCCGCCGGATCCTTCGCGGTCTCGACCACGAGGTACATGGGGAGATCGGGGCCGATTACCGTCTGGTAGATGCGCCAGCCGGTCGTGAGTCCCTTCGACTTGTACAGCTGGACGTACTCTTTCACTACGGCCTCGACCTGCTGCTCCTTCCCCGGCAGCGAGTACCAATAGTGGTACTTGCGATAGGGGCGCTCAGCCGTCAACGCCGTCGTCTCCGGCAGGTACGAGAGGTCCTCACGCAGCATCAGCACGAACGACTCCGCATAGTCCGTGGCGGCACTGGCTTTCTCTTGGATCGCCATGAACTTGTCGCGACCAGCGGCCTCGATCGTCGCCTCCCAGTTTTGCCACGCCCTGTCCATGCCCGAGAAGCCGTCGATGGTTATCACGTAGGCGTAGCCGACTTCCGGTCCGGAGATTGTCGTGAACTGAACCTTGCTTGTCGCATCCGGTACGGAGGCCAGAAGCCGGATCATCTCCTTTGTCGCGGCCTCGTACTCGTGCAGCATGGCCGGCTTCACATGCTCGGCCAGCACCCAGTACATCTGCGGCGGGGGATACTCCTGGGCGGCCAGCCCCGCCGGTAGGCCGAGCCAGAGGACGGCGGCAAAGAGGGCCGGGGCGAATCGTTTCATCGGTTTCCTCCCGAGAGGTTAAACGGAAGAGAAGGGATCACCTACGTTCTCGAGACGTCGTCGCTGCGGCGGCGCCGGCTTGTGAATTAAGCGCGGTCAACCATAACGTCGACCGACCCGGGCGGCAACGCTCTCTGGGTCGATCCCGGCGTCTGCCAGCGGCCCGGAGGCAAGAGCGACGCTCTGAGCGTGCCCGTTGCCCGAGCCGGCTGAGCCTAGTAGCCTGCGATTCTCAACGTGACGGCTGTGAGATCGACCGGATCCCAATGAGCGCAGGCGAAATGGCGCCGATGGGCCTCCAACTAGAAATCGGCGGACGAGCTTGACGCGGCTTCGGAAAGCTCTCATCCGCCGCATGACTCTGGCCGCGGCTTCGATCTCGTTACTGGTCGGGCTGACGGGGACCGTCTTGATCCTTGCGCAGCCGCGATGGCTCATCGGCCTGCTGGCGCGACGCGCCCCGGACGTGCTGTTCTTCGTTGATCTGGAACGGCCCCTCGTGGCTCTGACCATCGACGATGGCCCAGACCCCAGGACGACGCCCGAGATACTGCGCCTGCTGGCGCTACACGACGCCCGGGCGACTTTCTTTCTGATCGGCGAACGGATCCCCGGCAGCGAGAACGTGGTCGCCCGCATGGTCAGCGACGGTCACGAGCTGGGCAATCACCTGACGCGTGACGAGCCCAGCATTCGGCTTTCGCGAGATCAGTTCGAGAAGACGCTGCTCGAGACGGACTCGATTCTATCCCGGTTCGCTCCGGTTCGGTGGGTACGGCCCGGATCCGGCTGGTACAACCAGGCGATGCTCTCGACCATGGCCGAGCACGGCTACCGCTGCGCGCTGGGTTCCGTCTACCCGTTCGATGCGCAGATCCCCTCGGAGCGCTTCGCCGCTCGGTACATCCTTCGGCGGGCGCGCCCCGGCGCGATCATCGTGCTCCATGATGGGGGTAAGCGCGGCGTGCGAACGGCCGCGGTGTTGCGGACGATACTGCCCGAGCTGAAGCGTCGCGGGCTACGCCCGGTGACGCTGACGGAGCTGGTGAACGAGTGGGGGGAGGGTGACGCGACAGGGAAAGCGGAGGCTGCCGGCCCGGCCGGGGAGATGGCCAGGCCCGGCGCCGAGAGCAAATCAGAGCGGCGTGGCAGCCACTAGACTAGACCTCGGCGTGATCGGCATAACGCGCGTACGGCTCCTGACCTGGAGCCGCGCCCGGGATCATCCGCGGCAGCCAGGCCAGCACGGCGGCGAAGCTCGCCAGCGCGGCACCGATCCACCAAAACCTCTCGAGAATGCGCAGCATGTATCCGTCCTCCTCGTGCCACAGCTAACTAGTACACCCCATCGACCAAAAAGCTCCCGGTTAACCTTACCGAGATACCATAACGGTGCCGCAACGCACCAATATGGAACGGGTAACGAATCCGGTCGCCGGCTCGGCCACGGTCATTGGCCCGGGTCGGTGAGCAAACCCCGGTCGGACGGCAATATCCGCCGCGGGAATCTGACCCCGTCGCATCCGCCTTGCCACGCCGCCCACGCCCGGTTAATCCATTCCGCCGGGGCCTCCGCCGGGCGCGGGGCGCCGGGCCTGTGACTGGCACGCGAGCCGGGAGGAGCGGTCGAGCGTCAGATGTCGAAATCGGGCACAACGCCGTCGATCACGATCGTAACCGTCACCTATAACCGGGCCGAGTTCCTTCCCGGGGCGATCCGCTCTGTCCTTGATCAGGATCAGCCGTCGTTCGAGTACCTGATCGTGGACGACGGCAGCACCGATAAGACTCCGGAGGTGGTCAGACCGTATCTCGGCGATTCGCGGGTCCGCTACCTTCGAACCTCGAACCGCGGCCAGCCACAGGCTCTCAACCTGGGACTGCAGCAAGCCTCAGCTGACGTCGTCGGGTTTCTCGACTCGGATGACGAACTGATGCCGCACCACGTCTCGCGGCTTGGACGCGAGCTGAGCGCGGGCGGCTACGATTTTCTGCTGGGCAGCTTCGAGCTGATCGTGTCACCCGGCGGACCCGAACCCCGCGTGACCGACTTCTACAACCGGGAGCGAAAGATTCCGGTGCGGGAGATCGAGTGCATCACCGGGGTGCTTTTCGGTAGGCGCCAAGTGTTTCAGGCGGTGGGCGGCTTCCGGGACATCGCGTTCAGCGACACCGATCTGTTCGTGCGGCTGAGGAAAGCCGGGTATCGCTGGACGCGCGTCCAGTCGCCCACCTACCGCTATCACTTCGGCCGCTCCAAGGATAGTCTGGCCATCCGCCAGACCCGGGACTCCTAGCGGCGGCTTCGCCCTCCACCTCGCGCCGTCACGGCCGCTCCCAGAAACTCGCTGACCTTGCGTCCGGCCCGGTAATGCCGGAGGACGAAGGCAGGCAAGTCGTCTCGCAACACCAGTCGCGGATCATCGTACTCGACGAAATAATAGAATTGCTTGTGGGCGATGATCGGCAGGCGCTCGGCCACCGCGGCGAATTCCTTGGGGAGCCGCTTGTTCTTCTCCCCTTGCAGTTCACCGAAGACTTCGCGAAACGCTTTGCCCTTGAGAGCGCGGGCGAGAGCGGCGCCGTCGCGCGCGATGGCGCGTCGGATTGCCAACAGCGTCTCCTTGTCGGGCTGGTAGACCCCGCCACCGATCCCGATCCCCTTCGCATCGAAGCGGAAGAAGAGGCCGGGGTAGCGCATGTCCTTACGCCCGCCGCGACTGATGACGGCCGCGACGTGCGTCTTGTAAGGCGTTTTATCGCGTGAGAACCGGATGTCTCGCGCGATACGGAACGTCGCATCTTTTGGCTCGATGGCGATCTCGGAATCGACCAGGCTGACCCGATCGATCACCTCGGCCACAAAGGCGTTGAAAGGATCTTTGACGAACCGCTCGTAATCGCGCTTATGGATTTGGAACCAGTCGCGGGTGTTGTTTCGCTCGAGCCGGCTGAAGAAGTCGGTGAATTCCGGCGAGAAATAAGCCATAGTCGCTCCGGCGTTGAAGCCTGGCGGGTTGCCCTTTTATGTGGGCCGGTTCGTTATAGTATTTCGGGCCCGAGGCACGGCCCAGCTGTCAGAAAGCGCCAGAGCCACATTACTCGGAATCCCGAACGTGGCCAGCCCCTCAACACCAGCGCTGGGGAAAGGACACGGACCGTATGCGACTATCCCGACCGAGCCACGCCACCGCGCTGGCGCTCGGTTTCAGCCTTGCCGCCCTCGTGGCCGCCCACCCTCCAGCCGCGGCGGCCCAAACGGTCGACACGCCGGACGTGCTCCTCGTTGTCGCCCACCCCGACGACGAGGCGATGTTCGCCGCGGCGGTCTACAAGATCACCCACACGCTCAAAGGGAACGTGGACCTCGCCCTGATCACCGATGGCGGCGGCGGGTTCCGCTACGCTCATCTGGCCGAGCCCCTATATGGTCTCGAACTGACCGACGAGCTCATCGCGCGTGACCATCTCCCTGCCATTCGCAAACAGGAGCTCATGTCTGGCGGCCGGATCATTGGGCTGCGAAACTACTTCTTCCTCGATCAGCCGGACCCCGGGTACACTGAAAACGTCGATACGGTGCTCACCCACGCCTGGGCTGCTACCCAGGTGCGTTCACGTCTCCATCAGATCATGTCGCATGGCCGATACGATTTCGTGTTCGCCCATCTTCCGATCCCAAACTTCCACGCTCACCACAAGGCCGCGACAATTCTCGCCCTCGAGGCCGCCGCCGCGCTCCCCCCGGCCGAAAGGCCCGTGGTGCTCGGAAGCTTCGTCGGCAGTCGAACCGACTCCACTCAGTTCTTCCGCGAGTTCAGCGAGCATCCCGGCTATCCGATCACCCGTGTCATGGCCAGCCTTCCAGACTTCACCTTCGACCGGCTGCAGCCCCTCAGCCCCGATGGCCGGCTAAACTATCAGATCGTGGTCAACTGGGTGATCGCGGAGCACAAGACCCAGGGGACGATGCAGCTTCTGGTCAACCGGGGCGATCTGGAGCGATACTGGCTGTTTGAGATGAACGGGGCGGGAGCGGAGGCCCGGGCCGAGGCGCTGTTCCGCCGGCTGGAGCCCCCCGGTCGGCCCTCGGGCCCGCCGGAGTGAATCCAAGCGCGACGCGAGGGCTGGCGCCGTTTCCGTGCGGTCCCCCCCGCCACCTGACCGGCCACCTGATTCTTGGCTGATCGGCCGGCAGCGCCGCTTGATCGCCACCTGATGGCGAGAGGTTAGCGTACGGGCGTACTTTAGAGCGAAGAGGAACGGCAACCATATTGGAGGGATGATGTTCAGGTTTCGAGCGGCGCCCTTACTGAGCACGCTGGCGCTCGTTGCCTGGGTGGCCATCGTGGTTCTCCAGGGGTAAGGCCCTCTAGAGATTGGGAAGGGGTCTCGGACGCGGGCGCGTCCACCCTCAACCGGCAAAGCGTCAGCCGCCTCTGGAGAATCCGAGCAGCGGGTAGGAAACCGAAAACCCGGTCGGGGCACAAGCCGCCCCGCCGGGTTTTTCGCATCTCGCACGGCCTGCAGCGCGGAGCCAACCCTCGGCAGCCGGACGCCAGGGCGCGACCGACCGGGCGCGGGTGGCGAGCAACGCGCCGGGTCTAATCCCCGAACTTGAGCCCTTGGGCGAGGGGCATCTCAGCGCTCCAGTTCAGCGTGT
>JBFJOD010000124.1:0-9747 GCA_041617795.1 Gemmatimonadota bacterium | reverse complement strand
GTCACTCTTGTCTCGATGGAGTCCCTCGGTCGCCGGGCTTTTGACCCGCTTCGTCACCGCGGCGTCGATCTGGTCATCGTTTACGAGGCACACAACTTCAGAAACTCAGCCACGCGCCGGCATAAGAACCTGGCCGACATGACTCGTCATTGCCGAGTCGTTCTGCTAACCGCGACGCCCGTCAACAACTCGTTGTTCGACTTGCAACACCTGATCGACCTCTTTGCAGCGCCCGGCGCGTTCCGGCACCTCGGGGTCAGCGACTATCGCGACGCTTTCCGCCGCGCTGCCAACGGCAAAGCGGATGTGACGCCGATCATCTCAGCTTGCGTGCTGCGGAGAACCCGTCGTTTCTTGCGACGCCACTACGGTGAAATCAGAGTCAGCGACCCCACGACTGGCCTTGCTCTGCCGCTTCGATTCCCGAAACGCCGCCAGCCGACCGCCGTGGAATACGACCTAGCCGGCATCTATGGTGACCTGTTCAAGAACCTGGACGCGTGGTTGAGCGACTTGCGATTCGATTGCATCGCGACCGACAGCGAATCGGGCAAACCGCCAGTGCCCTTAGGTTCTCTTTTGAAGATGATCCTGCTCAAGCGCCTCGAATCGAGCGTCGAAGCCTTCCGCTCCACGGTCTTCCAACAACTGGCCTGGTGCAAGACGGCTCTCAGCGCTCTAGCGGCCGACCGCGTTCTGACGCGACCAGACTACCGCGCCAGCTTCCGCGGCCCGGCTGATGATCCGGGCAGCCAGCTCACCTTCTTCGAGCTCGTCTTGCCGGCTACCTCCATCTCCGCCGAACGGTTGAACGAGTTTCGTCAGTCGCTCGAACACGATCTTGGCATCCTGACCCGCGTGTACGAATCGCTGACGTCCGTTGGCTTTGGCGGTGACCGAAAACTGCAGCGGCTACTTGAACTGCTCGATGGCCCACTTGCAGGTCGCAAGATCCTGCTTTTCACTGAGTTCCGTGATACCGCACGCTACATTCACCACCGTCTCCGCCAGCGACCGTACCTGGCACAAATCGATAGCGGCGGAGCGCGCCTGGGCCTCCAACCTGCCAGTCGGCAAGAGGTTATCGAGCGTTTCGCTCCGATTAGCAACGGAGTCCCGGAGCCGACCCCGCGTGAACGCGTCAACTTGCTGATCGCGACAGACGTGCTGAGCGAGGGGCTCAACCTTCAAGATGCTTCAATCGTTGTCAGCTATGATCTCCCCTGGAATCCCGTAAGACTGATGCAGCGGATGGGCCGCATAGATCGATTGGGCGCAATCTCAGACACCGTCGAACTGCACCATTTCGTACCGACACAAGACCTCGAACGCCTCCTTGGTCTACTCCAGCGTCTGAGAGGGAAAATCTCGACTATCACCGACACGATCGGTCTCGACAGGCCTGTCCTCGCAACCCCGAACGATGACCGGCGCGTGCTGAGCCAAATACGCTTGCTGGCAAGCGTGCCGGACGGCTATGAGCAGTTAGAGAAACAGCTAGAGGGGCCGTTCGATCCCGAGGAGCAGGCCTACCTTGATCACGTGGCACACGGCCGAAAGGTCGAGCCGTCACCCGGCCATGCCACCGTCCTGACCGCGGCTGTCAATCACGCCGGGCTCGAGAAACGCGCAGCCGCCTATTGGCGGGTCCGCGTCGGAGGCCATCACCGCGGTATCTGGCTGATCTGTGACGTTGAAACCGGCTGTGTGGTGGAAGATCAATCTCAGGCCCTGGCACTGTTCCGGCTCGCCAGTCGAGAAAAGGGGACGTCGGCATCGCGATACCTGCTGGATCATGTTCGGCGCTCCTGTGCGCGCCACGCCCGCTCGATGCTTGAGCGCCTCAGGGCCGCTCAGATCGCCGGCGACGCGCTGCATCCCGGATTGCCTCAGTGTCGGATCGCCGTCCGACTCAGTCGCCAGCTCGAGGACGGCGGCCTTCACATTCCCAGCGATCAGCGTGTCCTGATCGACGACTTGCTGCAACGCCTGATGCGACGCTTTACTCGCGCCGGGGAACGCCGGTTGGCTGAACTGGCAGACCTACTACCGGAACAACTTGATCAAACGGCGCTCGCTTCCATCGATGACTCACTCGCCGAAATTGATGCCGAGCATGATGCCGGTCTGGAGTTGAGCGAGGTCGCCACCCTTCTCGTCCTTCCGGGCAACACGCCACCGAGCTGACCTCCGGCGACACCTCGCATCAGCGACCAGCAAACAGCCCGGCCATCCTGCTTCGCGTTCGCCCGTTGAACTTGCCCATCATGCTTTCCCTTCACCAGCACCCGCGATACCTTCTCCCAGTCCGGTGACTCCTCACAACCCATTCACGATTGTCTTGTGAAGCGCATGCGCATCAGCCCGCTTCTCCTCTGGTCGCTTTTAGGAGCCCTCGCCCTCAGCGGCATCGGCGTGACTCTGGCTTATTCCCGAGGGCGGTTTCCCGGCCAACCTGTCGACGGTCCACCGATCGCGCTTGTCGGGGCGCGTGTCTACGATCCGGCAGCTGACACGTATCTCGATCCAGCCACGGTGATCATTCGCGGTCGGGAAATTCTGGCCGTCGAGCAATACGTGCCCGTGCCCGACAGCGCCCGCGTGGTCTACCTGGGCGGCTTGACTCTTCTGCCTGGCCTGATCGACAGTCACCTTCACCTCAGCGGTATCCGCTCGCGCGTCACGGACGGGTCCAGGGAGTTTGGCTGGTTTCGCTACCTGTGGAAGTTCATCAGGAGGTTTCCCGAGCGTCGACAGAGCTTGATCGAGGCTGGTGTGACGACTGTAAAGAGCCTGGGTGACCCGTACCCCTGGATCATCGGGCTGGCCGAACGGATCGAGCGGCATGAGTTGGCAGGCCCAAGAATTTTTGCGGCGGGTCCTATGCTCACAGCGCCGGGCGGCCACCCGGTTGCCCAGCTCAGGCGTGCCGGCCAAGGCGACACCTCGTTCATAGCGCAAGTGACACGTCAGCTCGTCGGCCCGGCTGAAGCGGAGGTCGCCGTCGGCGAGATCGCTGCCCGGGTCGCGTTCTTCTCCGCCGTGCTCGAGCGGCGCGGAGAAGTCGAGCCGCCTGCAATGTCAGAAGCCGTGCTTCGCTCTCTTACCGCCGCCGCGCACGATCAAGGTCGCCGAGTGCTTGCGCACGTGGCCAGCGTCCAGGACGTCGCTACGGCTCTAGCCGCCGGAGTCGATGGGATTGAGCACGTACCGACCGACCAGATTCTCGATTTTTCCACTCTAGACGCTCTCCGCGAGCGTGGACTATTTGTCGATCCGACGTTGCAGGCAGTCGAACAGTATGTGGGCGGACTACGCGGCGACACGGCCGCCGCGCGACGGGCCCGAGCCAACCTCGAGCTCCTGCGCGCGGTGGAGGTGCAGTTGGTTGCCGGAAGTGATGCGCCGAATCCCGGCACGACCTTCGGCTATACACTTCACGAGGAGCTGCGAAATCTCGTTGAGGCTGGTCTCACACCGGGCCAGGCGATCGCAGCCGCCACAACGGTAGCAGCCGAGTATCTTGGCGTTTCTCATCGGCTGGGTTCAATCACACCCGGCAAGTGGGCGGACATCATTGCCGTTGCTGGGGATCCTTCGCGAGACATCGCCGCAACTACCGACATATATCTCGTCATTGCCGATGGTCAGATCCTCTTCGACCGTCTCGATCGGATACAGCGCCGCGGGGGCGTCATCGCAATGCACAGCAGCTCGGCAGAAGCTAGAACAGGGTTCAGCCAGGAGATTCCAAAGCCATGACACCGCGATATCGCGGCATTCTATTCGATCTCGATGGGACGCTCGTCGATTCGCTCGAGCTGATCCTCAGCTCTTACCGTCATACAATGGCAGAGCACTTGGGCGCGGCGCCACCCGATGACGCCTGGCTGAATACGATGGGAATGCCCCTGCACGTCCAGCTGAGGTCATTTGCCGAATCGGAGGGTCAGCTCGAGAGTATGTTCAGAACCTATGTCATCCACAACGAATCACAGCACGATCGGTTGATCCGGCCGTTTCCTAGCATGCGTCAGGCGATCGCCGAACTTCACAGTGCCGGCTATGGCTTGTGTGTCGTGACCAGCAAGATTCGTGAGCACGCAGAGCGTGAGCTGGGCACCTGCCAGCTCGCCGAGTTCTTCACCCACATCGTCAGTGCTGACGATGTCGAAAACCCAAAGCCGGACCCCGAGCCGGTCTTTCGGGGTCTGGCAGCCCTGGAATCGCTGCAGGCGGAGACCTTGTTTGTGGGCGACAGCCTCTACGATCTGCAGGCCGGGCGGGCGGCGGGCGTGGCGACCGCCGCCGCTCTCTGGGGGCCTTTCGGTCGCGCGCGCCTGTCGGCTGGCAAACCAGAGCACTGGCTGGAGGACATTGTGGACTTGCTTGAGTTGCTGAACCTGAGCCCAACGGATGTTGATGGCTAGTCGTCGCGCAGCCGGATCGAACAACGACGCGAGGTCGGACCACCGACGCGAGATCCGACGTCGCTGGATCATCATGGGTCAAGGGATTTACTATGTGCTGCTTGGTGTCTGGCCCCTGGTGTATTTCGACAATTTCGCCGACGCGGTAGGTATTCAGCTGCACCCGTTCCAAGCGCAGTTGTTCGGCGCTGTTCTGGCCGTCGTCGGCGGCGCCCTGATCGAATCCGCACGGCGCGGCCCACCCGGCTCCTACCCGGCGCTGCTGGCAGCCTGCGTGGCGGCGGCTTTGGCGCTGATCGATCTAGTCTGGTTACCGCGCCTGCGCGTGATCAGCTGGTTCTGGGTTGATCTCGTGGTCGAACTGGGCTTTGCCATCAGCCTGATCTTGCACTATCCACGTTACGAAGCCGAGCGCAGTCAAACCGGGAGACGCAGGCGAAGGCCATGAAAATCAACCCATTCCGAATGGAGCGCTGGCAGTCCACCTGGGAAAATCGGGTACGGTTCAACCTCTCCGAGAGCGGCGTCCACCCGATGACCCCACGTGAACTGTTTGATCTGGTCGGTGCCGATCCACGCGAACTGCTCGATCAGCGACTGGTCTATAGTCAGTCGAACGGGACCGATGCGTTGCGCGAAGCGATCGCGGCGCTCTATCCAGGCGCGAGCTCAGATAATGTGCTCGTGAGCAACGGCGGCTCCGAAGCAAATTATGTGACGACCTGGAGTATTCTCGAGCCCGATGACGTCGTGATAATGCAGGCGCCGAACTACATGCAGATCTGGGGCGTCGCCGAAGCGTTCGCCCGCGAGGTGCGGGCC
Organism: Gemmatimonadota bacterium; assembly: GCA_041617795.1. Taxonomy (GTDB): domain Bacteria; phylum Gemmatimonadota; class Gemmatimonadetes; order Palauibacterales; family KS3-K002; genus JBFJOD01. The sequence continues at coordinate 4,495 of JBFJOD010000124.1, read as the reverse complement.
TTTAACCTGGTCGAAGAGCGGAATTGGGCACCCGACCTGGATGAACTGGAAGAGAAGCTCGACGGACAGGTCAAACTCATCATTGTCACGAATCCGAATCACCCGACCGGTGCGATACTCAGCGAGGCGGAGATCGGCCGGATCGTCGATATCGCAGAGCGAGTCGGCGCCTGGATCGTCGCCGATGAGATCTACGCCGGTGCCGAGCTGGACGAAACCTCGTCGCCCAGTTTCTGGGGACGCTACGACCGCGTGGTGATTACAGCTGGTTTGTCGAAGGCATATGGGCTTCCCGGACTGCGGGTCGGCTGGGCTGTCGGGCCGCGCGATTTCATCCAACAACTTTGGTCATACAAGGATTACACCAGCATCTCACCGGGTGCGCTGAGCGATTTCTGCGCCTGCCTGGCTCTTCAGCCGACTGCCCGGCGCCGCATTCGTCAGCGAACGCGCCAGATATTGCAGCAGAACCTGCAGCCTCTCCGTGAATGGCTTGCCGACCGATCCGACATCTTCAGCTTCCGTCAGCCGCGGGCTGGAGCGATCTGCTACGCACGCTATGATCTGAAGATCAATTCGAGCGCGCTCACCCAAAAATTGAAGGACGAGCAAAGCGTGCTGATCGTGCCCGGTGACCATTTCAATATGGACGGATACTTGAGAATCGGTTACGGCTTGCCGCGATCGGAGCTGACCGAAGCCCTCGACAGGATGGAGGCGGTGCTTCGCGCTGTCGCCTGAGTGCGGTCGCTCTCAGGCCGGTCTGACCCGCCGCCGCCCGCGCCGATATCAATCGTGTTCGATCAACGCGACGGGATCTTGCACTTTTGCTTCTTGCCCTTACGGACGTATGTCAGCTCCGCCTCGCTCACGGCGCGCATCCGCCGGCGCAACTCTGACACCTTGCTGACCGGCTCACCATTCACGGCCATCACCACGTCACCCTCTCGGAGCCCCGCTATGTGGGCCGGGGTGTTCTCCACGATCTCGGTTACTAGCAAACCCTCCTCAACACCTGGGAAATACGAGATCAGCGGATTTCCTTTGCTTAGTTCTTTGAAGCGAGCGCCAGCAACGGCATCGTGGTAGATCGTCAGCGTCCGAGGCTCGACGCGCAGCGGCGTCACGTAGGCTTCAGCCTGAGGTTCACCGCGTGGAACGACGTAGAGCGTTCGCGCAGCCAGCGAGTCGGCGTGGCCCCTGAGTTGGACCTGCGCATCCCGCAATGCCTTTCGCATCGAATCGACCTGCGTGCGCCGCTGCACCACGGCTTGAAGCCGTTCGTCAGTCGCGGTTCGCTGGGCCTCGGTTTCGGTCCGCTGCAGATCGCGCTCCGCCTCGCGAAGCGACAGCTGAAGCTTCAGCTGTTTTTCAAACAAATTCTGCATCCGCAACCGCATCGAGTCCCACACCTCACTCGGAACAATTACCGTGCTCAGTTGGCCGAACGCGGCCTCCTGTGATGTGGGAGTGAGCGTCACGTTGCGCTCCTCGTCGCCCCGACGAATCCGCAGGCTTGTTTCTACACCTACCTGCAGGCTCCCAAATCGCCGGCCGCCTTCATCCGACGTGATATCCACACCATCCACGGCCGTGATCAGATCTCCCACTTCAAGTCCGACGCTTGCGCCTGGCCCGGACTCATACACGTAACTTATGGTCGGTGGACTGGAGAACGACCACTCGACCACATCGCCCATCTGCTTACGCCAGCAGTTGTTACACTGGAGGCTGATCCCCATATAGCCACGGCTCTCCTGGGCCTGCAATGCCGGGCTCGAAATCAGCGCGGTCAGAACCGCAATCAGCAGCAATCCCCCGCTCTTACTTAGCCTACTACCGCCCATCGAAACCTCTGAGTCCAGATTTTGAGTCCATCGCCATCGCAGCTTTCCTCAGCGCCACAGCACCGCCGAGCCCGACTCCTGCGACTGCGTCATCTCAAGCATTACGGCGTCGCGCTGTTCTATTGCTGCAAAGAGATACGAATTCAGCACCGGGTCAGTTGGCTCAACTGACAGCGCCGTTCGCGACGCTTCGACCAACATCTCCAGACTGGCCAACCTCTGCTGGGCCAGCGAAGGCACTGGCGCGCCCTCCCTCCGGGCCAGCTGTTCCAAGTTGCGAAGTGCGACATCGTACTCTGCCCCGCGCTTCCGCACCTCTGCCATCGCCTCCGCCAGCGATGCGGTCGGCTGAACCGCCGATCGCTCTAGCCTCGCGCCGTCGTCAACCGCGACACCCGGTTGGAATACCCGCCCAAGTCCCACGCCCAACACAAACACCGCTGCCGCCGCGACAGCTTGCAGCGCGATCATGCCCGAGCGCCGCCAACGCCGTACACGCCGACCAGCAGGAAGCTGCTTCGCGATTCTCGACCACGAACCCTCTGGTGGTTGCAACTCCGGCAAGTCGCGAAGTTCGGACCGCAGCCGCCTCAGAGCTTCCAGTTCACCCTGGCAAGCCGGACAACCGGCAAGGTGCTCTTCGGCGTTGGCAACAGGGCTGCCGTCTAGCAGCTCTGAAAGCGACTCCTCAGTTAAATGCACCATCATCGACCTTACCCCGCCTATACTTCTGCTCGTGACTGCGTCACCAGCACGCGCATCTTCGCCCGCGCCTTCGACAGTTGCGATTTCGAAGTGCCGACTGCGATTCCCAGCCGCGCACCAATCTCCTCGTGTGTATATCCCTCAACATCGTGCAACCACAGCACGGACCGGTAGCCGTTCGGAAGCAAGTCCAGTGCCCGTTGCACCGTCACCCGATCTGTGGCGGCTGCCGCCGGCCAGCGGTCGGGGTTGCCCAGCGTCGATTTTCCGTCGAAGCCTTGCTCCAGATCCCGGCGCCGCGCCGCCTGACGCAACCGCGTCAGCGCCGTGTTCACTGCAATCCGGTGCACCCACGTGCCGAACGCCGCGTCCCCCCGAAAGTCGCCGACCTTTTCAAACGCACTCGTCCATGCGTCCTGGGCTAGATCAGCCGCCAGATCGTCGTCTCCCGCCAGACGCCGGACCACGGTGTAGACCCGCGACGCATGCCGCTCGTACAGCTGCCGCATCGCCTCGAGCTCACCAGCCCGCGCACGGCGGACCAGGTCGGCTTCATTAAGATCGACCAATACCTGTCCCTTCCGTACACCCAGTCATTAGACGGCCGGTACCGCCGGCGAGTTGCCCGTTCCAGACACGGAACTCCCCTTCAGCAAAGGCCATAGCCAGCGCGCGAACGGCACCAGCAGCACCGCCGTCAGCACGCCGCCCAGGGCGTCCACCCCATAGTGAAAACGCCCATACACCGTGCCAATTGTAAGACCAGCTACAAGTGGCAACATCACCACCCAGACCAGCCGGTCGTGACGCCACGCGACCAGCAGAATCGTGACCGCCACAGCCACGTGAGAGCTTGGAAAAGCCGCCCCTTTGCTCCCACCATCCTCGAGCACCGCCTGCACCACCTGGTAGAACAACCCCCCGGCCAGCTCGCCCCCGATCGCTGGAAACTGGTAGTGGGGACCGGCTACGGGGAAGAAGATGAACACGATGTAGCAGCTGAAAAAGACGACCAGCTCAACGTAAGCCAATTCACGAAATCCGCTGATGCGTCCGCGCGCGTACAGCAGAACCGCCGCCAGCGGCAGTAGCACCCAGTACAGAGCATAGCAGAAATGGAACAGCTCGCTCAGCCACAGGTAGGGGAATCTCATGCTAAAGGTCATCGCCAGCTGTTCGCCGAACAACAGCTCCTCCCAGCGCAGAATCAGCGGATCGTTGTAGCCCGCACTGAAGAGCAGCGCCAGGTAGCGGAGTTCCCAATAGAGGAAAACGACGAACAGGAAGGGATAGATGTCACGGATGAACCCGGGCAGTGACCTATCTTCGAGCGGTCGTCCGCTCCACCAGAGGCCAATCGCCAACTGGCCGGCGTGAGCAAGGGTCAAACCGACCCAGAGTCCGACTGACAGCTTCCAGCCAAAGGCCAGAATCAGCAAACCGCTGACGGACACATAGGACAGGAAGACGATGTCTGCGGGCTCAGCGCGCTTCAGCCGGTTCCTCAGCCAACTCATAGCCACCCCTCTTCACGGTACCACTCAGCCGTCACGCGGAACCCAGCAGCGCAATCGTACTCCGGAGTCCAGAGGAGTTCGTCCATGATCCGGTCTACGCGGCAGGTCCAGGCCTTTTCAGACATGTCGCGAGCCCGGCGGCGATCGAGTTGGCCCTGCCTTGAACCGGAACCCGCGATCTCGGCGACGGCAGCGGCACCTCTCAGGAGTGGCGATGGTACCCGGAGGAGCAACGTCCGCCGTCCGACCGCCTGGCCGATCGCCGAGGCGACCTGTTTCCAGCTGACCAGCTCCGGGTGTCCGACGAAGTACGTGCGTCCGAGAGCGGCTGTGCTCTCCGCTGCCTGCACCAGCGCTCCGGCGACATCTCGGGCATGCACTAGCTGCACCAGGCGTTTTCGCCAACCCGGCGCGACGATCACTCCC
>JBFJOD010000123.1:0-9807 GCA_041617795.1 Gemmatimonadota bacterium | reverse complement strand
GCCTTTTGAGCCGGTTCGTGTATGGCCTCGTCGGTCTGGGTGCGCTTTATCAGGCCGTGACCTGGAAGGCGATCCAGCGACGTTGGGCCCTCGCCTGGGCGCGGGCCTAGCGAGGATTTTCAACTCAATCGTATCACAGTCACTCATCACTCAGGAGGATTTCAGATGTTCAAGCGCAGCATGACTTCTCTCGTAGCCGTGGCCGCCATCCTGACGTTCGCCGGCAGCGCTATGGCTCAGCAAAGGTACGATTCGAAGAAGAGCGAGAAGGACATCGTCGACATCGCCGCGTCGGCCGGATCGTTCAACACGCTGGTGGCGGCCGTGAAGGCGGCGGGCCTCGTCGAGACGCTGAAGGGTGATGGTCCGTTCACGGTCTTCGCGCCGACCGATGAGGCGTTCGCCAAGCTCCCCGCCGGCACCGTGGAAGAGCTGTTGAAGCCGGAGAATCGCAGCAAGCTGCAGGCCGTGCTTACGTATCACGTGGTGCCGGGTAAGGTCTTGGCCAAGGACGTCGTAAAGCTCCAGACGGCGAAGACCGCTCAGGGCCAGAGCGTCAGGATCTCGTCGAAAGACGGTCAGCCGATGGTCGACAACGCTCGTATCGTCAAGACCGACATCATGGCGAGCAACGGCGTGATCCACGTAATCGACAGCGTGATTCTGCCGAAGATGTAGTTTGGTTTCTGATGAAGTGGGGTGGCAACGTTGATGACGCCACCTTAATGAGCGTCGACGCGGGGAGAGGGGTCATAGCCCTCTCCCCGCTCGCGCAATCTGGAAAAGTTCGCGCCTTTCAGGCGCTTCACGGAGGATAGATCGATGAACGAGATTGAACCACTCGAGCCCGCACCCGGAGCCGTATACGTCGTCCTCGGGGCCACAGGTGGAATTGGATCGGCACTGGCCCGGCGGCTGGTCGCGGGCGGGGCTCGCCTGCTGGTGGCGGCCCGCAACCCGGAGAAACTCGAAGCGCTTGCTCGGTCGATCGACGTCATGCCCCATGTCCTCGACGCGACCCGGTTTGAAGAGGTGGAGCGCGGAATCCAGGTGGCCGTGGAGCGTTACGGTCAGGTGGACGGCGTCGCGAACTGTGTCGGCTCCGTCCTGCTGAAGCCGGCGCACCTGACCAGCGAGGAGGAGTGGCGAACCACGCTCGACTTGAATCTCAGCTCTGCCTTTGCAACGGTTCGCGCGGGGGCGCGGGCGATGATGAAATCGGGTGGGTCGGTGGTCCTCGTCTCATCTGCCGCGGCTCGCGTCGGTCTGGTCAACCACGAGGCCATCGCGGCGGCGAAAGCGGGCGTCGAGGGGCTGGTTCGCGCCGCTGCCGCCTCGTACGCGCGTTACGGGATACGGGTAAATGGGGTCGCCCCTGGCCTGGTGCGCACGCCACTGACCGAGATGATCACCTCCAACGACGCGGCCGAGCGGGCCTCGATCGCTATGCACGCGATCGGCAGGCTGGGGCTGCCACGCGACATCGCATCGGTGATGGCCTGGCTTCTCAACCCACGGAATGACTGGGTCACGGGGCAGGTGCTCGGGATCGATGGTGGTCTGTCCACCGTGCGGACACGGGTGAGCGCCTGATGACGGCCCGACCACGCAGGAGGTCGTTGCGGTGAGTTACGATGCCATCGTTGTGGGGGCTGGGCTCGCCGGTCTGGCTTGCGCGACACGCTTGGAAGAGGGCGGGGCGAGGGTGGCGGTGCTGGAAGCCGCCGACGGCGTGGGAGGCCGCGCACGAACGGACTCGCTGGACGGTTTCCTCATGGATCGCGGCTTCCAGGTGCTTTTGACTGCTTATCCGCAGGCGCGCCGCCTGCTGGACTTCGAGGCGCTCGATCTACGCAGCTTTCGGCCAGGCGCGCTGGTGCGGACGCAGGGGAGCTTTCACCGGATCGCCGATCCCCGGCGGCGGCCAATGGATCTGCCGGCCACGGTGACGGCACCGGTGGGCTCGTTTTCGGACAAGCTTCGGATCGCGCGGCTGCGCGCCTCGGTGGCAGGAAGCGACGTTGAGGCGTTGTTCGAGCGACCCGAGCGCACGACGCGGGCGGCGCTGGAGGCGTGGGGATTTTCGGAAGCGATGGTCGAGCGGTTTCTGCGGCCGTTTCTGAGCGGGATCTTTCTCGAGCGGGAGCTGGAGACGTCGAGCCGCTTTTTCGAGTTTGTGTTCAGGATGTTCGCCCGGGGCGACGCGGCGCTGCCGGCCCGCGGGATGGGCGCGTTGGCCGAGCAGCTGGCCGGCCGGCTCGGCGATGGCGTCGTCCGTCTGCGAACCCCCGTGCGCGCAATCGAGTCGGGTGCCGTGAGATCGACGGACGGGACGCGGATGGAGGCGCAGGCCATCGTGGTCGCGACGGACGGCGGCAGCGCGGCGCGCCTGGTCCCAGAATTGGAAAGTCCGGATTTCAATTCCACGGTTTGTATCTATTTCGCCGCCGATAGGTCGCCGATCGACGTGCCGATGCTCGTACTCAACGGGGAGGGGCGAGGGTGGGTCAACAACCTGTGTGTGCCGAGTCAGGTCGCGCCGTCGTACGCCCCATCCGGCGCCGCGCTGATCTCAGCGGCGATCGTTGGTAACCCGAATATCGATGATGCCACGCTGGAGCGAGAAGTTCGCAGCCAGCTCAAAGAGTGGTTTGGTGCTCCGGTCGAAGGCTGGCGTCACTTGCGAACCTACCGTATCCCGATGGCCTTGCCCGCGCAGCGACCTCCCGCGCTCGAGGCAGAGAAGCGAGCGGTTCGGGTGCGGCCCGGCCTGTACGTTTGCGGCGACCATCGAGACACCGCATCGATCGAGGGAAGCCTGACCTCCGGCCTCCGTGCCGCGATGGCGATCCTCGACGATTCACGAGTCTAGCCGTGACTCCTGGTGACATGCTTGTGACGGTTTGGGTGGCTTGGTTTCACGCCGGCGCAACGTTGGCACTGATCGGGCTCGTCTGGTTCGTGCAGCTTGTCCACTATCCACTCTTCGGTGCGGTGGGAGGACCGGCGTTTCGCGGTTACCACCGTGATCATGTCCGTCGGACTGGGTGGATCGCGGCGCCGCTGATGCTCGCCGAGCTTGCGACGGGCTTGGCGATCGCTGTTCTCGGTCCTAGCGGGGCGGTGCGACCTCTCATCTGGATCGGGCTGGCTCTCGTCGGGATCGTCTGGTTTTTGACCTTTGTCATCCTGGTCCCGCAGCACCGCACGCTGGGGGCAGGATACGATCGCGCCGCACACCGATCGCTTCTCAGAGCGAATTGGTACCGGACCGCCGCGTGGTCGGTGCGAGCGCCGGTGGTGTTCTGGATCGCCGCCTCGATCGCGTGAACCCGGCTCTGGAACGTTAACGAGGTGTCGTTTCGCGTTGATCGGGAGAGGCATCTTTCTAAACTTGTGTTTACGGGCGGTCCCGTCCGAGCGCCGCGGCGCGCCACGCGAGGAAAGGCAGCCCCATGAGCCTGATACTCGTCCTATCCATCCTGATTCGTCTCGTCACGCTCGGTTGGGCCATCGCCCTGGCGCGCCAGCTGCGGGATTGGCGCATGGGTCTGCTGTGCGTGATGGTGGGTTTGATGGCCCTGCGCCAGATCTTGACGCTGCTGGCGACAGATCCGACCTGGACGATCTCTTTCATGGGGAACCCTGAGGAACTGCCGGGCCTCGTTGTAAGCGTATTCGCTCTCGCGGCCGTGTTTGGTCTCGAGCGCATCATCTCCGAACAGCGAGAATCGACGAGCAGGGTCCGGCGGTCTCAGCGAATCATGACGCTGGTGATGAATACGATTCCGCAGCGGCTCTTCTGGAAAGACAGGTCTTACCGCTACATCGGCTGCAATGAGGTGTTCGCGCAGGACGCCGGTCACGAGTCGCCGGAAGAGATCATCGGCAGAAACGATTTCGAGCTGGCTTGGAAAGCGTCGGCGCACCTCTACCGCGAGGACGATATCGCCGTTGTCGAGCGCGGCGTATCGAAGATCAATTACGAAGAACCCCAGGTCCGAGACGACGGGACTCAGCTCTGGTTGCGCACCACTAAGCTTCCGCTGCGTGACGAGAGCGGTGAGGTGATCGGTGTCTTCGGCTCCTACGAAGACATCACCGAGAGGAGAGCCACAGAAGACAAGGTCAGGGACAGCGAGGCGCGCTACCGAACGCTGGTTGAGCAGGCCGCGGACGGAATCTTCGTCACCGACGCCGAGGGTAATTACCTGGATGCCAACACGGCCGGCTGCGAGCTGCTGGGATACAGTCGTGACGAGCTTTTGGCCATGAACGTCCGCGATGTGATCGCGACCGAGCCGGGGGTTCACGATCCGCCCCAACTCGAAGATCTGCGGGCCGGAATTGTCGTCATCCGCGAGCGCCACGTCCGGCGAAAGGATGGCTCGGTGCTGCCCGTCGAGGTCAGTGCCAAAGGCTTACCGGACGGCCGAATGCAGGGTATCGTTCGCGACATATCCGAACGAAAGAAAGCCGAACAACAGCGTCAAGAACTGGCGGAGCAGCTTCGTCAGGCTCAGAAGATGGAGGTTGTTGGCCAGCTCGCAGGCGGCGTGGCCCACGATTTCAACAACGTCCTCACTTCAATTCTGGGGCACGGCGAGATCATCTTGCGAAAAGCGTCGCTGGCTGAATCAGTGCGGCGCGATGTCGAAGAGATCAAGGTGGCGGCAGAGCGGGGCGCCGCGCTGACCCGACAGCTCCTTGCTTTCAGCCGCCGCCAGGTGTTGGTGCCCCAGATCATCAATCTGAATGAGGTTCTTGCAGGCCTGGAGGGGATGCTGCGTCGACTGATCGGCGAGAACATCGGACTGGCGATCGTGCCGGGCCGCGACCTGGGACTGGTTCGTGCCGACCCGGTGCAGCTGGAGCAGGTGATCCTCAATCTGGCGATTAACGCCAGAGACGCCATGCCCGACGGCGGCCAGCTGGCGATCGAGACGAACAACGTCGAATTGGATGACGCCTTCGCCCGGACGCACGTGGGCTTTGTACCGGGCGCTTACGTGCAGTTGTCGGTTCGGGATAACGGCTGCGGCATGGACGCTGAAACGCGTAGGCAGGCCTTTGAGCCATTCTTCACGACTAAAGACGCAGGACGGGGCACCGGTCTGGGGCTGTCCATGGTCTACGGGATCATCCAGCAGAGCGGCGGCCAGGTTTGGCTGGAAAGCGAGATCGATCGAGGCACGGTCTGTATCGTCTATCTACCGCGCACAGAGGAGACCTCCGGCCCTGCGGAACGGAAGCCGACTCTGGTCGGCTCACCGCGCGGATTCGAAACGGTCCTGCTCGTGGAAGACGATCACATGGTCCGGGGGCTCGCCAGCCGAATCCTCGAGGATCACGGCTACACCGTGCTGCCGGCGTCCGATCCCGGCGAGGCGTTGAAGCTGATGCACCGACACGGGAATTCCGTCTCATTGCTGTTGACGGACGTCGTGCTGCCTCAAATGAGCGGTCGCGACCTGGCCGAACGATTGCGCGAAACGTGGCCGGCTACGCGGGTGTTGTATATGTCGGGCTATATGCACGACACGATGTATGGGCAGGGCATGCTCGAGAGCGGAGTCGCGTTTTTGAAAAAGCCGTTTGGGGTGGAATCGTTGCTCCGAATGGTGCGTGAGGCGCTGGACGATCCGGCCTATGGACCGGGTCGAATGACGGACGATGAGGCTAAGGAGAAGCGAGATGGCTAGAGCGACGTGGAACGGGGCCGTGTTGGCGGAAAGCGATTCGTATGAGGTCGTGGAGAACAACATCTATTTCCCGCCGAACTCGATCAACCGCGAGTATTTCCGTGAAAGCGACCACCAGTCGGTCTGCCCGTGGAAGGGAACCGCCAGCTACTTCGATATCGTCGTCGAAGAGAATACGAACCGCAACGCCGCCTGGTATTACCCCCACCCCTCGGACGCCGCACAGAACATCAAGGATCATGTGGCGTTCTGGAAAGGCGTCAAAATCGAGTCCTGATGCTCGCGGAGTCGCGCGCGCGTTCTGGCCGCGACCCCAGCGCGGGTCCTCGCTCCGCCGCGGGGCATGAGATATATTCGCGGGTCTGAACTGATCTTCACCCTCGAGCACATCAGCTTATGACCCGCTGGGTTTCCAGGCTCATCTACGCCAACGCGGCCCTCTACCTGCTCACGCGACTGCAGCCGGGCCTCATTCCGGCTTTGTGGCTGGTGCCGGCGCTGATACCGCTACGGCCGTGGACGCCGTTTACCTATATGTTTCTTCACGGCGGTCTGTGGCATCTGGCGTTCAACATGATCGCCCTGTTCTTCTTTGGCCCGAGGCTCGAAGCCCGACTGGGCGGCCGGCATTTTCTGGGGCTCTACTTCGCGAGCGGTGTGGCGGGCGCCTTGCTCTCACTGCTGACGCCGAACGTGCCCATCGTGGGAGCGTCGGGCGCCGTTTACGGCGTGTTGTTGGGCTTCGCGCGGCTCTGGCCGCGTGACCAGATATTCATCTGGGGGGTGTTCCCGATCGAGGCGCGATGGTTGGTGGCGATCATGACGGGGCTGTCGCTGTACGGAGGCTTCATCGGCCGTGGCGGTGGGGTCGCCCATTTCGCGCACCTCGGCGGATTTCTCGGCGGCTTCCTTTACCTCAAGTGGATGGACCACCGCTCGCCCGCGCGACAATTCAAAGCCAAGATGAATGCGCCCGCCCGCCGCAGCGCCGGCGGCGACGGCGCCGACCTCAAACGCTGGGAGAGAATTCAGCGCGAGGATCTCCACCCGGTGAACCGTGACGAGCTCGACCGAGTACGCGCTAAGATCAAGGCGAGTGGGGTCGCCAGCCTGACCGCCGACGAACGGGCGTTCCTCGACCGATTCACGCCGGACCCGCCCTAACCCCTCGCCGCGCCGCTCGAGTAGAGGCAGTATCCCAGCTAGGGAACTCGAGCGACGGCCGACCGTGCGTTGGGCGAGGAGGGGGCAGGTCGGCCGAAGGTTGTGCGTAGAACCATTGCGAAGGCTTGTCCGGGTCCGAGACCCTGCCCTAACCTTGGCGCGGGCGGTCGCCGGCGGTATGGTGTCTCGTCGATGAGATTCAGAAATGCAATGCCCGAGGTTACGAGGTCGTGCTGAGAGAGTACTCGATGCGTGAGAGGTCGGTAAACCGGAACGATTTTGACGCGGTGATCTTCGATCTGGACGGGGTCGTGACGCGGACCGCCAGCGTGCACGCCGGCGCTTGGAAGCAGGTGTTCGATGAGTTCCTCAGCCAGCGCGCGGAGCGAACCGGCGCGCGATTCGAGCCGTTCGAGATCGAGGTGGACTATCCGCAGCATGTGGACGGCAAGCCGCGCTACGACGGTGTTCGGGACTTTCTGGCAAGCCGAGGGATCGCGTTGCCCGAGGGTGAGCCGGATGATTCAACCGACCGGCGGACGGTGTGTGGCCTGGGGAATCGCAAGAACGAGCTCTACAACGATCTGCTCGAGTCGGGCGGTGTAGAGATCTTCGAGGACACCGTCGATCGAGTTCGACTGTGGCGCAGGCAGGGCTTCAAGACGGCCATCGTCTCTTCGAGCCGGAACTGCGCGGCGGTGCTCAGGGCGGCGGGTCTCACCGAGCTGTTCGATGTACGGGTGGATGGGTCGGTCGCGGCACAGCTGGGGCTGACGGGGAAACCGGCGCCGGACATCTTCATCAAGGCGGCCGAGCTGCTCGGCGTCCAGCCCGCGCGGGCCGTGGTCTTCGAGGATGCGGTATCGGGGGTCGAGGCGGGGAAAGCCGGAGGGTTCGGGTGGGTGGTCGGGGTCGATCGGGTGGGAGCGAAGCAAGCTCTCCTGCAAAGCGGCGCCGATACAGTGGTGAGCGACCTCGGTGAGCTGCCAACGGAAGAGACGAGCTGATGATCGAAGGGCATCGCGAAGGGACGCGACGGGCCAGTGAGCTTCCCTCTGCGCTGGAGTCGGGTGAAGCGATTGAGGCCGACCTGGCAGGAAGGCGGCCAGCGCTGTTCTTGGATTACGACGGCACCCTGACGCCGATCGTCTCGCAGCCAGAGGACGCGCTCCTCGCGGACGGCATGCGTCGGGTGCTGCGCGAGTTGGCCGGGCTGTGCACGGTCGCCATCGTCAGCGGTCGCGACCGGGCGGATGTTGAACCGCTGGTGGCACTCGAAGGGTTGGTTTACGCGGGAAGTCACGGCTTCGACATCCAAGGGCCAACCGGCCTGCGGATGGAACATGAGGGCGGCCGCGCCTGTCTGCCGGCGCTCGAGCGGGCCGAGACCGAGTTGCGCTCGGTTCTCGAGGCGATCAAGGGAGCGCGCGTCGAACGCAAGAGATTCGCCATCGCCAACCACTATCGCAACGTCGCCCAGACCGATGTCCCGAAGGTCGAACGGGTCGTGCGTGATGTGGCGGCTCGGCACCCTACATTGAGGATCTCACACGGCAAGAAGGTATTCGAGCTGAGGCCGGACATCGATTGGGACAAAGGGCGTGCCGTGCTCTGGCTGCTCCAGACGCTCGATCTCGAAGACTCTCGCACTCTACCGTTCTACTTGGGTGATGACGTGACTGACGAAGATGCGTTCCTTGCGCTGAGCGATTGCGGCGTGGGCGTGCTCGTCGGCAGTCCTTCGTATCTGACTCACGCGACCTACAGCTTGCGTGACACGGATGAAGTACGGCAGTTTCTCGAGCGAATGGTCAGAACGCTGAAGGACGGGCGATGATGGATGGGTGGAAACTGATCTACGAAGGTTGGAACCCGGAGGAACAGCCTCTACGCGAAGCGCTGTGCACGCTGGGCAACGGCTATTTCGCCACCCGGGGCGCCTTGAGCGCGGTGAGGGCCGGCGGGGTGCACTATCCCGGCACTTATCTGGCCGGCGGCTACAACCGCCTGAGCACCGAGATCGCCGGCCGCATCGTCGAAAACGAGGATCTGGTCAACTGGCCCAATTGGACCTTCTTCACGTTTCAGCCAGAGGGGGGCGATGAGTTCGCGCCGGAGTCGGTAGAGGTTCTCGACTACCGACAAGAACTCGATATCAGAGACGGCGTCCTCGAATGGCACGTCCGCTTCCGCGATCGTGCCGGTCGCACGACCTCTTTTCAAAGTCGGCGCCTGGTGCACATGGCCGACATGCACATGGCGGCGATTGAGTTCACGATCACGCCGGAGGACTGGAGCGGGTCGCTGGTCGTGCGCTCGGCCTTGGACGGCAGGGTGGAGAATCGTGGAGTAAAGCGCTATCGCGACCTGGACGGTCGTCACCTCGAGCACCTGGGGACTGAGCGGGTTGGCGAGGAAGGCATCTCCCTGTTAGTGCAGACCCGGCAGTCCAGGATCGAGATGGCTCAGGCCGCGCGTACACGCGCGTTCGACGGGTCAAATCCAGTCGAGGTGAAGCAGAACACGCACCAGGAGTCGGGGTTCATCGAACAGCGCCTCAGCTTGCCCTGTCGTAAGGGCGCTGCTCTGAGGTTCGAGAAAGTCGTTGCGCTCTACACCTCTCGAGATTGGGCGATCAGCTCTCCGGCCCACGAGGCGGGGCGCACGATTGAGCGAGCGGAAGCGTTCGACGAGCTGCTGCGAACCCACAGCCTCGCCTGGCGCCGACTCTGGCACCGCTGCGACATCGAGCTCGAGGGTGTACCCGAGGCGCAGTTGGCGCTCCGGGTTCACATCTTCCACCTGCTGCAGACCGTCTCGCCCAACACCGTGGAGCTAGACGTCGGTGTTCCAGCCCGCGGCCTGCACGGCGAGGCTTACCGTGGGCACATCTTCTGGGATGAGCTTTACATCTTTCCATTTCTCGACCTGCGGGTGCCGG
>JBFJOD010000122.1:0-9845 GCA_041617795.1 Gemmatimonadota bacterium | reverse complement strand
TCGGCGAGCAGATCATCCAGCTCCGCCTGGCCAATCACGGACCTGAGTGTGGTCTGGGCCAACTGCGAGGTAGCGAAAAGAAAGTCCTCTACCTCGATGATAGCTTTCACGGGTACGTTGACGCGGAAGTAGAGGACGGCATTGACCTTCACCGAAACGTTGTCCCGGGTAATGACGTCCTGCGGTGGGATATCCATAGCTACGATCCGCAGACTGACCCGCTGCATGCGCTCGATGCCAAACGGCACTAAGAAGATCAGTCCGGGGCCCCGCGCTCCCCGCAGACGACCCAGACGGAAGACCACGGCGCGCTCGTACTCCCACAATATCCGAAGACTCGTGGCCAGAGCTGTCGCTCCCGCCACAGCAAGTGAAGCTAGCAGAATCTCCAAAACTACCTCCCGGCCGGACTCGGCCTGGTTAGATGCGGAGGCGTTGCTGGACTGTCACAGCGCCTCGACCATCGCCGTCATCCCCTGCCCTCCACCGGTACGGAGACGCAAATGCCTCGTTGACTTCAATCAAAACCGTGTCACTCATCTCGAGACCGCCACGCTCCAGCGCCAGACAGCTAGGATAGCCGCCGCGATGGCGGCGCTGCTCCAGTGGGCTGAATGAGAAAAGTAGTCGCCCGGTGTGAAAGGCGCGAGGACTGCTGTTTGGGTGGCCGTGTGTCCGCCGTGCGCTCGGCTTTGCGGGCCAGCGCTGCAAGAAAATGAAATCCCCCGGGCGGCTCCCTCACCCGGCTCAGCGTTAACTGGCCGGACGAAGGGATCCGCCCGGGGGATTCAGAGGTGAGTGCTGGGGCGCCCTACATCGCCCCGTGGCTCAAGCTGTAAACATAAGCCGAAACGGCCTTCACCTGCTCGTCGGTGATACCGCTGCCGCCCTTGGCCGGCATGGCCGTTCCGGTGCTCGACTTGCTGGATTCCACGCCGTTCATGACGCTTTTGGTGATCCCGTCGAACGAACCGTCGCTGTGCAGCCATTCTTTGTCCACCAGATTCGCGCCGAGGCCCGGCATACCCTTACCCTCGGCACCATGGCACACGTAGCACAGGCCTGCGCCCGCGTACACTTCACGGCCCTGCTTCACCATCTCCGCCGTCACGCCGGCAGGCATCTTCATCTCACCCTGCTGCTCCGCCATCTCGTGGCCCGCCATCTCGGTGGCCTCCGAAGCCATTTCCTCAGCAGTCTCCGTAACCTCAGCCGCCATCTCACCCGCGGCCGTTTCCTGCTGGCCGGCCTCGCCGCCACAGGCGATCATCGCCGAGAACGCGAGCAGCGCTGCAAACACCATTACCCTTTCCTTCTGCAACATTTGATTCCTCCATTTGGTCACAAAACAGCCCACTGCCACCCGTCCTTTTCGGACCGGGCCGGTTGCCAACAGGCACTGGCGGCGAGCTAGCTCAGGTCTCATAACTGAAACAGGAGATTTACGGGCACGGATAATACCCGACAAATTGTGGACAGTCAAGAAGAGTCCCTTGGCGGTCTCTCCCTTGGCTCCCCACAGCTGGCACAGAACGAATAGGTTGCCTGCAGCTCCGCCCCACAGCTACGACAGGCCTCCGACGCCAAACGGCTACCGCAGTAAGGACAGAAGGCCGCCGTCTCCGGTAACTCGGCCTGGCAGCGAGGGCACTCGCTAAGAACAGGCGCCTCAAACGTCTGTTCTTCAATCTCTTGCGTTTCCGGCCTCGTCGCCGGCTCTTCTGGCGAAGAGTCGGGCACACTCTGCGAGTCCGATATGGACGTGCTCGACCAATCAACTTGTTCGCGCACCTCGGGCGGTGCGTAACGAAAGTCGCCGGGTAAAGGGATTTTGTCAGGATTGAGTCGAACCCGCGCATCGGGAAAGGCGAGGTAGCGGCGAATATCCGGCAAGCGCTCGCCCAGGCCGGCTCTGAGCTCGTCCTGTACCAGGCGATCGCTCGCCAGGTATTCGCGTTCGCCAGACAGCAAACGTGAGAGCGCGATCTCGTATTCGTCGTTGGATCTGAAACCGACCGCGTTTCGCACACGGCGGTAAGGAATCACGCGCCCGTGCAGCTCTGCGATACTGATTGCGTCCTTCAGCGCTGCCGGTCGCTCGCGGCGCAAGATACTTACGAACTCCGCGTATAGGCGATCTAAGTCATCCATCTTCAGTCTCTACCCGTCACACGACTTCGGATCCTGACGGACAGCCCCGGCTTTAGTGCCCTTTCAGCACTAGGCTTGCCGCTCGAACAAGAAGGCGCTGTCCTCGCGGCGATTTCCCCCCTTATCAAAAACTGCATAGCGACTTCCCGACCAGATCGCAGCCGCGCCGTGTTCGCCGCGTTTGTTGAGGGCATAGAAGTTCACGTTGAAATTCGGACGGCCTTGTTCGTCGATCAGCCGTCTTTCTTCCGTAAAATGGACGATCCGACGAAGCGCTTCCAAACACGCGTCGGTGGGTGCAGCCCCGCGTCGCATATTCTCCACAACCAACATCGAACCGCACGACTTGATCACGGCCTCGCCACGCCCGGTGGAACCCGCAGCACCGATATCGTCATCCACATACAACCCGGCGCCGATGATCGGGCTATCGCCCACGCGGCCCGGCACCTTGAAGGCCAATCCCGATGTGGTTGTCACGCCCGACAGCTCACCGTTGCCTCCCAACGCGCAGCAATTGATCGTTCCGTAGTGCCGCTTACCGTCCCAGGCATCGAGCAAGCCGAATCCCTCAACGCCTTCCTCGGACTGGTCCGGCATCAGGTAGTCGTCATCTTCGTTGAGTGACGCGCGCCATCTCAGCCAGGCCCGCCGGGCGCGTTCGGTCAACAGCTCTTCCTCTTTGAAGCCCATCTCGAGCGCAAAACGCCGTGCCCCTTGTCCCACCAAGAAAACGTGGTCGGTGTACTGCATCACCGCCATTGCCACCCGCGACGGCTGCCTAAATCCTTCCAGTGCCCCAACCGCGCCAGCCCCCCGAGTCGGCCCGTGCATCACCGAGGCATCAAGCTGTACGATGCCAAGGCCGTTGGGCAGACCGCCATACCCGACACTGGTGTCGTCGGGATCCGCCTCGACGAGGTTCACACCCGCAACCGCCGCTTCCAAGGTATCGGCACCCTGGTCGAGCAGCTGCATGGCGCGCTCTGTGGCTCCCAGACCATTGGCACTGGCAACCACCACCGGTCCGCCTTGTGCCTGGCCGGCTCGCTCAACCCGCTCCTGTCCTAACAAAGACGGCTGCGCGAGGAGGTCACCACCCAAAACACCCAGTCCTGCCACTGTTCCCGCTTTGAGAAATTCGCGGCGTGTGGGCCGACCCATCTGGTCCCCCTGTGCTTGAATTCAAGATCGCAGGCCGGGCAGGCATACCTATTCTCAGCCGCGGCCTCAACCGAGCCGGCACGGGGTCGAGTTGCGCCCGCGGGGCCGGCGATCGATCCTCTGCTACCCGATTTTCTACTCTGCTAGAGCGAGCTCGAAACCATCGGTTGGGAAGCCTTTCTCGTGGGCGGCGAGAAATGCTTGAACAGATTCACGGTCAAACTGCTTGCCAGCAAGCGACTCCAGCTCGGCAAGCGCATCGTCCTCGCTCAGCGCTTCGCGAAACGCACGTCTAGACCGCATCGCCGCGAAGGCATCCGCGACTGCGACTACGCGACTTTCCGGCTCGATCTCGGCGCCCTTAAGTCCTGCAGGGTAGCCGCTCCCGTCCACGCGCTCATGATGCTGCACTACGACCTTGCGACCCAAGATCAGGTAAGCCGAGCGATCGACGACCCCAGATCCAATCGATGGGTGCTCACGCACAATGCTCCACTCTCTTTCGCTGAGAGGACCGGTCTTTCTGAGCACGCTCTCCGGAACCATCAACATGCCGACATCGCGCAGTGCCGCCCCGAGCCAGACTTTTCTCAGTGATTCCTCGGCGAGGCCCAGCTCACCCGCGGCGGCGAGAGCGAAGTCGGGGACACTCAGGTCCGGGTCACCAGCCTGGAAGTTTCGCAATTCGATGGCCGCCGAAAGTGATGCGAGCCCCGCCCGGTAATCCCGCTCGACGATGCCGGCTCCACCTCCGATTTGCTGTCGCAGGGCTTCATGATAAGCCCGGTTCTCGAGCAGGAGCCGGCGGTGTTCAAGTGACCGCTCGACACAATGAGAGAGTTCGGCGAGGTTGAAGGGCTTGAGAAGGTAGTCGTCAGCCTTGTGTCGCAAAGCCTCCACCGCATACGCCACATCCGTGTAGGCGGTCATCATTATGACCTGGACATCTGTCCCACGGGCCTTGATCTCTTTGAGCAGGTCGATTCCGCTCATACCCGGCATTCTGACATCTGTAACCACACAGTCGAGATCGTCGGCCGAGAGATGTTGTAGCGCTTCCTCTCCAGAGTTCGCAGAGATACACTCGTACCCCGCACGCTCCAATTTCTTCGCAAGCGCTTTGGCGATCGCTGGCTCGTCGTCGACGATGAGGATTCTTGCCGTGCGTTCTTGTTCGGGCATTTCAGTCCGTGACCGTTATCTCGTGCAGCTCCTGTGTTAGATCGCGAATGCGGCCAGCCATGGTCTCGATCGTTTCCAGGCCGCGTTTCTGCTCCTCTGATAGGTCATCAGGGTCCATCAGTATCAGTTGGGTTTCCGCCATCACCGACGTCAAAGGGTTGTTGATATCGTGGCGAACCCGGCGAATTACCCGGATCATCTCGGCAACTCTATCGTTCGTGGCCCCAACCTCGTCCGCCTCACGCCGCCAGCGGATCAAGCGCACGACGGCGTCCGCCAGCTTACGGCCGTCGACCGCTCGCGGAATTTGAATGTGTCCGCCCGCCGCCAGGAATCCTGGCTGGAATTCGGAGACCAGGAGGATGGTTCGACCCGGGTCACCGACGGCCTGCAGCAGGCCCTCGATTTCAAGGGCGGGGAGTTGGTCATCGACGATAGCGATCAACTCCTGATTTGAAGCGATTGCCGCCATTGCGGACTCGTGGTCGCTCGCTTGTACGACTTTCCCAAGGCCGACGAGCGCGGCGGAGAAGCGCTCGGTCGTTGCAGCCTCGGCGCTCACCAGCAAAACCGACCCCTGGGACCCCTCAGTCTCGGCCACGCTTCGCCTCCTCCCCCTCCGGCCCAGCCCAATCAGCTCCCATCGGCGGTGCCGTAGTTTCCTCTTTCTTGACAAATCGAACCCGCCTGACCCGTCGTTCATCGACCTCTTCCACTACCAGGTCACCGCTCGATACCGAGACCATATCCCCCCGTTTCGGCACCTGGCCAAGCTCGCCGAGAATAAAGCCGCCGATTGTATCGTAGTCTTCGTCGGGAATCGCCAGCCCGTACTTGTCGTTCACCTCGTCGATCAGCGCGCCGCCATCGATCAGAGGCTCGCCGCCCTTGGTCGTCGTGAATTTCGGACGGGCAACGTCATATTCGTCATAGATCTCGCCGACGATCTCCTCAAGCAGGTCCTCGAGCGTGACGACACCGTCCGTGCCGCCGAACTCATCTACAACAACCGCCATGTGGACTTTCATCTTTCGCAGCTCGGCCAGCAGATCATCAACAGATTTCGTGTCAGGCACGAAATACGGCTCGCGCATGATACTGACTACGTCGAAATCACTCCAATCGCCCGAAGCGGCGAGCGCCAGGAGATCTTTGACCAGGACGATGCCGACCACGTTGTCGAGGCTTTCCCTAAAAACCGGAAGGCGCGAATGACCGGAACGGCTGGCGGTGGTAATCAACTCCTCGAAAGACACATCGACTGGTACTGCCACGATATCAGGTCGCGGCGTCATCACCTCGCGCGCGACCGTTCGCGTCAGTTCGAAGACGCCGTGGATCATCGCCTGTTCGTCGCGCTCGACCTTTCCTGAGGCGCCGCTGCGTCGAACCAGCAACATGATCTCTTCAGGGCTGTGCACGCGCTCTTCCTCCGTCGGCAGGCGAACACCGAGAATACGCAGGAACAGATTGGCCGACTCGTTCATCGACCAGATGAGCGGCGACCCGGTGCGTGTGAAGAAAATCAGCGGGCTCACGATCCAGCGGGCGACTTTCTCCGGATGAAAAATGGCGACGGCCTTCGGCGCAACTTCCCCGAACACGACATGCAGGTACGTGATGAGTATGAAGGCGATAGCAACAGCGACGGTGTGGCTGGCCAACACATCGAAGGGAGCCGAAAGCCCCTCGAACAAGACTTCCAGTGTGTTTGCAATCGCTGGCTCGCCGATCCAGCCGAGACCCAGCGAGGCCAGTGTGATACCAACCTGACAGGATGAAAGGTAGAGGTTGAGTTCAGACTGCGCCTTACGAACGACCCCCGCCATGCGGTCGCCGCGCTCAATCATCCCGGCCAAACGCGTGTCAGATGCTGCCACGAGCGCGAATTCGGCGGCAACGAAGAAGCCGTTGGCGGCCACCAGGATAGCGACCGCAAACAGCCTCCACAGAACCTCAACAGTCGTCATTTAGTATGGTGAGGGATAGGATCAGCTAGCTCCCAAAAAACAGGCGGACGCAGGGAATGCGCTACTAAGAGCCGTTTCCCTGGCCGATCACGTCATCTTCGCTTCCATAGGCAATGATCGGCTCACAGTAACGTCGACCCAACGCGTCCAGCTCAGCCAACTCCTCCGGGCTGACGGCGGGATAACGCTTCGCTAGGTACTGCATCGTGTCCCTGAACCAGGTGTCCTTTTGCTCCACCGTGGCCTGTAGCACTCCGCAGTGCTGTATCTGACTCAGCAACTCGTTACGTGCTTTGTCAAACACCGAGGCCTTTGGCTTACCACCCTCCTTCGTGCGTTTGCTCAACTTCCCCTCCTGTGCATACAATTACACCGCTCCGACGGGCTCCGGAAAGCCCAACCGGGGGCAGTTGGTTTCAACGTCACCCTAATTATACTTGCCCGCCCACGACATGCAAACGGCGAAAGCGACTGGCTCAATACGTCTGGACGGCATACGCCTCGAAGTTTACCGGGCATTGCTGCTGGCGGTTGCCGAGGAAATGGGCGCGGCCCTGCGGCGCAGTTCATACTCGCCGAACATCAAGGAACGCCGGGATTACAGCTGCGCAGTGCTCGACGGCTCGGCCCGGCCCGTGGCTCTCGGCGACCACATGCCCGTACACCTTGGGGCAATGCCGCGCAGCGTGAAGGCGGCCATCGCGATGGGACCGCTAGAGCCCGGTGACGTCATCGTGCTGAACGATCCGTTCCACGGCGGTACCCACTTGCCGGACTTGACCACCGTCCGGGGAGTGTGGCTTGCCGGCTCGGCAGAGCCCGCGGCTTACGTCGCCGCACGCGCCCATCACGCGGACGTTGGCGGGATCTCTCCAGGTTCGATGCCACTGTCCCGGGAAATCTTCCAGGAGGGTCTGCGTATTCCACCGGTGCGACTTCTCCGGCGTGGAATCGCACAACCAGACGTCTGGCGCCTGCTGCTGACGAACGTGCGTACACCGGTGGAGCGGGAGGGCGATCTCCGCGCCCAGCTGGCGGCACTCGACGTCGGCGTGCGCCGCTTGGATGAGATTGCCGGAAGCGGTGGTACCGAGAACCTGCTGGAAGCATTCAAGGCGCTTTCCGAATACGCTGACCGGCTCGTGCGCGCCGTTATCGAGCGAATCCCGGATGGGGAATACCGGGCGCAGGACGTGATGGATGACGATGGCGTGAGCAGCGAATCGGTGGTTATCGCTGTGACTATCGCGGTTCGCGGCGCCCGAATGCGGGTCGATTTCGAGGGATCGGCCTCCCAGTGCGCCGGTAACATCAATGCTGTGGCCGCGATAACCGAGTCAGCAGTCCGCTACGTGTTGCGATGCGTGGCGGAAGCGATGATCGGAGCAGCACTGCCGGCCGGCGGAGGTTCGATGTCAGCGGTCGAGATCGTCGCCCCCGCTGGAACGGTTCTGAACGCGCTGCCGCCGGCGGCGGTCGCGGCCGGAAACGTGGAGACCTCTCAACGGATCGTGGATGTGGTCTTCCGGGCGCTCGTGCAATCCCTTCCTGATTTGGTGCCGGCCTGTTCGTCCGGCACGATGAACAATGTCACGCTGGGTGGGCTGGATCCCGGCACGCAGCAGCCATTTGCTTACTACGAGACAGTTGCGGGCGGAATGGGGGCGGGCCCGCAAGGCGATGGGCTTTCCGGCGTCCACACCCACATGACCAACTCGCTCAACACGCCGATCGAGGCACTCGAGCATGAGATACCGGTCCGCCTGCGGCATTACTCACTGCGCCGCGGTACCGGCGGCCGCGGGCTTCGGCAAGGCGGCGCCGGGGTTCGTCGCGACATCGAGCTCTTGACGTCGGCTCAACTGAATATTCTCTCTGAGCGGCGCCGGTATGCGCCTTGCGGTGCAAGGGGTGGCTCACCTGGCGCCGTAGGCGAAAACTGGTTGCTGCGCCAGGGGAACTGGGAGCCGCTGCCCGGTAAGACGAATTTGGAAGTCCAAGCGGGCGACGTGCTCAGCATTAGAACACCGGGAGGGGGCGGATGGGGAAACGCCGGATCTTAGTCGCGACCGGCCCGCGGGACGGGGTCAGGACAACCCGCATGGTCGTACCGCGTGAACTGCAGGTGAGCCGGCAGCGGATCGTCTATTTCGAAGCCGGGATGGGGGCGCCTGTGATACTCCTGCATGGGCTCGGCGCCTCATCCCGCTGGTGGTTTCCGATCATACCCGAGCTGTCTTCCGCCAACTGCAGGGTCATTGCTCTCGATTTGCCGGGATTCGGCCGCACTCCCGGCCCAATGCTAAGCATCAAGAAAACAGCACGAACGGTGATCGAGCTGGTTGACCGCGCGGGGCTGGCAGAGTTCTTCTTGGTCGGCCATTCGATGGGCGGTGCGATAGCTGCCCAGATCGGGGCTGATTTCGGTCGCCGGGTTAGAAGGCTCGCTCTCGTCGACAGCGCCGGTATCCCGGGTGCCGGACCGGGTCGCGTACTGGGGCGCCTGGTCCAGCCCTGGTCGTGGTGTCCCGCCTGGTTCTATACGACGATGCTGAGTGACATGCTGCGTGCCGGCCCGTCCAACATCATGGAGGGCATGCGGCAGCTTCGTATCTACGATGTGCGCCCGATACTCGGAGACATTCGCGCGCCGACCCTGCTAATCTGGGGCAAGAAAGACGGCATGACGCCGCTGAGGGACGGCGAGCAGATGGCCGAACGCTTAAAAAACGCAAGAATCGAGACGATCGCCGGTGCGCGCCACCTTCCAATGGTTAGCCACCCGGAAATCGTCTCAGCGCTGCTCGTACGCTTCTTTAAGGAGGACTTAAAGGCAAGAAGCTAGCCGAGCTCTGCTAGCTGCGGCTGAGCACCGCATCCGTGAGCTTTTCGCCAAGACGGTAGTCGGTCAGCTCTAGAGTGACCGTCCCCACCTTCAGCTTCGTCTTCATCATCACCGGCAAACGGCGATCATCATCGGTGAGGTAGACTTCGGCACGGCCGCCTTCGGCAAAGATACCACCCGCTTTGATGATCGGTCTGACGACGATCGTCTGGAACTCGCCGGCCGGGAGCTTGACCTTCTCGCGCCGCAGCACTTTGACGATCACGGGATTGCGGTCGTAACGGTAGTAGCGGTTCCATTCGTACGTAGCGCCAATCTCCAACGGCAACGTCCTGACGAAGTAAACGAACGACGCATCATCGAGGGCATTTCGCGGAATCGAATCGGTCTCACCGTCGTTCCGGCGATATACACGGTTCTCCAGATCGAACTCGTACTCTCGGTAGCGTTCGTAACTTCCCTGTTCCGAATCCTGACGGTAGCGGCGACTTGCCAGCTCGAACACGTCGAGCCATGACTCCTGCTCGTCATGC
>JBFJOD010000121.1:0-10112 GCA_041617795.1 Gemmatimonadota bacterium | reverse complement strand
GGGGGACTTAGAGGGGGGGGGGTTTCTGTTCTGTTCTGTTCTGTTCTGGTCCGTTTCAGTAACGGTTTCGCGCCGTTTCAGAAACGGTGCAGCGACGTTTCCTGCTTTCTTAGTTTTCCGGTACTTAGATACTCTCGGCGTCGAATGATCACTGTCGAATTGGCGATTATTCCAGCCCCTTGGTTGCCAGTCTTTTTCGATCAATTTGACTTCCATGAGGCGCCTTTTCGCTTCGCGCGCCGCCTCGGGATCCAGGCCCAGGGTGCGGGCAATCAGGCGCTCTCGGTTGGCGGTCGGGATGTCGCGGTCCAAGACGTTCTGCCCCTTCAGACACAGCACCAGAATGTAGTGGCGCTGATCTTCGAAGCTCAACGATTGAATGACCGGGTCGGTGGCAAATTCAACGTACAGGCGGATCCAAGGCATGTGAGGCATGGTCGTTGCTCCGATCGGTTAGAGACGCCGGCTGCGCTGATCGGCCCGCCGATGGAGCGGCAGCGGGCACCCGCTGGGGGTCAGCGGGGGGCAATCACTTGCGAGGGTAGCTAGCCCTACGCAGCGGCTCAGTCGATTGTACGCACGCGCCGGGCGGCTGGGTAGGGGATACCACCACATCCGTGGCACCCTGGTCTGGCGTGATCTGGCGGGGTCTCGGCGGGGCCTGGGCTGGGTAGATGAGGGATCGAGAATGCCGGTCCGGGATCGGTCCGGTTTGGGCCTGAAAATGGCCCCGGAGGAGGGGGGAGTCGGCCCCTCCCCCGGGGACTCGCTGGCACTGGCCTGGAGAGCGCAGTCGGGACGATTGTACATCGATCTGAACGCCATGGAACTGTCGCGCCAGGATAGCATCGAGGCGTGAGGAAACCCCTTTTCGTACGCCGTGGCGCTACTCTGGAATGTCGCCCGCCCGGTTGGACATGCCGCGCTGCGGGCCGCCGCTCGACTTGTAGGGATCCTTGGAGTAATCGATGCGAATGATACGATCGACCATCTGCTCCAGAGTCCGGCCTTCCTTGGCTGCCACGCCGCGCAGCCATTCCAGGTGCCGCTCGCGCAGCTCGACTACCAGGACGCCTGGCCGCTTGACGTGTTCCAGCTCCGCCTCGGCGTCATCGAGCTTCCTGCGCAGGCCCCGGACCTCGGTCTGAAGGCGCTCCACCTCGGTCTCCAGATCCTCGGTGATCTCGCGCCAGCTCAGGTCGTGATCGTCGGTCGGCTTGTCGCGCTTCGTCGTCGTCTTGCTTGTGGTCATTGTCCGAACTCCAGCTCGTTGTTGTCGGGGTCTGCGTTGTGATCATGCTGCCATCTGAACGCCCGGGCGGCCGGCGCGTTGGGCAGCACCAGCAGCACCCTGGTGCCCTGGGCATCCACCAGGTCGTGGCGCAGGCTGTTGAGTTGGGCGGCGCTCAAAGTGATCTTGAAGCCGTCCTTGACCGTGATCGAATCCAGGGCGCAAGCGATCGCGGTTCGCCCGTTGACTTCCATGTACTCGCGGAGATCGCCGCAGACGAAGCCGCCCAGGCGCTTGTCCAGCCGGTCGATCACCTTCTGCTGGTCCTGCTCGGGCATCGACTGCCAGTCCTTGGTCTGGCGCAGCGGTTCCAGCGCAATGTCCATGATCTGGTGCAGCGCGCGCGGCTCGACCATGCCCTGCCCTTCTTCGTTGTAGTCGTCCTGGTAGATCTCGTCTTCCATCTGGTTGGATTCAGTTGCCATTGCAATTACCTCACCTCACGTTACTTGATTGTGACGATCTCGATGCCGTGGATGGCCAGCATCAGCTTGGCCTTTAGCTTGTAGACCGGGGTCTCCGCCCCCTTGACGTCCTCGACCACCAGGCGGCCGCGCTCCCGGTAGCAGAAGTCGGCCCGGTAGGTGCCGACCTTGTGCCCGTTAACCATCAACTCGAAAGGCCGCTGACGGCTCAGCCCATCGATCTGCCCGGTCCGCTCGCGCAGTTGCAGTTGCAACCACCGCTGATGCTCGGCGCGGGAGTCGAATCGAAAGAGCGGCTGCCCGCACATCGGGCAGCCGGGCACCTGGCGCAGCGTGTAGTGACCGCACGCATCGCAGTGGTAGATGTGCCGGTTGCCGTACTTCGACCGGGTCGGCCGACTGGCCAGGCCGCCCGCATCCAGCCAGCTACCCTGGCGCCCGCCGAAGCGCCGGCTCATCGGATCGGGTCGTCCAGGTCGCTGCGGCGCAGGTAGCTCTGGATCGCCTCACGCGCCAGCCAGGACATAGAGAGCGCCCGCCGGTCGGACAGATTGGCCAGTTGATCAGCCAGGTCTGCGGGCAGTCGGATCGACAGCCACCTCGATTTCGCCGGCACCCTCGACGCCTTGGCCCTGGCGCTAAGTCGTTGAGTTGGCATGACATTTTCCGGGTCCAGTCGCGCCGGATCGGCGCCCACACATTATATACACGGGGTGGCGGCTTGTGGGGCGAAATAACTGTTGACTCCCACACTGTGGTGTGAGACGCTCTTCTGCGTCCGGAACGGAACCGGACCGGCACCCCAGGGACGGGGGCCGACGGCAGGCAGGGCAAGGCCCTGAACTCGCAAGCCCCACCGGACGGGGCGCCCCAGGGAGAGATCGACGGGGTGCGGCGCGCGGACGGCACAGGCGCCAGGGGGTTCCGGCTCACCCCCGCTGCCAAGCAAGCCGGTCACCGAGACTCGGTGGCGCGAACGGCCCGCGATACGGTCGTGAGGGGGATGGATCCGGAGGAGGCGCGAGCCAAGTCCACAGGTAACCCCGCCGACGGTTGCAGTAGCAACCACCGCACCATAGCGAATCACGCGAAGCGGCCGCTCGCCGACTGCTTCGTCTGATTCACTTCGAGACTGGAGATCATCATGTTCGAACATCACCTGCCCAGCGACGAGGCCCAGGTCGCCCTGGACCTTGATGACGCTCGACAGTTGCGCCTCGCTTTGGACGAGGAGCGCAACCTCTTACTGGACGACGGCCCAACCGAATGGGCCGATCTGTGGTTCTTCAAACACCAGGCGACATGACCGGGGAGATCACCATGAACAGAATCATCAACCACATCAAGAATGAGGCGGCCGGCTACCTGGCCGTCGGCGGGCTGGGCCTGTGCGCCCTGTACCGCGTAATCCACGGCATACCATTCTGGAGCTGATCAAATGATGTATAACGCAACCCACGCCGCGCTCTTCGGCGCGGACCTATTCCGCCGCACCTGGGGCGGATGCTCAGTGCACCTGGTCGACGGGCGCACCATCTCCGCCCGTCGCGTCAGCCAGCACATGCTGGCCCACTACCAGATCGACGCGATCTGGAATCCCGAGACCGAAGAGTGGATCCGGTCCGACCGGGTCAACGAGTCGGTCGTCTACTGAAACCGACGAAACCGGGCTGCGGCCCGGTCCACCGGATTGGCATGCCGGTGCTGATGAGTCTGCCAACCAACCTGGAGAGTTGCACATGAAACTGAAGGACGAACGCACCTCGGTGCTCCCGATGTTGCCAGACTGGGTTACCACCCATGTCGGCAACGAGTTCATAAGGTTGTCGGTCAACAAGGAGTTGGAGAAGACCGACGCCAAGTGCTCCCCTTGGCCCGAGCATCGGGCCGACGCCTGCGCCGCGACGCAGGCCTTGGGTTTCCGCCGGGCGCTCCTGCGTGGAGATGCCGATGTCGCGCTGGGATACCTGCAGGAGATGATCGGCTGCGATATCCGCGCGGCCAACGCAATCGGCGAGAACGAGCTGGCAAACAATGCCCGCGCCTGGCTCGACAAACTGACCTACCTGCTGGGGGTGAAGCGCCATGCATGACCTTGATGAGATGGTCGAATGCCCGGTCTGCCACGCGCAGGGCGGCTGGGAAGAGATGCTGATGGGACCGCTGGGCGATCGGTTGCACTTTCGGTGCTTCGCGTGCCACGCCCAGTGGAGTGAAGAGGCGGACGAACTGGAGATGCAACATGGTTAATCGTTTCACTGGCGACACCGTGACCGCGATCGAGATCGACGTGACCGTGGAGTACGGTGGGCATCACGGCTGCCGGGGCGCCACAGATCGGTACGGCGCCCCGATCGAGCCGGACGATCCCGGCGAGATCACCGATCTCGCGATCAAGATCGTCAGCGGTGGCAAGTCGATCGACATCGCTGATTACCTGCCCGACGAGATCATAGAGTACATCGAGCAGATCGTCTGGGCTGATCAAAGCTGACCGAAAAGCCGAAACCGGGCGAAGAGGCGCCCGGTCGTGCCCGGTGGTGCCGGGCACCTGATGAGGCAACCGTCACATCTGTAACTACCTGGAGAACGCTAATGAATCCCAACGCAATGTCCTTGTCCGCCCTTGGTGCAGAGTTGGACCGTCGTCAGGCGGCCGCTGAGGATTATGTCGCGGACACCCGCGACCTGACCGTAGTGACCGAAAGCGAAGGCGCTGAGTATCAGCTTCAGATCAAGGGGCAGACATCGTCGGTGATCGCCGATCATGCCCATTCTCAGATAGCGGCGCATGCCGGTATCCCTAAGGGGTATTACGATCGGATGCGCCAGGAGGCGCCCGGCCTTTTCCTGGACAACGTTCACCATTGGTTCCGCCAGGAACCGTCGCGGCGCATGATTCGTACCCTGGACGGCAGGGTGAGAGCCTACGTCTCAGATCGCTACAACCGAATCGACAACGTCGACATCGCGCGGACGGTGTTCGAATCGATCCGGGGCCTGGAAGCGGTGCCGCTCAGCAGTGCGGTGACCGACAACAGGCTTTACATCAAGATCCTGTTCCCCGGGATCGACCTGATGGTCCGGCCGGGCGACAAGCTGCACCCCGGTTTCCTGGTGTCGAATTCGGAGATCGGCCTGGGGTGCTACGAGGTGAAAGGGTTCTTCTACCGCCAGTATTGCAAAAATGGTCTTGTGTGGGGCGGGAGAGACCTGGTCTCGATCAAGGCCCGGCACCTGGGATCCGTCATCGGAGGGGAATTCTCGGTCATCACCCCGCAGACGCAGCGCCTGCGCAATGAAGCGCTGATGGCTGAGTCGCGCGACGTGCTGCGTGCCCTGCAGACGCCGGACCTGTACCAGCCGATGCTGCAGCGGATGCAGCTCGCGGCCCAGTCGAAGCCGCTGGAAGACCCGCAGTCGAGCTGGGGCGAGGTGGCCAAGCTGGCCGGTCTCAACGAGGGGCAGGCCCGCGCCAGCCTGGCGAACCTGCTGGGCGAGGGTGACTTCTCCAAGTGGGGTGCGCTCAACGCGATCACCGCCGTCGCCAATCTGGCTGAGGTGGACTATGACACCGCAACCGACTTGGAAGAAGCGGGCAGCCGTGTGCTGACCATCCCCGAAACCCAGTGGCGCAAGATCGCCGACACCAAGCTGGCCGCCTAAGCGACCGTCACATCTGTAACCAACCCAATGAGGCGGGCCGGGGGCAACCCCGGCCCGGGAGTCAATGAAGCAAGATCGAAAGCTGCGCTCGATGCGGCTGCATACCCGCGCGCCGCTGCGGATCGCCAGCGGCGTGATGAAGATGAAGAACCGGCCAGGGGTTGAGTACCCGGTGATCCGAATCCGGCTGTCCAGGGAGCTGGCCATGATGGCCAACTTCGTCCCGGGCGATCGGGTCCAGGTCAGCCTTGACCCGGACAGCCGCGCGGTGCTGCTCTCGCACGTCGATCAGGATGAACAGGGGGAGCGCGAGAACCCGTGCGGCACGGTGCACCTGTGCGACAAGCGCCGAGTGTCTAGCGGCGTGCGCATCCTCGCCATGTGGCCGGACGAACGGCCCGAGATGCTGGGCGGCTGCGAAGCCTGGCCCGGCGACATCGAGCTGATCGACGGTGACAACGGCGGGCAGCACGCGATCTTCGCCCGGTACATGCCGATCGCGGACCGCCGGGCGCAGGAGTGGGTAGACCCGCTGACCAAGCGGCCGGCGTCCCACGCCCCGGCCCCGGCGAGCGTGATGCTGGCCCCCGGCGCCCTGCGACTGCACCCGGACTACCAGGCCCCGCGCGAGCGCATGCGGCGGCCGGGGTTCTGGCGACGGTTGCTGTCGATACTGTTCATCCGGCCGGCCGGCTACTGATATGTCCGGCCGACTGGAGTACCTGCGTCTGCACTACGAGGTGCTGGGCGAGCAGATCCAGCATCTCAACAAGCAGATGGACAGCAACCCCAACGCCCGCAAGCACCGAGCGGCGATCGAGGAACGCATCGGGCAGCTACTCACCCGGAAGCTGGCGGCGGCTCGCGAGATCCGCCGCATCACCGGCCGTTGCTCGCTGAACGTCTCGGCCGACCGTCGC
Organism: Gemmatimonadota bacterium; assembly: GCA_041617795.1. Taxonomy (GTDB): domain Bacteria; phylum Gemmatimonadota; class Gemmatimonadetes; order Palauibacterales; family KS3-K002; genus JBFJOD01. The sequence continues at coordinate 3,810 of JBFJOD010000121.1, read as the reverse complement.
GGTCCCAGCCCGATAACCGAGATGACCGACTAGGAGGTGATGCGCATCGGGCGGCCCTGGCAACGGGGCCGCCCATTCGTCGTTCTAGAAGTTTCAATTGTAACCATGACTGGAGAGCAACAATGCCAGACGTGACACGCAAGACCGTCAGTGCCAGCCAGGCGGCTGCACTTTTCAACCGGTCCCCGTACCTGACCCGGTGGATGCTGTACCACTGGGCAAAAGGACAGGACATCGATGGGCCAGGCGACGAACGCATGGCCATCGGCACGCGCCTGGAGCGCGTGATCCTGGAGATGGCGGCCGATGAGCTGGGCATCGAAGTGACGCCGCACAAAGCGCAGACCTACCAAGCGCACGACACCGAGCCGGTAGGCTGCACGATCGACGCGACGTGCTGGGATCCTGCCCTGGGCGATGGGGTAGTCGAGGCCAAGTCGGTGGACTACCTGATCTGGAAAGACCAGTGGTCGGAGGAGATGGCGCCGCCGCACATCGAGATCCAGTTGCAGGTGCAACTTATGGTTCGCGAAGCGGCATGGGGCGTCATAGCCGCACTGGTCGGCGGCAACCAGCTCAAGATCTACCGTCGCTGGCCCAACGAGCACCTGCAGAAAGAGATCGTGCGCGAAGCGCGCGCCTTCTTCGAAGAGGTGGCTAACAATCGGTGCCCCCCGATCCAGGGCATGCCGCGTGAATTCGCGGTGCTGGACGCCATGTACCCGGAGACCGATTCGGTCGAAGTGGCGGCCGGCGATGAGATGACGGCAGCCGCCGTCGAGGAGTACCGCGAGCGCAAGAAGCAGGCGGCGGAGGCTGGCGTGGCTGCCGACCGTGCGAAGGCGCAGATCCTGGAGACCGCCGGCAAGGCGGGCGTGATCGAGGCGCCCGGCTATCGCATCTACCTGGGCTGGGCCAACGTCCGCGAGAAGCGCGTCCAGCTCAGCGAAGCGCAGGCCCGGGCAATTCGTCTGGCGTTCTTAGATGACATGCCGGACTTCATCACAGATCTGCTCGACAACGGCATTCTGGTTTCACCCGCAACGAAACGGCGCAAGCCGCTTTCGATCAAGGAGAACGATTATGAGTAACTCAACCGAACTGGCCAGGGTCGAGAAAGCCCTGACCATGACCATGCCGACCATGGTCAGCCTGCTGCACGGCACAGGCGTGGACCCTGAGCGCATGTGCCGCACCATACTGGTGAGCTGCGAGCGCAACCCCGCCCTGGTCAGTGCCGATCGGCAGAGTCTGATCAACGCGGCGCTAAGTGCATCGGTGCTGGGCCTGGAGTGTGACGGCTACACGGGTCAGGCATTCCTGATCCCATTCAAGTCTAAGGTGCAGCTCATCGTTGGTTACAAGGGGTACAACACCCTTGCGGCCAGGGCCGGCTGGACCATCAACGCGGCGATCGTGCGCGAAGGAGACGAATTCGAATTTGAACTCGGCTCGCGCGCTTTCATCGGCCATCGGCCGAAGCTGGGCAATGAGAGTAAGCGCAAGATCATCGGCGCCTGGGCGGCGGCAACCGCTGCCGGTCGCGCACCGATCATCCAGCGCCCGCTCTCGATCGATGAGATCCTGGCAATCAAGGCCAAGTCGCCCGGTGCGCGCAAGCCCGACAGCCCCTGGAATGACCCGGCAATCGGCTTCCCTGCGATGGCGGAGAAGTCGGCCAAGCGCCGGCTGGCCAGGTCGATGCCGCTGTCGGTGATGCAACTCGCGGCGGCGATGGAAGATCACGTCGATCGCGGCCAGGCGACCTACATCACGCCGACCGGAACTGTGGTGCCCGACGATGTCATCGATGCCGAAGTCGAGGAGGTGGCCGCTACGCCGCTGACGCCAGAGACCGCCGACATCCTTGGCGAGCGTGCACCGCCGAAACTGTACAGGATGGTGAGCGCCAAGTCGGGAGAGATCCACTCGACCGATCAGCTCACCCTGTGGTCGCGCGCGATGCGCAAGTCGATCGATGAGGCGGACCCGGCATGGTTCGCCAAACACAACCTGCCGCTGATCGAGGAGCAGATGGAGCGGCACCCCGACGACGTCTCGATGCTGCTCGATTTCTGGGCGCGTCGAAAGGAGGCAACTGGCTATGGCGATTGAGCACACGGTCCCGACAATCCCGACCGCCAGCATGGTCCGCGAAGGCGCGGATCGGATCCTGGCGGTGGTGCCGCCCTGGCGGCCAGGCGACAGCATGGACAAGCAGTGCATCACGCTCGATGCGGCCAGCGCACTGGCGCACCAGGTCTGGACGGCAATGCTGCTGGCCGCGCCTGGTGATGCCAACAAGCTGGAACCGCTCACCCGGGCGGAGCGCGGCGCACTGCAAGCGGCATTGGTCCTGCCCTACGCGAGCCTGCGCAAGCTGGCCGCAGCGCTGGGCAAGTCCAAAACGCAGACTTTCCGCCTGATGTTTCAACTGCAACAGAAGGGGTACATCGCACACGATGGTGAGCGCTGGATCCAGGTCGGAGGTTTCGCAGATGACTAGACCACCCAGCGGCTACTGGAGAGTCGGTGGCACCGGCGGTGAGTGGGGCCTGGTGCTGGCTATCATCCTGGCGATGATCGTCTCCGCCGGACTCGGCGGCTACATCGCGGGCGCCATCGCCGGCTCGACCATCGCCATCCTGTGCCCGGGCCTGGGCACCTTCTGAAACTGGAGAGAGAGAGCAACTATGGTGATTCACTTCGCAGTGGACCATGAGGATCCTGGCCACACGTACTTCAGGGTGTTTGTGAACGGCGGCCTTGCCGGCGAGCTGGTGCTACGGTCGACAGAATTTCAGGATTTGATCGAAGCACTAGGCGCCAGCCCACGCATCGAGCTGGTGCGCGTCTCCCGGCCGAATTTCTAGCCCATCCACCAAGCCGGCCGGGATTGCCCCGGCCGGCCCCTTCCCCCGCAATCATTTCCTCCGGCGCTTCCTGCCGGCACCACCCCTGGCATCAGCTTTGACGAATTCCCTGGCCACCGACAGCGGTATCCCCAGCTTGCGGCGCAGGCTCGCACTGTGGGCGGCCGCTCGCATCGTCCTGGCCTGCTTCGGCGTCCGGCTGGGCATCCTACTGCCCTGGCACGATCGCCCGGGAGACGGCCCCGGAGACCGCTTCCTGGAGCGCTTCGGTCGCCGGCCCCTGCAGCACGGCCGCGCCATCGGCCTTGATCTGCTCACCGCACTCGCGGATCTCCTGGAGTGCCTGGTTGCATTGGCCGACGGCGGTCGGCATCAGCCACTCCAGCCGCGACCCTTCGCCCAGCTTCGACTTCCCCGCGCACCCGGCAGCCGCCAGCACCATGGCGGCGATCGCCACAATCAACATTCCTCGGTTCATCGGTCGGTCTCCACGTTGTTGCGCCGCCTGGCGGCGGACTCCCCATTGCTCAGTCGATTGGTCACCATGGTCGCGCGCAGCTCGACGATCTGCTGCTCGGCCACATCCAGGCGCGCCTCATGCGACAGCAATAGCTTGCTGTTCGTTTCGAGCTGCCGCCACACCTGCGCGAAATCCGATGCGGCCTGGTGTCCGTAGTAGCGATCGCCGGTGCTGGCCTTGATCGATGACATCTCTGACTTCAGCACCGCGACGTCGGTCTTGATATCTGAGACGGCTTCGACAGTCCAGGCGAGCAAGCCGACTACTATCAACTGCAACAATTTCCACAGTCGCTCGATCATCTGGTTCGCCCTGTCGGCCTGCCGCCGCTGGAAATCGCTCATGCTCATGCCGGCACCCCCCTTGTGTCGGACCATGATGCGCCTACCCGGATCCTAGACTCTGCGCGGACCATCC
>JBFJOD010000120.1:0-10190 GCA_041617795.1 Gemmatimonadota bacterium | reverse complement strand
TAGGAATCGAAGCTTCCAAACTCCGACTGCACTTCGGCCAGGGCACGGGCGTTGACGATCGTGGCGTTGATCTTCTGACTGTTGCGCACGATACCCGGATCGGCCAGCAGTTTCGCGATCTTGCGCTTGTCGTAGCGCGCGATGGCGGCGGCGTCGAAATTATCGAACAAGCGCCGATAGTTCTCGCGTTTCTTCAAGATGGTCTCCCAACTGAGGCCCGCCTGGGCTCCTTCCAAGATCAGCAACTCGAACAGCGCGCGGTCGTCGTGCAGCGGCACGCCCCACTCCGCGTCATGGTAGGATCTGGACAGATCCGTCGCGGCCCACTCGCAGCGCTTCATATACAGTGTCCCAGTTTGAAACCGTGTTGAGATGATGGCTTGATAAGGCGTGAGGGTGGGTGGGTCAAGCGCCGGCGCCGCCATGCCCACGCCAGCAGATGACCAGACCGTGATCGCGCATTACATTGGGGGGTCAAAATCACGGATTTGCTTACGATATCCCGGGTGAGGGAGGACCCGCATGGGGCTGTTCGACGGCAAGACGGCGCTGATCTTCGGCGTGGCCAACGAACGTTCGATCGCGTGGGGGATCGCGCAGGCGCTACACCGCGAGGGGTGCGAGTTGGCGTTTAGCTATGGCGCTCCTCCGCTCGAGAAGCGGGTTCGCCCGTTGGCGGAGAGCGTCGGCGCAAAACTGGTCGAGGAATGCAACGTTGCCGATGACACTGCCATCGAGAGGGTCTTCAAGAAGATCGAAGAGGTTCACGGCACGATAGACGTGCTGGTGCATTCCATCGCCTACGCCGATCGCGGTGACCTGCAGGGTCGCTTCGTCGATACCAGCCGGTCGGGTTTCAGGATGGCGTTGGACATCAGCGCCTACTCGCTGGTGGCGCTGACCCGTGCCGTCGAGCCGCTGATGAAGAACGGCGGATCGATCCTCACGCTCACTTACTACGGATCAGTGAAAGTCGCGCCGCAGTACAACGTCATGGGTGTGGCCAAGGCGGCGCTGGAGGCCTGTGTGCGGTATCTGGCCTCGGATCTGGGACCGAAGGGAATCCGGGTTAATGCGATTTCCGCCGGTCCGATCAAGACGTTGGCCGCGGCGGGGATCGGCGGCTTCAAAAAGATCCTCACCTATTCCGAAAAGGCATCGCCGTTGCGGACGTTGATCACAACCGAGGACGTGGGCAATACCGCCCTGTGGCTGCTCAGCGATTGGAGCCGCGGTGTGACCGGCGAGATCATTTACGTCGACGCCGGCTGGAACATCATGGGCCTCACGGTGCCTCTCGATCACCTCGATGAGATAAAGTGACATCCATGGTCGTGACCGACACGATCGAGCTCGAGACGCGGGGCAACGCCGACATGCTCGACATCACCGCCTACGTCGCGGAGAGCGTTCGAGCCTGCGGAATCAAGTCCGGGGTCGTGACGATCTTCTGCCCGGGCTCCACAAGCGCCATCACGACGATTGAATACGAGTCGGGCGCGCTCAGCGATCTCAAGCGGGCGTTTGACGACATCGCTCCACCTGATGCCGACTACGCCCACAACCAGCGCTGGGGCGACGGCAACGGCCACTCACACGTGCGCGCGGCGTTGCTCGGCCCATCCCTCACCGTGCCCTTCCTCGATGGCCAACTGCTGCTGGGGACCTGGCAGCAAATCACTTACTGCGACTTCGATAACCGTCCGCGCTCGCGCCGGCTGGTACTACAGATCCTGGGTGATTGAGCTCCCGGACTTGACGGGCGGGGCCCGAGCCTAGCGATAAGAGGAGACTTCGCATGCGCATAGAATCGATCATCAAGACAAAGGCGACTACAACTGGACGAGGGACCGTCGCCTACTCGTCGCTCGCGCCTGTCGCTCTGGCCTTGTTCCTGCTGCCGCTGGCGAGCCCGGTTGCACCAGCTCAGCAGAATGAGATAACGCTCGACAACCCCATGCCCGGATCGCGAGTGACGGCGGCGTGGGGACCGATGATGAATCCTTTTACCGGAAAGGAGGCTCATCATAGAGGGATCGACATCGTCGGCGGTCCCGGTGCCCGAGTCCTGGCTCCCGCGGATGGCCTGATAAAGGTGGCGACCGCGGATTATACAGGGGGCGCGGATCATGGGACGGTGATCATCCTCGATCACGGTTCGGGAGTCGAGACGTTCTACTCGCATCTCGGTAGCCTGGCCGTGGCGGTTGGGGAGCGCGTCTCTCGCGTTACGGTCCTCGGTGCTCAGGGTTCAACGGGCAAGGTCACCGGGCCACACCTCCACTTCGAGGTCTGGGTGAACGGCGAGCCGAGCGATCCAGCGCTGCTTGTGGCCGAATGGCGTTAGTCGGCCGGCAGCCCGCCGGCCCTCGACCTGAGCTATTGCCGCGCAGCCTGTAGCGCAGCGGGCCATGTGTTCCGTTTCGATCCACCTGAACACAGGCAATGTGATCTGTCGGGAGGGCCTGCGGCTCTGGAAGGCCTGATCCCGCAACGGCGAGCCCGGAGGCGGGCAGCCGGTGCGTGGTTGGCACGGCTCCTGCCTGAATGCCGCCTGTTCCCCCGCGGAAATACAGCGGAAGTGACACACGGGTCGGTCCCACGCTGCTGAGTGAGGCGCGATCTGACTACGATCGGCTGCGATCAGCCACTCACCAGATGGAGCGAGAGACGATAGTGAAGAAGAGCGCGTTAGGCCGGGGGCTTGGATTCGCACTGCTAACTGTGGTCACCGTTTGGGCCTGCAAAGACATACCAGGAGTCGATGAAGACGGGCGGGGCGGACCGAACGCCGGGGTTACAGACACCATCCAGATCGTCATCGAGAACTTCCAGTTTCGAGCGCCCAACGGCACAGACAGCCTGACGATATCCCTGGGCCAGACCGTGAAGTTCATCAATTTGGACGCCGCCCCGCATACGGCGACCTCGACCAGCACACCGGCCGGTGGTTCCAGCTTCGACAGCGGACGCCTGTCACAAGGAGAGGCGTACTACTGGACGCCGCTCAGCACCGGCGTTTGGGTGTACCGTTGCGATTTCCACCCTGTGGACATGTCTGGCGCGGTCTTGAAGGTGGGAGAGGGCGGGGCTCCACCGGACACCACGGGAACCGGAGGCGGTGGTGGTGATGTTGCCTTTGATACAGTCGTGGTCGACATCGTCGATTTCTCGTTCCGCGGGCCCAATGGTTCGAACCGCATCGAGGTCGAGGTCGGCCAGACGATCAAGTTCGTGAACCAGGACTTTGCGGACCATACCGCGACTTCGACGAGCGGCCCGGCCGGCGGATTCAACAGCGGCAATCTGGATACGGGTCAGGTCTATCACTGGACGCCACCGCAGACCGGAAACTGGAGCTTCGTCTGCGACTATCACCCCGAGATGGTCGGCACGATCGTGGTGAGCGATTCCGCGGGGGGTGGGGGCGATGATGGGGGCGGCAACACGGTGCGTATCGATGTCACCGACACCGGGTTTGCAGGTCCCGGTGGCGATGGCAACGCGACGGTCGCGCTAGGCGATGCGATCGAGTGGGTGAATACGGGGCAACTGGTTCATACGGTCTCGGCAAGGAAGGTGCCCGAGGGTGCCGAACGATTCGACAGCGGCGACCTTGCCCCGGGCGCGAGCTACGTCTTCACTCCTGATCGCAGCGGCTTGTGGGAATATCGGTGTGACATCCACGGCGGCGAAGAAGGGATCATAACCGTTCAATGAAAACGCCAAGGCCGAAGTACGACGGCATGCCGGAACGCGGGTTGAGCTCGAATCGATTTTGTGTGGCGCTGCTCTGCACGCTGGGTCTAGTGGCAGGCGCTGCCCCGCACGCGGCGGCGCAGCCGCTGGACCAGCGAACGGTCAACCTCGAGGGGACCTGGGTGTCAGCCCCGCACGACCTGTTCTTCCAATTTTCGCATCGCTTTCAAGTCGTCGGAACGGACAAAGACATCAGTGATCTGTTCGGCGAAGGCAAGGTCGTCAACTACCCGACTTTCGCGCTCACCTATGGACTGTTCTCGCGGGCGATGCTGGGGGTGCGCTACAGCAGCAACTCGCTGATCGCCGGCCAGGCGAACGAGTGGCAGCCTTACTTGAAAGTGGTGCCGATTCGCGACGCGGTGGGCGGCAGGCTGTCGTTCTCGCTATTGGGTGCTTGGAACGATGCGACCGACAGCTTCGACGGCGAGCTAGCGGCGCAGTTCGAGGAAGGGCGATTGATGCTGATCGCCGCGGGCCGCGCTTACTCGAACCCATTCAGTCGACCGGCCGAGGAAGAAGAAGCGGAGTTCGCGCTGGCCGGCGGTGCGAAAGTCAGGCTCAACAAGTATGTGGCGCTGACGGGTGACTATGCGAACATGTTCACGCAGTCGGACGCGCAGATCGGTTGGAGCGCCGGTGCGACGATGCGGATCCCTTACACCCCGCACACGTTCGCTCTGTTCGCCACGAACGTGACCAGCGGCACGCTGGAAGGGCTGTCGGTGGGTGTCGATGGCACGACGTTTTGGGGCTTCGAGTTCACGATCCGCTTCAGCGGCCACCGTTGGGGCGAGCTTTTCAATCCACGGGAGGAGCCGAGCGCCGAACGGCCCCGACCGGCCATGCAAGGAGCGGATGCCGATGCGGCTGAGGGCCCGGTAGTTGAGGTCGAGATCGCACGGCTGGCGTTCGCGACCAAGGAGTTGACGATCCCGGCCGGTACGACCGTCCGCTGGGTGAATCGCGACCAGGTGCCTCATACGAGCACGTCGGATGACGGCGTTTGGGAGTCGCCGCTACTCACACCCGGTCAGTCGTTCCAATTCACCTTTGATGAAGCAGGGCGCTACCCGTACCATTGTGTTCCGCACCCGTTCATGACCGCGACGGTGGTCGTTACGGAGAGCGGCGGTCGCTAACGGGTAAGGCGGGCCAATCGCCGGACGCTTCACCTCAGGCGAATTGCGCCAGGAGCTCGCTCAGCTCAGCCGCCGAAGCGGGCCGGCCCTCCGGCTCCTTGCTCAGCAGCCGGAGAATCAGAATCGAAAGCTCTGGGGGCACTTCGTCGTTCAGCTTGGCGGGCGGGATCGGTTCGTCTCTTAGAAGCTTGGCAATCAGCGCGACCGCGGACTTCCCATCGAACGGTAGACGGCCCGTGAGACATTCGTACATCACGACGCCAACCGAATAAAGATCGCTTCGTTCGTCTGTCGTCTCCTCGAGCAATTGCTCGGGCGCCATGTAGGCGGGCGTACCGACGACCATGCCGACCTCGGTTCGTTGGCTGGTATGCTCAGCCAGGCGCGCGACGCCGAAATCGAGCACCTTCAGCTCGCCTTCCTTGTCCAGCAAGAGGTTCTGGGGCTTGATGTCGCGGTGGATCACACCCCCTTCGTGGGCGACCGCCAGCGACTTCGCCAGCTGTGTGGCGATGGCCAGCGTCGAAGGTACGCCGAGCGTGCCACGTGTGTCGATCAGCTTTCGCGCCGTCACGCCCTCGATGTACTCCATCGTCAGGTAGTAGACGCCGTCCGACTCGCCGAAATCGTGGGTGCGCACGATGCTGGGGTGCGAGAGGCGGCGCGTGAGGCGTATCTCCGCCTTGAAGCGGTCGACCAATGAGGCGTCACCGCGCAGCAGTTCGGAGTGCAGCGTCTTGATCGCGATGTCTTCTTCAAGCTCGCGGTCGCGCGCTTTGTAAACCATCCCCATGCCGCCACCGTCGACGACCGTGAGAATCTCGTAGCGGTCAGCGAAGACCTGGCCCACCTCCAGCTCTGCTTCCGTTTGCGATTCTCTCTCTCGCGGCTTGTGCGCCGCTTCTTCGATGGCGCGTTTGAGGGCGTGCACCTGCTTGTGCAAGCGCTCTTCGCGGGCACGCACCTGGCTGGCCATGGCATCGAACACGCGGGCCAGGCGCCCCAACTCATCGCTACGCTGCGCGATGCTACCCAGAGAGCCCGGCTCATAGCTCCCCGCTTCGACCGCAGTGGCCGCCTCGATGACGGAGCTGACCTGACGCAGGTATTCGACTTCACCGTCGCGCAAGCGTTTCTTTTCGAGCGAAGCGCTGATGCGGGCTCGCAGCAAAACCGGATCGAAGGGCTTCGGCAGATAGTCCTCGGCGCCGCGCTCGATGCAGCGGACGATCGAGCCGAGGTCGTCCAGGGCGGAGATCATGATGACCGGGATGTCACGGGTGGCCGGCCCGCTCTTCAGTTGGGCCAGTACCTCGTAACCATCGACCTCCGGCATCATGATATCGAGGAGAACCAGGTCGAACGACCGTTGGCTGATTTGAGCCAGGGCGCGCTGGCCGTTCTCGGCACATTCGACGGCATACCCCTGCCGTTCGAGCCGGCGCTGCAGGATCGTCCGGTTATCTTCGTTGTCGTCGACGACCAATACGAGCGGCTTGTCCGTGTCAGCGATTGTCTCGGCTGATGCGGCGTTCTCGATGCCCGTAAGCGAATCCGCTTTCGGCGGCGGCGCCGCGACCGCGGGTTCCAGTACAGCCAACAGCCGCTTGGCACTCTGCTGGACCTTCTGGACGTCGGACACGAAGTCTGTCTCCGGTGGCTGGCCCGCCTGGCCAAGCAGAGAGCTCGTGGCCTGAAGGATACGGCTCTGCGGTTCGCGCAGCGCTTGTGACAGCTCGGATATCTCGGCTTCTTTAACCTGCTGTTGGGTGCCGGGAAGCGAAGATCCGATCAGCGACAATACTTCGCGTGCCGCTGCTAGTGCTTGCTCGAGGGGAACGGTTCGTTCGCTGCGGCCGGCATCGACGGCATCTTCCAACAGCATCTCACAGTAGCCGATGATGTGGTTAACGGGGGTGCGCAGCTCGTGCCGCAGTTCGGCGACGGTCTGGCCTGCAACGGCTTTATTGGAGCCTCCGGCGTTCAGGCTCACGCCGTCCTCGACAGCAATGTCTCGATCTTGGAGAGCAGCCGCGGAAGCTCCACCGGCTTGACGTCGTAATCATCGCATCCGGCCTCCATCGCCTTCTCGCGGTCTCCCGCCATGGCGTGGGCGGTGAGGGCGATGATCGGGATGCTGGCTGTCTCCGTCGACGCGCGCAGCTGGCGGGTCGCCTCCCAACCGTCGATTTCGGGCAGGCTCATGTCCATGAGGATGAGGTCGTAGCTGCCGCTCCGTGCCATGTCGACACCCTGGCGTCCGTCCACGGCCATCTCGACCTCGTAGCCTTTGCGCGCCAGGCGTCGCGACAGCATGTCGCGGTTCATCTCGTTATCTTCGACCAAGAGAATTCGGGCCATTCACCGTCTCCGTTTGTTATTGCACTGATGTTGTCGATTCTGAATCGTTACTGGCCGGTAAGCGCACAGTGAAGATCGAGCCCTCGCCCGGCTGGCTCTCCACCTGAACGTCACCACCCATCAGCTGGCAAAACCGCTTGGTGATCGCCAGCCCGAGTCCTGTGCCACCGTACTTGCTGGCGATAGAAGAGTCCGCCTGAGCGAACACCTCGAACAGCTTCTCCATCTGCTCCGGCGTCATCCCGATGCCGGTGTCGCTGACCTGGAAGACGAGAGTGTCACGGCCATGGTCGTGCTCACGCTCGACCGTCAAAGTTACGTTGCCGTTCTCCGTGAACTTGCATGCGTTAGACAAGAGGTTGAGCAGCATCTGGCGAACCTTTGTGAGGTCCGCGTGCATGGTTCCCAGTTGGTTCGTTCTGAGAACATCGAGGCGATTGCCGTTCTTCGTGGCCAGCGGCTTCACCGTGGTGGCTACTTCCTCGATCATCTGTAGCACGTCGAAGGTCTCCGGGTGCAGCTCCATCTTGCCGGCCTCGATCTTGGAGAGATCGAGGACGTCATTGATGAGCGACAGCAGGTGCTTACCGGCGGTATGTATCTTACCCAGGTCCGAAATCATCTCGTCTGGACCCAGGTCCTCGACCTCTTCCTGAAGCATCTCGCTGTAGCCCAAGATGGCGTTGAGCGGCGTGCGCAGCTCGTGGCTCATGTTGGCCAGGAACTGGCTTTTGGCGCTGTTAGCGGCTTCGGCTTCGCGGCGTGCCTCCAACAGCTCGCTGATATCGTGGTATAGACCCATCAGACCTACACGCTCTCCGTCGACGATCACCGGCACGCCCAGAACCTCGACATCGACCAGACTGTCGTCTTTGCGGCGGCGTCGTCCCATGCCGTGCAAGGGCCGGTCCATGGCCTCGCGGCTGTAGGCTTCCGCTTCGGCCCGGGTCGCATCTGTGGTGATGAGCGCGTCGAGCTCGCGGCCGATGGCTTCGTCCTTGTCGTAGCCGAACAGCCTTTCGAAGGCCGGGTTACAGGAGACGATCTTGGCCTCGAGGTCGAGCGTCACGATCGCCACCGGGCTGTTGAGCACCAGGTCCTCGAAGTACTGCTTCTGCCGGTTCGCGGCCGTATAGAGCCGCGCGTTCTCGATGGCGATGGCGGCTTGCGGCGCGAACAAGTTCAGCAGGCGGAGGTCCTCCTCGCCGAAGACGCGCTCGGGGTCGGAATGCACGGTGGCGATGGCCCCGACCAACCGTCGGCCGATGAGCAATGGCGCCGCCATGACCGAGTTGACGACCAGATCGGTGTACTTGGCGGAGCGACCCAGCCATTCGTGGTAACTCGGGATGATGATCGGCTCGTGGGTCACCGCCACGTGACCCATGGCGCCTTCGTCCAGTTTGAGCCGGGTGCCGGTGGAGTCCTTGCCGATATTCCGACTGGCGACGACGACCAGTTCTTGTTTCTCCTCCTCGTAAATCGCGACCTCGCCGCCCGTCACCCCGAGCAAGGTGACGGCACGCTCCAGCACGGCCAGCAGCGCTTTCGACAGCTCCAACTCTCCCACCAGGTCGGCCATCGTATCGAGCAGCGCTTTCTGCTCGTCGGCCCGTTTGCGTTCCGCCTCCAGCAATCGGGCTCGCCCGATGGCGATGGCGGCCTGCGGCGCGAACATGTTCAGTAGACGCAGGTCGGCGGGGCCGAACTTACGCGCAGGGTCGGAGTGCACGCTGGCCATGGCGCCGACCAGGCGTTTTCCCATTAGCAACGGCGCCGCCATCACCGCGTGCACGGTAACGTCTTCGTACTTGGCGGAACGGCCCAACCACTCCTGATACTTGGGAATAATGATCGGCTCGTGAGTTTGGGCGACGTGGCCCATGGCGCCTTCGCCCAGCTTCAGTCTTGTGCCGGTGGAGTCCATACCGATGTTGTGGCTGGCGACGACGACCAACTCGGCGGCCGCCTCGTCGTAGATCGCCAGCTCGCCACCGGTGACGCCGAGCAGGGTGTCGGCTCGCTGCAATACGGCGCGCAACAGCCGGTTGAGCTCGAGTTCCGCCGACAAGTCGGCCATGGTTTCGAGCAGAGCCTTTTGCTCGTCGGCGCGCCGCCGTTCTGCGGACAGCGCGCGGGCGCGAGCAACGGCGATACCGGCCTGGTTCGCTGCTGCTGTCAGGATCTCGAAATCTTCATCGCCGAAGGAATTCGGCTCGTCGCTCTCGACGACCAGCACACCGATGGTGCGGCCGTCCAGTTTGATGGGGACGTCGACTTCCGAGCCGCGAGCCAGGCTCGAGAGATACTGCGGTTCGCGCGTGACATCCGGCGTATAGTGAAGCTTGCCGTCTTTGAACGGACGCTCACTCAACCCCTGACCGGATGGCACGCGCCAGTTTTCCGGCGCGTCCGGCCAGCCGATCGTCGCCTGCAGGACGCGATCACCGGTTTCTTCGTCGAGCAGAAACAGCCCGAGGAAGTTGAAGCCCAACGCTTCGTCGTGCAGGCCGTTGACCACGGCGCGGTAGATCTCGGCTTCGTCGTGCGCGGCCGCGATGCCGGTACTGAGGCGGAGTAATGCCGCCTGTCGCCGCGCCAGGTCGTTCTGCTTCGGCTGCGCGCGTTCCGGTGTTGAGGTTCGTCTACTGCCCATCGTCTATCTGTTAGTGTTTAGCTTTGGTCGATACGAGCTGGCGGACTTCGTTGAGCAGGGCGTCACGGGTGTAGTGGGCCTTCTCGACGATCCGCTCCACGCCGCCGTTCAGTCGGCGCCGCTCTTCCTCGGTCAGATCCTTCGCCGTCAGTACGACGATGGGAATCGCCGACCCCGAGCCCCGCCCGCGCAGCGCGTCCAGAAACTCGAAGCCGTCCATCTCCGGCATCATCAGGTCCAGCAGGATCAGCGCCGGCTCCGCCACGGCGATC